>CANRBM010000066.1 GCA_947628855.1 uncultured Clostridia bacterium | reverse complement strand
CGCCTTTGGCGAGGGCAACCGGCTCTTTACGGAGTTCAAGGGAGCGCTGACGGAAAACTATGTGCTGCAAACGCTGGTCACTCAGTTTGAGGTGCTGCCCCGGTATTGGAGCCAGAACAACCCGCCCTACGAGGTGGATTTCCTCATTCAGCGGGAGAACGACATTTTCCCGGTGGAGGTCAAGTCCGAGGCCAACACCGCCAGCAAGAGCCTGCGAAAGTTCAAGGAACTGTTCCCGGAGGAGGTCAAGCTGCGGGTACGGTTTTCGCTGGACAATCTGAAACTGGACGGGGACGTGCTGAATATCCCGCTGTTCATGGCAGATCAGACGGAGAAATTGATTGGAACAATGCTGGAACATCGGTAGCCTACTTCTGTAATCACTTCTGAAAAACGTAGACTACCAAAACTGGACGAACTATTAAGGTGAATAAAATGAATCGGTATAATGAAATTACAACACTTCAATATATGGGGAGCAAGGCGCGTATTATTTCTCATATATGTGAACCTATAATAAAAAACAAGCAAATCAAAACTGTTGTTGACTTGTTCGCAGGGACAGGTTCTGTTGGTTATGCCATTAAGCCTCATAAGAATGTCATAAGTAATGACATTGAGTATTATGCGTATATTATCAATCAAGCTATTTTGAACGGATGTGATTTCTCGATTTCTGATGAGACATCTTTTTGGGCGACAGTAGAGCAACAGTATGCGCTTATAGAAGCAAGAGTCTCTTCAGCACTGTCTGCGGAAAAGGAGTTTTTTAATAGCAACGTAGACTACAAGCAATATAAGACGTTCTGCGAAAATACCCCCTCTGTATTTACACCCAAAAGCGAAGATTCTCGCATGAAAGAGATTTCAAATCTGATATCGCAGATAACGCCCGGGAATGTTCCAGTATTAGATTTTCCATGTTTGTTTTTGACTTATTATGCTAATGCATATTTTGGCATTGCACAGTGTTGCCAAATCGATGCGATCCGCAGTTCTATTGAACAAATCGAAGATAATCGCACTAAAAATGTTTTGTTAGCTGTTCTAATGTCTGCTATGAGTGCAACGGCTTCTACAACGACACATTTTGCTCAGTTCTTAAAAGTGAAGAGTAAAGCAACGTGCGATAATTTGATATCAAAAAGAAAAACCAACATTATCGAAGAATGTAAATCTATATTAATGGAATATCGTGAAGCAGGACTATGCGCTAAAGAGGGGAACGGCAATGTCACTTGCTATAACCTAGATTTTTCGGACTGTTTGGATGCTATATCGTTGGATAATAGCACGATTGTATATGCTGATCCTCCCTATTTCAAGGAGCACTATTCAAGGTACTACCACATCTTGAATACACTATGCTTGTATGACTACCCTGCAATGGCTGTCAATCCGCAGACACACGAAATTTCGATTGGCAGATACAGGGAAAGCAGGCAGGTGTCCGATTTCGGGAAAAAATCAAAGGCTTTAGACGCCTTCAGAACGCTCATTACAAAGTGCTCCAAAGCAAGTACCTGGCTGATGATTAGCTATTCCGATAATTCGATTGTGGAGATTTCAGATCTACAATCTTTGGCCGAGGAACAATACGATATCATAATTGAAAAAATAGAACTAAGCCATTCAAAGCAAGGTCGTAGCTCAACATCAAATGTCGATGAATATATCTTTATTTGTAGGCCACAAGGAAACGCGCATAGCGTAGATGAAAAGCTAGGCATAATTAAGGACCTTAAGCCTATCGTCGATAACCCAGCAGGCTTTATGCACAATTATATGGCACGCAAACCTTATAATGTTGTTTCAGAAATCATTAAGCGTTTTTGCCCAAATGACGGTTGTGTATTTGACCCTATGTTTGGTTCAGGGACGACAATTATTGAGGCCAGTAAGCTCGGCCGAAAAGCAATAGGTACTGATATTAACTTATTGGCATATAAACTTTGCTGCACTTCTTTGACAAGATGGAACTTAGACAAAGTCGAGGAAACAATAGACTGTTTTTGCGAAAAAGTAAGAGCCGTATGTAATTCTTTGTATGAATTTGATGATGAAGGTGAGACCCGCATCTTGGAAAGATGCCATTTTGATCAATGTGGTACGGAGCTTGTTCCAACTATATATTGGTACAGAACTCATAAAAACGGAAAGCTTACAGGAAGAAAGAAAACCAGCGCAACGAACTCGTTTATTGACCAGTATAGATCACTAGAAGAGCATAGCATTCAGAATATCAAAAACTGCGCTTTGATACCAAATTCTCGGATTGCTATAAGTACTGATGCCTCGGTATATAGTTACTTCTGTAATCGGAATTTAGTTGCTATCGATCAGATAATCGGAGTTCTTCATTCATATCAAAATAACTACGGCTACAATGTGCTAGAGTTACTGGTTTCATCTGCAATTAACTTGATCAAACTTTCTGATAAGAAAGCTTCTAGCCAAATGCCGTATTGGTTACCAAAAAAGAATGTCACTTCAAGGAATGCTGTTATGGTAATCGAACAGAAAGCAGCAGCGTTCAAGGAAGGCCTAGCTTACCTGAGCGAGACTTGTAAATGCTTTATTGAAGACAAGGAAAAAGATGTAGTTCTCGGGAATATGCCTGCGCAAGATATACCGCTATGTATGCTACCAAATGAATCTGTGGATTTGATTTTAACGGATCCGCCCTATACAGACCAAGTCCCATATCTTGAGTATAATCAGCTTTGGTATCATGTCCTGGGATGGCCAGGCTTTACTGATGAGTGCCTTAAGGAGGAATTGGTTGTTTCTGATGCTCCAAGCAGAAATAAGAATGCAGATGATTTTTATAATATCTTTGGTGCAATTCTAAAACGCATTTCTCCCGCTCTGAAAATGAATGGATATTTTATTATGTTCTATCATTCATTCGACTTAAAATCTTGGAGTGATATTCTCAAGTTGATGCAGAAATATGGCATGGTATATTGTGGCCAAATTCCGAGCGCAACACCAAGAAAATCATTTAAAACTGTAATGACCCCAAAAGGAACTTTGGACGGGAATTACATTGTGGTCTTCCAAAAGGGAGAAACTGATAAGAATTGTTCATTCGACGGCAGCATTGATGATGCAAAGAAATTGGCAATCGAGTGTGCCAACAAAATAATTTCTGAACGTGCTGAAGTTACTTCACAAGATTTGTATGATTTTGGTATGCTTAAAGAGTCCTTTGAACAAGGGTATTTACAGGTGCTGTCAACAAAGTACAAGACCTTTGTTGATGTAATCAGTGATTCCTTTGTATTTCAGGATGGAGTGTGGAGGAGCAAATAATGTATTGGTTATTAGACTATGCTGAACAGGAAGATCTGCGCCAGAGAATTGTTCACTTACAGAGTACAATACTCAACAGTCAACCGCGGGATCAATCCGAGCAGATTTTTCCTTTTATTGGGCGAAAGAGTCGCACGATTGCAAGGACGCTAATTGAAAATCTTACAGATGAGAATGCGGTTATTACAGACCCATTTGGCGGTTCTGGCACTTTCGCATATGCTGCACTTGATATAGGTCGCACTATGCTCTTTAATGAATGGGAACCATACGCTTATCGCATGTCCACAGCTCCGTTCCGTGGTGTACCTACTCCCGCGGAGTATGATGCGGCTTTGCGCCATGTCGCTCAACGGGTAAAACCCATTATGGATTCTATATACAAAACTCGGTGTCCAAACTGTGGGGCAGAATTGCCCTTTGATGGCCTCTTTTTTGATCGCGAACCTCTTGAGTATTACCATCCGATTCAGCATGAACGACTTGGCGCACATGGAGAAAACGTGATTTTTAGGGAAAATCGATATAGATGTCATTGTGGCTGCAAAGAAAAGCATTACGATGACTTTGATGAGGCAGTGCGAATTCAAGTGGAATCTATGCCGTGTGATTTCCCAGATGTTGAATTGATTGAGAATTCCCGGTTAAATTACACTGCTCCCCAATTTACCGTGTATCGCAATTTGTTCTCTAAGCGTCAACAAATTGCTCTGATGACACTAAAGAACGCCATTGCTGAACTTCCAGATGCTACGCGTCCATTCTTTGAGGATACATTCATCTCAATTGCCCACTGCGGGAAATACACTGATTACCGCAGTAAAAGTCAGGACAACCATTGCCCTGCAAATCGCTTAAAGGAAACAAATTTATATCACAGGTTCTTGGAAAAGCTAGAAGAGCGGAAACGGTATATTGCGGCACAGGATTTTGACCTAACAAAACTAACGGTCAGTTCTATGGATTATCGGCAGTTTTTTGATACAATCCATCCTAACACGGTCGATCTCCTTTTGACAGATCCACCATATGGGGACAACGCGCAATACTTTGAACACGCGCAAAGAGTCCATCCTCTCATGGGGTACTCGCTCAGTTCCGATGCCGACCGCCTTCGCAAAGAAGTCGTTATTAGCAATGCGCCATCAAGAGTAGACAAGCACGGAAAAGAACAATTTCTCGCCGATATAGAAGTGTTATTCTCAGAAGCAAATCGTGTCGTTCGTGAACATGGGTTTATGGTTCTTTATTTCAGGCCGCAGCAGCGGGACTGGGTCAGTGACCTAAACAAGCTGAAAGATTACGGAAGGCGCAATGGCTTTGAGCCGCTCTTAACCATCTCTACGGGTATCGCTGATCCTTCAATGAGAGCTTTAGCCTCGGCGGCATGGACGTTCAAGAACGATGTTTGCTTTATTTTTATAAAACTGCGGGAAAATGAGCGAAGATGGTACGAAGGTGAAACCGATGTTGACGAACTCGTTTTTCTGGCAGCTTCTTCTGCGGCAACAGACCAAGGGAACCCATTTACCATTACACGCTTTAACCAAGAATTTCAGTCTCAACTGCGTAGAACTAGGTTGATGAGGCTCGCACATCCCATGTATGCAGATAGGATCAATCGAACGTTAGAACGTTTTACCACAAGGAATGGGGCGCAATACCGTTTAACGGGCTTGTCCCCATATACTCTGATGAATCGCGAAATGAACGCCGAGACTCGCCTGCGTGAATTTGCGCCAATAGTCATTGAGGAACTCACGGCAAATGGTGAAGGATTTACTTTTGAAGATTATGTGATTCATCTTGCGTCCTATATGGAAAATGGTAGCAGAGAAATCATTAATCAGTTACATACTGCAAACAGATTGATTCCTGAACTCCTAAATGTATATGCAGTTGAAGACCCTGAACAAGGCAAGTTTTTTGCTCGCGCTGTTGTCAACACTGAACAGGAAGCAGATGGGCGGGAACATCTATGTGCAATGGCCCCTGTGGATTTTGAAAGACTGATTGCTGATTACTTTGTGCGCAGGGGATTTGTAAATGCCGAAGTCATAGGACATTCCGGTGACCGTGGTGTTGATGTACTAGCTACCAATACGCAGGGAGAACTTGAACTCATACAATGTAAACGGTATCGCCCTGGCAATAACATCGGGTCAACGCCAATCCAGCGTGTTGACAGCTATATGAGGAGTAGACATGCAAGTCGTGCATGGGTAATCACTACTTCTGATTTCACGCCGGATGGCAGAGATGAAGCTCGCATTACAAATGTAATTATTATGAACGGTCAAGACTTGCTGCAATCCCTAGAATTGTATTATCCCGGACGATTCTGCCTGTAAAACCATATGTTCACAGAAATCAGCATAATAATTGGGGGTATTAATTTGAAAAAGACAACAGCTAAAATCATAACAATTAGCGACCTGGTCCAATGGCATGAGAAAAGGGAGATGGAACTTTCACCGAAATACCAGCGCAACAGTGTTTGGAACGAAAAGGCAAAAGCATACCTGATTGATACCATCATTCGTGGTTTACCAATACCGCCCATTTTTCTGAGACAAGTTATTGATGTAAATACGAAAAAGACATACAGAGAAATCATTGATGGACAGCAGCGGGTACGGGCAATATTGGAATACGTTGTAACCGAGGAGTTTGCAATCAAAAAATCTCACAACAAAGAACTCGGCGGAAAGAAGTATTCTGATCTTGACCCGGAAATGCAGGAATCTATCTTGGAATACGAGATATTAGCAGAAGTAGTTACTGAAAAAGATGAAAGCATTATTTATGATATGTTCGCCCGCCTTAATTCAAATAACATCGTTTTGAATAAGCAGGAAATCCGAAATTCTAAATACTGGGGAGAGTTTAAAGTCCTTGTATATCGACTTTCGACAAGATACAGGAATTTTTTCCTGATTAATCATCTCTTCACAGATAATGATTGCGCTAGAATGCGTGATTCAGAGTTGATTAATTCACTGCTCATTCTGCTGGTTGAAGGTATTGTAGAGGAGACTCCTACTTTTCTTGAGAACATATACAAAAAATATGATAAGACCTTCCCGGACAGTGATCTGGTAGAAGCAAAGATGTCTGAAATAATGGAAGTTCTCAAAAATGTTTATAATTACTTTAATGGTGCAAACGGGTGCTTTGGCAATAAAAACTATTTCTTTACTTTGTATTGTTCTTTGGCAAATCAAATGTATGGTATTCCAAATATAGATTTGCCCCGAAACGTACTGTTCTCAAGCGAAAACATCAATGATAATCTCCCACTACTATACAACATTCTTGTCCAATTTATCAATGATTACGAAAGCAATATTGAAGACAAGGACAATGAATTGGGGTTGTATGGAGAGTTTTCAGAATTTGAGAAGTACCACAAGAGTAGGACGACGAATAAAGTTGAACGCATTAAGAGAGTAACCTTTTTGAACAAAGTATTAGAGAGAGCGGATACAGATGATAGCGAATGATATTATCAATACAGTTGAACAATGGACAAATTGGGCGCAACAATCACCTAACGGACGTTACGATGTAGCGTTATTTAAAATATGGATTCAGTTTGAAAAATTTCTTTCTGAGTTGTTTATCAAATATGCGATTGGGAATCCATCTGAAACAGGCTTTGTCCCAAACTTAAAACTGCATTTCAGAGATGAAACACAGCTCAATGCTTTTTTGCGAGAAGGAAACCGTACATACATCGAATATTTATCAAAAATAGAAAAGCTGTCTAAACATATATTTGAAAATAACCCTTTTGACGTGCTTTTCTTAGATGCCAATTATCATGAAATGTATATTCAAATGTCTTCTGTCCGCAATTACATCGCCCACGAAAGCGGTGAGGCAAGATCTAAGATGGTAAAAACCTGTTTTGGCGGTCGAGATGACCGTTTTATGGAGCCCAACGATTTTCTATTAACACAAGAACGGACCACCGGTAAAACTCGATACACCTTATACACGGATACAATAAAAGATGTTGTTCAACTTCTCATTGCTCCGCCACAATAGATAAATATGACAAAGCTTGCATTGTTCATTTGCATTCGGTGGTGAACAGCGTAAGGATTCTTTTTCTGCTTTCCTCCTATACCGTGAGACACGCTATGTACCTGACCTCCACCGCGTGTCCCGGCGCGGTGCGGTCATTCCGCCAAAAACTCGTCTTTCGCACGGGCGACACGTTCTTGACCATCTGGCCGCCCACGGAGCCGGCCTGACGGCTGGTCAGGTCGCCGTTGTAGCCCTGCTTCAGGTTGACGCCGACCTCGTTGGCCGCTTCCATCTTGAACTTATCCATGGCCTCGCGGGCGCCGGGAACCACCAGGCGGTTAGAGCTGTTAGAGTTAGACATATCCTTCGTCTCCTTTGCATTTCGTTTCGGTTTTTCTTTTGTCGGATGGAACATCCGAGCATAGTTTGGGCGCGGACAATTTTTATATGCAAACCGAATCGCTGGTAATTTCCGCTTGTATGTCGGGAGCAAGACGATGAACCAGAACGGCTAACTGACAAAAAGAATCACCACATGAAGGAGCAAAAGAGATGTTATTTTGATGACGCGATAATAACCAGTTTTGACTGGTTTGTTTGAAGCCATGCATGACGAATTGCCCGCGCCAAAGCTCAAAAAGGGTCCTGGGATCGGATGATCCCAGGACCCTTCCGCCTGCTCTCTGATTTACTTTGAGAACTTCGCCTTGAACGCCTCAAAGTCCGCCTTCAGCTTGGCGCGGTTCTCCTCGATCTTCTGCTTCCGGTCGGCCTTTTTCGCCTCCCGGAGCTTGGCGCGGGCCTCCCGCTCCATCTCCTTCTGGGCCCGGACGGCCTCCTCGATCTCCTCCTCCACTTCGGCGG
Source organism: uncultured Clostridia bacterium (assembly GCA_947628855.1). GTDB lineage: Bacteria > Bacillota > Clostridia > Christensenellales > CAG-917 > CAG-475. The sequence continues at coordinate 2,240 of CANRBM010000066.1, read as the reverse complement.
CGTCCTCCTCCACGATGGACACGTCGAATTTGGAGAGGGCCTGTCGCGCGGCGCCCTCCACGCTCTCCGGCTCCAGCGCGATCAGCACCACCTCGCCGTCCACCAGCTGTTCCGTGACCTTCTCGATCAGCGAGGCGTTATGGATTGCGTCCTCGGTGTCAAGGGCGCTGCCCGTCAGCATACCCAGGCCGCCGCCCAGCAGGACCCCCAGCGGCCCGCCGAGGATCCCCACAAGGCTGCCGATCAGGCCGCCGGCGGCCATGTCGTCGCTGGTCTCCACGCCGGTATCGAACGTGTCCAGGGTGACGATCCGGCCGGCATCCTTCTTGACCAGCGCCGCCTGGGACACGACGTAATCATTGGTCACCGGAGCCTTCCGCAGCTCCGTCAGGGCCTGATAGCCCTCGCTCTCCACCTTGAAAACCGCCAAAACGATTTTTTCCATAGAATGTGCCTCCTCAAATCTGTCTATGGTCAGGCCCGCGCCTGACGCTATGTCGATTGTAACACTTTTCCATACCGTATGCAAGATGCCCGCCGCAGTTATTGCGAAATTCCGGCATCCGGGATCATCCTTCTATCCCATGAATCAAGCCCGCCGGCTGAACCGGCGGGCTTGACTTTCGCCTATTTACCGAACTCCTCCTCGGCGGCGCGGGCGGCCTCCGCCATACTGCCGCAGGAGGCCCAGGCCCTGTCCGCCCGGCGCGCCCAGGCGTCGAACCCCTCGGGGCTGTCCGGGTAATCGGCGTAGACGGAGGAGATCCTCCCCCCGTCCGCCAGCGCCTTCAGCAGCCGCCGGATGGTTTTGAGCCGCACCTTGCCCGTGACCACCCCCAGGGCCATGCACCCTCCGATCCGGGCGATCTCGCCGGGACTGAGCTTCAATTCCTTCCCCTCGGCCATAGCCTGGAGGGTCTTTTCGTTGAACACGATGTCGTGTTCAAACAGGAAGTCGTTCTCCGCCGGGCTGGTGGCGGCGGCCTCGGAGACGATGGCCATCTGGGAGGCGAACTCCCGGCCCTGGGCCTCCACATACCGCTTGTTGACGGGCCAGAGGTTCGCCCGGGACAGGGGTTTCCCCGCTCTCAGCAGCCCGTCCATCACGTCCACGGCGACCTCCGCCTGGACCAGGGAACTGGCCACCCCCTCGCCGCAGGTGGGCTTGGTGAGGCAGGCGGCGTCCCCCATGGCGATGAATCCGTCGGCCACCATGGAGTAGGGCGGGCGGCGGTAGGGGGTCACGCCCCGCTCGATCCGCTCCACCGTGTGCGCCGGCAGCTTCACGGCCTTTGCAAAGTGCCCGTAGACCTCATCGGCGTATTCGTGGCTGAAATTGGCCCCTACCCCCAGGATGGCCCCCGCCGGGTCGGGCTGGGGGGCCCGCCAGGTCTTGTAGTAGGCCCAGGAGCACTGGCCGCGGATGTAGTCCTTGGGGTCGTGGAACCTCACATACCGAAGGTTGACATAAAACATATTCTCCGGGCCGATGGGGAAGGTCTCCACCCCATAGCCCTCCGGGAGGGCGGTCCGCACCACCGAGGGGATGCCGGAGCAGTCGGCCACCAGCCCGGCGCGGGCGGTCACGGTCTGGCCGTCCTTTTCATATCGAACGCCGCAAATTTTGCCGGCCTCATCGAACTCCAGCCCCCGGAAGGAGGCGCCGTACACCAGCTCCGCACCGGCCTCCGCAGCCCAGCGGTTCAGCCGCAGCACATGGGGGTGCATATGCATCCCCACGATGTGCTCCCGGCTGCGTTTGGGATATCGATCCAGGGCGGAGCGGTTCTCCCCCTCGTCGAACTCGAAGGCCCAGTCCTCCCCCTTCACGGGCAGGGGCAGGCCGAACCGGTCCAGGTCCCGCTTGGAGACGTGGTAGATGTCGTATTTCGTGCCGATGTGTTCCTCGTCCGCCCTGTCGATGAGCAGGACGCTGTGGCCTCTGGCGGCCAGCGCGTGGGCGAACCAGCTCCCTGTGGTGGCGGCCCCCACTATGATGGCGTCATACGCGCTCATGCCCGCTGCCCCGCCGCCCGCAGGGCCTGCTGCTGGGCCTCGAACTGGATGGTGTAGAGCTGATAGTACCGTCCCTTCTTCTGGAGCAGCTCCTGGTGGGTGCCCTGCTCCAGGATGACCCCGTGGGACAGCACGATGATGTTGTCCGCGTGCTGGATGGTGCTGAGCCGGTGGGCCACGATGAGCATGGTGCCGATGTTCTTCATCTTCTCCAGGGAGTCCTG
>CANRBM010000065.1 GCA_947628855.1 uncultured Clostridia bacterium | reverse complement strand
CGCAGTACCACGCCGAGAAGCAGGAGGGGGAAGCGCGCGGGCAGCGCGTCGAAGAACCCCTCCGCACGGTGGACCAGGTCGTGGACGATATGGTAGGCAAAAACAAACCTACGCCCTATCCCGAAGGCACCACGGGTATTTACCCGTACAAGCCGGAAAGCACCACCGTGAGAAAACAGCAGAAATTCAGCGACGAATTTATTCAATACCTTGAAAACGAAAGCAAAGGGCTTGTCGTGGACATTTTGTATTCCTACAAAGTCGCGTTGCACGTCATCACGCAAAAGAACGACAAGTTGACATCCATATCCACAAGCAATTGGAAGGAAGGCTTTAACAATTTCAACTATCTCAAGGATAAATATACCGTGCTGAGCAAGGCGGAGGGGATCGAAAGCGGCATACCTTCCGAGGCGAACGAAGTCGCGCTCGTCGTGGACAAATATAACAGGCTGTCAACGAGCGTCCTCGACTCCATCGGCATCCCCTACCCCGAGGACTTGTCCGAAATAAAATACGAGGACATCATAGGCAAAGAATACAGAGTGGTATTCAACGACGGTTGGTATTCGGAGCGTAGCAACGGCACTTATCAGACCGTTTCTTTGGACAAAGCGTACGCGAACGAAAACGGCATCACAGTGAAAATAGTGAGCGTGCTACGCGAGGATAAAGATTCCGCAGGCTCAAATTTTCTAGCCAACGGCATAGCCTACTCCCCCAAACTCACTCAGCTCGTTCTTGAGAAAAACAAAAACTCCGCCATCGCGCTCGCGCAAGCAGAAAACGAGGAAACAAATGTGATAAGCGGCGCAAAATTCAAAAGCTCGGTTGACTATGAAAACGCTCTCGACAATTTGGGCTACACACATTACCCGACTTCCATAATCGTCTACCCCAATGACGTCAAGGCGCGCGAACATATTGTCAGCGCGATAGACGCGTGGAATGCCTCGCACGACAAGGAAGACAACATCTATTGCCTCGACATATCCAACCTCGTCACCGCTACGCTGGGCAAAATTGTGGACGTGATCACGTATATCTTGCTCGCGTTCTCAATAATCTCGCTCGTTATTTCATCCATAATGATAGCCATCATAATTTACGCGTCGGTGATAGAGCGCACAAAGGAGATAGGCGTACTGCGCTCGCTCGGAGCGAGAAAGAAGGATATTTCGCGCGTATTCATCGCGGAAGCGGGTATTATCGGCACACTGTCGGGTGTCATCGCGATTATTCTGACCTTGGTCGCAAACGCGGTCATAAACGCACTGCTCCTCAAGATGGTCGGCGTCACGGGCATCGCCAACCTTACGCCGCTCACCGCATTTTTGATGATATTGTTGAGCATAGGTCTGCTGTTTGTCGCAAGTCTCATCCCCGCGTATATTGCCGCAAAGAAACAGCCCGCCGTCGCGCTTAGAACGGAATAAAATAAAATTAATTGAGGACGGACACGCTTTGGACATCGCATTCTTTGACAATAAAACGCCGAATTTCAAAAAACTCGAGGCTTACGGCTTTGCGGAGCGCGAAGGCAAATATGTCTATGGAACGGAGCTTGTAGGCGGACAACTTTTTCTGACGGTGACGATAGACAAAGGCGGCAAAGTTTCAACTGAGACTGTGGACGTCGCGTCGGGAGAGGTATACTCCCTACACCTCGTAGAGGGCGTGACGGGGGAGTTTGTGGGCGCCGTGAGAGCGGATCTCGAGCGCGCGCTTGATGATATCGCCTCAAAATGTTTCGACGGCGGGACTTTCAAAAATTTGGCGTCGCAAGCCATCCTAAACTTCGCCAAAGAAAATTTCGGGGACGAACTCGAGTTTTTGTGGGACGGCTTTCCAAAGGACGCGGTGTTGCGCCGTAAAGACAGCGACAAATGGTACGCGCTTTTTGTGGAACTGAAACGTAAAAAACTTGGACTTGACGGCGACGGCGAAGTCGATATCGCCGTAATTCGCGCCCTGCCCGATACAGTGGCTACCTTGTCCGACGGGATACACTTTTTGCCCGCATACCATATGAACAAAAAGAATTGGCTCACCGCAGTTTTAAGCGGCGACGCGGATACACAAAAAATTTGCCGATTGCTTGCCGTCAGCTATGATTTGGCAAAGAAGTGATTCGCTTAAACAAAACGCATTTTCCGCGTCTATAAAAGTTGCAAATTGCAAATAATGAGCGCATTTATTGTCATACCGCCCGCAAAGCCCTTATATCAACGGCTCGCTCGCGTTTTTTTTGCGATAATTTGCTCGCCCCTCGGCAAAATTTGAGTTTTCACTTTTCATTTTGGCAAAAGGGTGATAATATTTTGAGTATGGAAGAAAAGTATTCTCGCACTCAAATGCTCGTAGGAAAGGAGGGCATAGAAAAGCTGAGGGCGGCGCGGGTCGCCGTTTTCGGCATAGGCGGGGTGGGCTCATACGCTCTTGAGGCGCTCGCCCGCGCGGGAGTAGGCACTCTGGACATAATAGACAGCGACGCCGTTGCCCCAAGCAACATCAACCGCCAGCTCATCGCCCTCGACAGCACTGTCGGCAGACTTAAAGTTGACGTCGCAAAGGATCGTATATATGACATTGACAATAACATCAAAGTCAACGCCTATCCCCTGTTTTTCCTGCCCGAAACCGCAAATCTATTCGATTTTTCCGAATATGACTACGTCATCGACGCGGTGGACAGCGTGAAAGCGAAGTCAGAGCTTGTACGACTTTGCGACGAGGCGGGCACGCCGATAATAAGCTGTATGGGCATGGGAAACAAACTCGACCCGACAAGGATAGAAGTCGCGGACATCTTCAAAACGTCAGTATGCCCTCTCGCTCGCGTAATGCGCGCCAACCTAAAAGCAATGGGCATAAAGCGCCTCAAAGTCGTCTACTCGAAGGAGCCGCCTATAACGCCGATACCCGCAGACGATGTTTCAAAAAACGAGATCGGCAAGCGCCCAAATATGCAAAACGGCGCAAATGATACCACCTTGAACACCTCTCCCCGTAAACAGACCCCCGGCAGCGTCTCTTTTGTCCCCTCCGTAGCGGGCTTGATAATGGCGGGCGAAGTCATCAAAGACATTATAAAAGCGTAATCCCGCAAATCAAACGCGGCAAATCAAAATAACGCTCCGACAGCCCCGCTTTACGCGACGCTTCCGGAGCGTTTTGCTATGATCAAACTATTCTAAAATGTGCGTTAGCGCGTATGTTCACATTTTGGAAAATAGCGCAGAAAATACTCAGCACATTTTTTCGTCGAGCTGTTGACCGCCGAGAATATGGATGTGCAAATGCGGGACAGATTGACAGCCGTGTTTGCCCTTGTTTGAGACCAGTCTGAAACCTTCTCCCAGTCCGAATTCATCAACGTGCTCCGACAGCTTTTTCAGACAACGACCAAGGAGAGCCGCTTGCTCGTCGCTCATCTCGGTGATGTCGCAAAAATGCTGTTTCGGGATAAGCAAGAGGTGTATCTTCGCTTGCGGATTCAAGTCCTTGATGATCACCATATCCTCATCCTCATAAAGCTTTGTAGAGGGGATCTCCCCGTTTGCTATCTTGCAAAAAATACAATCCTTCATATTTGTTGTCTCCCATAAGTATTCTAATTTTCGGCATAATTTGGAAAACTTTTTGCTGATTTTATTTCAAAATTACGCCAAAATCGTGTTTTTTACTCCTTTACGCCGTCCAAATATCGCGATGTGGGGACAGCCTCTCTCAACAGGTTTCTGCCTCCGTTTTCGCTGAAGAGTTTGATGTAATTTCGGGTGTGTCCGACCCAAAGTCCGTCCTCTACAGTCTCAAAAAGCACCTCTTGGGGTTTGCCCATACTGAGCGCCAAAAAGTCGTCGATAAGCTGCTGTTTGACCTCGCCCATACGCCTTGCCCTGCTCTCGCTGACTTCGGGCGGGAGGGTCTTGAGTTTGCCCGCCACCGTGCCGCTGCGCGACGAGTAGGGAAAGACGTGTATGTCCGAAAACGCGACGCGCTTTGCAAACGCCATGCTGTTTTCAAATTGCTCTTCCGTCTCCGTCGGAAATGCTACGATGATGTCCGTGGTTATGCCCGCGAGCGGATAATATTCGCGTATAAGCTCGACCTTTTTGAGATATTCCTCGGGCGTGTAGCGGCGATTCATTGCCTTCAGCACTTCCCCGTCGCCGCTTTGAAGGGAGAGATGGAAATGCGGACAGAACGCCTTGAGCCTTGTCGTCGCGTCCAAAAACTCCCTGTCCACTACGCCCGCCTCTATTGAGCCGAGCCTTATGCGGAGATCATAGTCGGACAGCGTATTTATAAGCTCGGTGAGCGAACTTCCTATGTCCTTGCCGTACGCGGAGAGATTTATGCCCGTCACGACGACTTCCTTGACGCGCTCTAAGCATGCGTCAAGCTCCGCATGTATGCTCTCTATACTCCTCGACCTGCTCCTGCCGCGCAGATACGGGATTATGCAATAGCTGCAAAAATTGTTGCAGCCGTCCTGCACTTTGATGAAATGGCGGGTACGCAAATTTACGACGCCCGCGCTGTCCTCATACGTGCTTGACGTGGAAAAGTCCGCCGCGGGCAGCTGTTTTCCGCTCAAAAGCTCGGCGACAATGTCCTTTGCAAGCTTTATCTTGCCCTCTGTGCCGCCGACATACTCCACGCCGACCCTCTCAAATTGCGCACTGTCTCGTTGAGAGGCGCATCCGCACACGAATATCCTCGCGTTCGGATTTATCTTTTTTACGCGGGCTATGCTTTGGCGGGACTTCTTCTCCGCCTCGCGAGTGACCGCGCAGGTATTCAAAATGTAGACGTCCGCATATTCGAGCCCTTCCGCTACCTCAAAACCCGCTTCCTTGAACACCGCGAGCATGGCGTCGCTGTCGTACAGGTTGACTTTACAGCCCAACGTGAATATGCATATCTTGCGCGGCGCGTCACTCATAGTCAAGCTCCCCCAAACTGTTCAAAACAAGCGCGGTGGCGACAATGGACGCCGTCTCCGCCCTGAGTATGCGTCTGCCGAGGGTGACCGTCTTAGCACCCGCCTCCGCCGCGCGGCAAGCCTCATCCTTGCTAAATCCGCCTTCGGGGCCCACTATTATCGCGATATTTTTGCCTTTTGCCGCTTTAGATATCGGATTTTTCTTCTCAAACTCATATGCAAACAGCGCTTGATCAAAATTCGGTATCCGTTTTATGACCTCATCAAACGATATTATATCTTCGACCTCGCTCAAGTACACCGCGCCGCACTGCTTTGCCGCCTCGAGCGCTATCCTACTCGCCCTGTCTTTGGAGAATTTTTTCTCCGCGCAATTGTCGGATACAAAGGGGACGACCCTGTCCACGCCAAGCTCCACGGCCTTCTGAATTACAAAATCGAGTTTGTTATTTTTCAAATTACCCGCAAACAGGGTTATCGACGCATGTTTTTTGTCGACCTCGACAATGCTGTCAATATGCAGAATGGCGCGGTCCTTCTCAATCTTTTGCACCGTGCAATGCCTCTCCTTGCCATCCGAGGCGAGGATGACCGCCTTAAAGCCCTCCTTATAGCGCAACACGCGAGTCATATGCGAAAACTCGTCGCCCGAAAGGATGACTTCATCCGATGATATATCTTTTGGATCTGCAAAAAATCTGCGAATTTCCATAATCTTTTATGTATACAGTGTGCCCTAAATTTTTATTTCCGCCACAACAGGCGTTGCCTACAAAGCGAATTTTATCGCTTTAGATTTCTTGTTTTCGTTTGAGCAACAGCGCATTCCAACCGTCGGAATTCATATGACGCGCTCCCGCGAACCCCGCCTCCAAATACACTGCTTCCACTTCTTCAAGCCTCTCGTCGATTATGCCGCTGAGAAGTATGCAACCGCCCGCGTTCAGATGCTTGTCTATATCGCGCGCAAAGCGCATGAGGATGTCAGCTGTTATATTTGCTATTATGAGATCGGCTTTTCGCTCGCCCTTCAGCAAGTCGGCGCACTCGACGGTGACGTCTACGCCGTTTTGCAAAGCGTTTTGAGTCGCGAACTCCACCGCGAAAGGGTCTATATCGCACATATACACGCTTTTAGCGCCCGTAAGCGCCGCCGCTATGCCCAAAATACCGCTGCCGCAACCGACGTCGATAACGTCCTTATCCTTCGCATCCATGAGTTCCAGACACATGCGCGTCGTCGCGTGGGACCCCGTACCGAACGCCATCCCGGGGTCGAGGCGCATGACGCGCTCCCCCTCTGCTGGCTCGTACTTTATCCAGGTGGGCACGACGGTTATATGCGCCGTCTTTATGGGCTTATAATATTTTTTCCACTCGTTTTCATAGTCCGCGTTGTCGATGACTTCCGAGACTATCTCGCCGTAGGTGATCCCGCCCGCCTCACGCATCTCGGCAAGCCGCTCGCTCAGACGCGTCATAAACTCGCCGTCGGAGGTTTCCACGACGGTAGAAACTTTCACTATGTCGCTGTGCTTGAGCACGCTCTCATCGACATAGTCCCAAATGACGTCGCTCTTCACGAGCTCGAGAAAATCATTGCTGTCCAAAATGGAGACGCCGCCCGCGCCTGCGTCGAACATCGCCGACGCAACGAGGTCGGCATCACGTGAGATCGTTGAGACTGTGATCGAAAGATATTTCATTTATGTTGCTTTTCGGCTCTTCCGCCGTATGTCCTGCGCCTCGAGCGTCGCTCCGACGCATATTTGTCTATCACGCAATTTTGCGCATATAATGCAAGTTTTGCGCGTTTTTACCGCCAGAAGAGGCATTATCTGCGTAAAAGCGCGTTTTATTTCCTGTCTTCAAAAGCCTTTTTGAGGGGGCGCTGTTTCGGCTCTATCGACTGAGCCAGCTTTTGCAACTGTTCCTTTTGCTCTCTACTCAAAGACTTCGGCACCTCCACGACGACAGTGACATACATGTCGCCCTTAGAGTCGCTACGCAACTTCGGCATACCGCATCCTCTGAGTTTGAGCTGCGTACCGCTCTGAGTGCATTCGGGTATCTTCAGCTCTTTTTCGCCATATGGGGTCGGAACTTTGACCGTCGCGCCCACTGCCGCCTCGTAAAAACTTATGGGATATTCATAGAAGAGGTCAAATCCCTTCCTCGCATACAGCTTGTGAGGTTTGACGGATATTTCCACGACGAGCGAGCCTTTTTCGCCGCCGTTTACGCCGTCGTTGCCCTCGCCGCGATAGGTTATGCGCTGTCCGCTGTCTATGCCGGCGGGTATATTGACCTTGATATCGCGCGCTTTCACCGTCCTGCCCTGTCCCGAGCATGCCGAACACGGCTCCGTAACGACTTTGCCCTTGCCCTTGCAGGTGGGGCATACGTTTGTCGTGCTTATCTGCCCGAACGGCGTACGCTGGACGGATGTCACCTGTCCTCTGCCGCCGCACTGCGGGCAGGTCTTAAAGCTTTTGCCGTCCTTCGCGCCCGTGCCGTGGCAAACGCTACACTCCTCGGTACGCTTGACGGAGACTATGCGCTGCGTACCAAACACAGCATCCTCGAAGGATATCGCAAGCGAGACGAGTATATCCCTGCCGCGCTGAGGGGCATTCGCTCTCTGCGAAGTTGCGCCTCCGCCCGTAAATCCGCTGAATATGGACGAGAAAATGTCGTCCATATCAAATCCAAAACCGCCCGTTCCGCCCGAGAAGCCGCCCGAAAAGCCGCCCGCGCCCATTTGAGGCCCGTTCTCGTCGCCGTACGTATCGTAGGCGGCGCGCTTTTGATCGTCAGAAAGCACTTCGTAGGCGTGGTTTATCTCCTTGAACTTCTCCTCCGCCGCTTTCTTTTCCGCCTCGGGCTTTGTGGTGTAAAGGTCGGGATGATACTTCTTTGCAAGCTGCCTATATGCCGATTTTATTTGATCGGGTGTGGCGTTTTTTTCCACTCCCAAAATCTCGTAATAATTTTTTGCCATAGCTCTTTTAGCGCTTAGCGGGGCGAAAATCGCCCCGCCGCATATTTGATGTCCGAATTATTTTTCAGTCTACCGTGCCGTCCTTGCCGTCCCCGGCGTCATTTGGATCGAATCCCGCTTTCTTTGCCGCCTCTGCCGCCGCTTCGGGGTTCTGCTGATAGAACTTCGTGAAGATGGGATCCGTGACCTTGGTGAGCTTTTCGACTATTTCCTTGACAGCCTCTTCGCTGTCCGCGGTCTCAAGCTCTTCCTTTGCGGCCTTTGTAGCCTCGCTTACTGCGGTCTTGTCAGCCTCTTCGAGCTTGTCTCCGTTTTCGGAAATAAACTTATCCATTGCGAAGATGAGCTGTTCCGCGCCGTTCTTCGCGTCTACGAGAGCGCGACGTTTCTTGTCCTCTTCCGCATACTTCTCAGCGTCCTTGACTGCCGCGTCGATGTCCGCCTCGGTAAGGTTGGAGGACGCGGTGATGGTGATGGATTGAGACTTGTTTGTAGCCTTGTCCATCGCCTTGACGGACACTATGCCGTTTGCGTCGATATCGAATGTGACCTCGATCTGCGGGATGCCTCTTGGTGCGGGCGCAATGCCGACAAGCTCAAATCTGCCCAGCGTCTTATTGTCGCGCGCAAACTGTCTCTCGCCTTGCAGCACGTGTATCTCGACTGCGGTCTGGTTGTCTGCCGCTGTGGAGAACACCTGCGATTTGCTTGTTGGGATAGTGGTGTTGCGGTCGATGAGCTTTGTGAACACGCCGCCCAAAGTCTCGATGCCGAGGGAGAGCGGAGTTACGTCAAGCAAAAGCATATCCTTGACTTCGCCCGCGAGCACGCCGCCCTGTATCGCCGCGCCGAGCGCAACGCATTCGTCGGGGTTGATGCCCTTATAAGGCTCCTTGCCCGTAATGGCTTTGACGGATTCGTACACGGCGGGGATACGCGTGGAGCCGCCCACCATGATGACCTTCGCGATGTCGCCGTAGCTGAGTCCCGCCTCCTTCAATGCGTCTTTCATAGGGCCGACGGTAGCCTTGACGAGGTCCTCCGTGAGGGAGTCGAACTTCGCCCTTGTTATGTCCATTTCGAGGTGCAATGGCACGCCGTTGTTCATAGCGATGAAGGGGAGGGATATCTTCGCCTTCGTGACTCCCGAGAGGTCGATCTTCGCCTTTTCTGCGGCTTCCTTAATGCGCTGCATAGCCATCTTGTCTCCGCTTAGATCGACGCCGTTGGACTTCTTGAACTCGCTCACTACCCAATCCATTATGCGCTTATCGAAGTCGTCGCCGCCAAGTCTGTTGTTGCCGGATGTGGCAAGCACTTCGAATACGCCGTCGCCGAGCTCGAGTACGGATACGTCGAATGTACCGCCACCAAGGTCGAAGATGAGCACCTTTTGATTTTTGTTCTCGTCCTTATCTATGCCGTATGCGAGCGACGCCGCCGTAGGCTCATTGATGATACGTTTGACGTCGAGACCCGCGATCTTGCCCGCGTCCTTAGTCGCTTGACGTTGCGCGTCCGTGAAGTATGCGGGGACTGTGATGACCGCCTCGGTGACCTTCTCGCCGAGATACTTTTCCGCGTCGTTTTTGAGTTTTGTGAGGATCATTGCGGAGATCTCCTGCGGAGTGTACTCCTTGCCCTCTATCTTCACCTTATAGTTGGAGCCCATCTCTCTCTTGATGGAACTCACCGTATGTTCGGGATTTGCGACAGCTTGACGCTTTGCGATCTCGCCTACAAGCCTCTCGCCGTCCTTTGTGAATGCGACCACCGACGGGGTCGTCCTTGCGCCTTCTGCATTCGGGATGACGACTGCCTCGCCGCCTTCCATGACCGCCACACATGAATTTGTTGTGCCAAGATCGATTCCGATTATTTTGCCCATATTATTCTCCTTTTCCCCATGCGGGGACGCTGCATATTTATTGTCTATATATCTGCGCTATTCGCGTATCTATATCAATTAAATTCGTTTAGATTGCCGCTTTTATTTTCTGAGCCGTTTAGGGCTACTAGTCCGCATATGCTATCTTCACGCTTGCGGGGCGCAGGAGTTTTCCTCCCAATGTGTAGCCCTTGAGCAACACTTCGACGACTTTTCCCGCGTTTTCCTCGTCCCTGACGCGCTCCACCGCGCTCATAGTCTTTGCGTCGAACTCCTTTCCTTCCGCCTCGACCTCGGCAAGCCCGAAACCCGTGAGCGCGCCGAGTATCTGCGCTTCCATCATATTGAACCCGGTGAGCGCCGCCTCGTCCGAAATATACTTCCTTGCGAGGTCGCAGTTGTCAAGCACCGTGAGCATCTTCTCGATGACCGCAGACTGCCCGAGCGCCTTCATATCTTCCGCCATGGAGTTGTTGCGCTTTCTATAATTGTCAAAGTCCGCTTGTACGCGCTGTGCGAGCGCCTTGACGCTCTCGATTTCGGCAAGCGCCTGTCCCAGCTTGACTTCCAATGCGGAGATATAGTCGCCGTCCGACATCTGCGCGCGGTCCAGGTCGCCGCATTCTTTATCCTCAATATCTCCTACCTTAG
>CANRBM010000064.1 GCA_947628855.1 uncultured Clostridia bacterium | reverse complement strand
AAGATACTCGCGTCGTTGGGCGCGCTCATCACGGGCAAGGTGGGACTTGAATCGGCGGGCGGTACAATTACTACGATAGGCGTTATGGCGAAGGTGTCTGCGGCGGGATTCGACAGCTTCCTCTATGTCGTCGCCGTGATATCCGCAAACCTTGCGGTCATGAACTTGCTCCCGTTTCCCGCGCTGGACGGCAGCAGAATGCTGTTTACGCTCATCGAGATGATATTCAGAAAACCCGTCCCGCGAAAGGTGGAGGCGGTCATACACACGGTGGGACTCGTACTGCTGTTGCTGCTTGCGGTGTTCCTCGATATATTCCACTTGGTGCGCGCTTGACGTACCGAAAAACGGACAAAGGATATGATAGGCTGAATTTATGGAAAGAAGAAAATCGAGAAAAGTGTATGTAGGCGACGTTGCCATAGGAGGGGACGCACCTATAAGCATACAGTCCATGCTGAATACAAAGACGACGGACGTCGAGGGGTGCATAGCGCAGATAGAGCGCCTTAAAGCGGCGGGATGCGACCTCATCCGCCTTGCAGTGCCCGACGAGGCGTCTGCGGAGGCGTTCGGCGAAATAGTAAAAAGGACGGGGCTCCCGCTCATAGCGGACGTGCATTACAGCTATAAGCTTGCTCACTTGGCGCTCAAAAACGGGGCGAAGAAATTGCGCATGAACCCCGGCAATATGACGGACTTTTCCGAGATAGAGGAGCTTTCTAAACGCCTTGTAGACCTCAATGTCCCTGTGAGAGTGGGCGTGAACGGCGGCTCGCTTGCGCCGAAATTCGCAGGAATGGACGAAGTTGACGCCCTCACAGAGAGCGCGCTCGAATGTGCGGAAGTATTTGAAAGGCACGGTATGCGAAATATCGTCATTGCGATAAAACACAGCGATACCATGACAAATATAGCCGCAAACAGAAAACTCGCGGCAATGTGCGACTATCCGCTGCATATCGGAGTGACAGAGGCGGGAACGCTTAAAACAGGGCTTATAAAGAGCGCGATAGGCATCGGAACGCTTTTGCAAGAGGGGATAGGCGACACCGTGAGAGTATCGCTGAGCGCGGACGTCGTCGAAGAAGTTTATGCCGCGAACAAGATACTGCGTACGCTTGGTCTGAGGCAGGGCGTGGACGTCGTGGCGTGTCCCACCTGCGCGCGCACGCAAATAGACGTAGAAGGGCTTGCAAACAAAATAGAAGAGTTGACGGCGAATATAAATATGCCGCTCCGCGTGTCCGTGCTCGGCTGTCCGCTCAACGGGATAGGCGAAGGCAAGGGCAGCGACTTGGGCATCGCGGGCGGAAAAGAAAGCTCCGTACTGCTTGTTGACGGAGAGATATTCAAAACAGTCAAAAACTGCGACTTGCTTGAAGAGTTTGAGATACTGCTCAAAAATAAACTGCAAAATAACTGAAATTATTCTAAAAATCGACATAAAATAGAATACTTTAAGGCAAAAATAATATGGAAACTTGCAAATTTATCGAAGAATTTAACAGAGTGACGAACGGCGCTTTTCCTATGCTCAAGTTTTCCGGGGCTACATACCTCAAGGCGTCGCAGGAGCTGACGGTAAAGTTTTTGATCTCAGCGTTTGAATACAAAGAAATAACGGAAAACAGTGATACTTTGTCCAAAATCGAGGGCGCAGTCGCGTCCATATGCCCAGGGATAAAGACGTCGGTGAAATTTATCAAGACGTATGCGGACGAGGCGGTGGTGCGAAACAAAGTCCTCGAATATTTCAACGCAGGCAATTCAATGATATTCAGACGGCTCAACGGCGATACGCTTGTAATAAGCGTGACGGACGACATGATACGCGTGGAGCTTAGATTTGACGCCGCGATCTGCAGGATGCTCGAGACGGGAGACGTACTGAACGAGCTGAAATTCGCGCTAGAGCGCACTTTCATGCAGCACATTGATGTATGCACAGTCGAGACGGAGCTGAAAGCGGAGGAAGAAGAGGAGTATTTTAAGTCCACGACGGCTATTTCGGGCGCGTCGCTTAGGCTGGTCGAGGTCACTACGGGCGAAAAACTGTACTCAAAAGGCAGGATAGAGAGCATAAATCAGATGCCGAATTATATCGCAGATATAAAGTCCGCGGGCGAAAATATCGTGCTGTCGGGCAAAGTATCCTCGCTCTCGCGCCGCAAATACAAAAATAAAAAGTTTGACCCCGAAAATCCCAAAAACGGGCCCGAAGAGCTGCCTATAATCGCTTTCTACATAAACGACAGCACCGCGAAGATGGAGACGGTATGTTTTCCAAAGTCAGAAGAGGCGGACAAGCTCGAGGCGACGCTGAAGGAGGGCGACGAGGTCATATGCATAGGGCGCGTCGCGATGTCGAATTACTCCGGTATGCTGAATTATACCGTGAATGCCGTGTTCAGATGCAAGATAGACTATGACAGCATACACGCGGTGGAGCGTATGCCCGTGCCCGAAAGATACGAGACAGTAAAGCCGAAACCCTTCAGTTCCGTGTCCGAACAGGGCTTTTTGGACGACGGAGAGGCGGCAGTCGAGGAGTACATGAGGGACAAGGTGTTCGTCGTGTTCGACCTCGAGACAACGTCCACGCAGGTCGCGACTACGGAGATAATCGAAATAGGCGCGATAAGGGCGGAGGGCGGCAACGTTACGTCGTTTTCCACGCTTGTACGACCTTCGGAGCATATCCCCGAGGGCGCTACTGCGGTCAATCATATCACGGACGCTATGGTGGCTTTCGAGCCTACGATAGACAAAGTATTGCCCGATTTTTATAAATTTGTGGCGGGAGCGACGCTCGTGGGGCACAACATAGACGGTTTCGATCTGCCGATATTGCGCAGGGTCGGCACTCAGAAGGGCTACTATTTTGACAACGACTCAGTGGATACGCTCACCCTTGCAAAACAGCTTATGCCGGAGAGGCGCTCCTTCTCGCTTGAGAATATTGCGAAAGATCTCAACTTCACACACACTGAGGCGCACAGAGCGCTAAGCGACGTCGAGGCGAATTTTCAACTGTTCAAAGAGCTGCTGCGCAGGAAGTTGCAAAAAAGAAAATAGGATAATTTTGTTTAATAGGGGATGTTTCGACTTCGCTCAACATGACATATTTAATATTGTCGTTCCGAGCAATAAGGGGTCCCCAAAATAATTACTCAGTGATTTTTTGGGGTAAGGCGTCGAGGAATCCCCTGGTACAAAGATGTACCCTTTATCAAGGGGATGTTTCGACTCTGCTCAGCATGACAGTAATATAATAGCGTTATCACGAGCGATACGTGATCCCTATTAATAATGAGCGTAGCGAATTTTATGAGGTAAGGACAATGTGTTCCTCGACTGCGCTCGGAATGACAGTGTGTAAGAGAATCCTTCTACAGGCTCGGAATGACAGGGAGTATGAGAGCGCTCGGACATGGCTGAAAAGTGATATAAAGACTCAAGCATGAAACAAGAGGCGGGATTTTCATCAAAAGTTTCAAAATTTTCTAAGAAAGTTTCTACAATCGCTTGCAATCATATTTCATATATGATATATTTTATCTACGATAAGCGTGACAACTTAGAGTGAGCAGTGGCTCACTCTTATTTTTAGGAGAGCGCGAGGCGATGACGGCGCTTGGCAAAAAGCGCACGGAAGTCGTCGACAGAGCGATTTAGACAACGAGGCGCGAGGCGATGACAGAACTCTGTGATGACAAAAGGTCATCTCTCTCATCAGCAGGGCGCAGACGGCGTTGGAGGACAAGAGGCAATGACGGTGCTCAGCGAGGAAAACAAACAGAAGGTCATATCGGCGATAAGCGAGGCTCTTTCGTCTCTGAACGGCGTGGAGCTTGTCGAGACGAAATTTTACACCGAATACGGCGCGTACACCGTCGAGGCGCTGATATGGCGCAAGGGCGGCGTGGACCTCGACCTTTGCGAGGCGGCGCACGGCGTGATTTCCGACGCGCTTGACAGTGTGGACGAGCTGTTTGATGGCGCGTACGTGCTTAAAGTCTCATCGCAAGGACTGGACAGAAAAATAGTCACCGACGACGACATGAGGCGCGCGCTCGACACGGAGATAGAGTTTAAGGACGCTGATGGCAAAAAACATCACGGCACACTCAAAAGTTTCGACAAAAACACACTCACTATTGCCGCTGCAAAGGGCGACAAAGCATATGACAGAAAATTTATAACCGGCGTACAGCCGTACATAAGGTTTTAGGAGGATAAAAGCATGGTAAACAAAGAATTTTTCCAAGTGCTCGACGCATTGGAGAAGGAATCCCGCATTCCGAGGGAGCAGATCATAGAGGCGGTCGAGGCAGGGCTTGCGTCCGCTTTCAAGAAGGAAGAGGGCTTCCCCGCGCAGATAAAGGTGCGTCTCAATGAGGAAAAGAGTACCATCAGGGTGTTCTCCCACAGGCTCGTGGTCGAGGAAGTAAACGACGAGGAGAGTGAGATATCCCTCGAGGACGCCCGCGACATCGATCCCTCCAAGCAGATCGGCGACGTCATCATCGAGGACATCACGCCCAAGGACTTCTCGCGCATCGCTACGCAGACCGCGAGGCAAGTCATACTTCAGCGCATAGGCGACATAAAGCGCGATATGGTGCTCAACGAGATGAGCGAGCGCACGGGAGAGATACTCACGGCTATCGTTCGCCGCAAAGAGGCCAACAACGTTTTCGTGGAGATCACGGGCACACAGATGGAAGGCATAATGATGCAATCCGATCAGATGCCAAACGAGAAATACAACGTCGGCGACATCATCAAGGTGTACATCAAGAAGATACGCGGCTCTGAGCACGGCGCGCAGGTCGTCGTATCGAGGACGGCTCCCGGGTTCGTTCGCCGCATGTTCGAGATGGAAGTACCCGAGGTCAGAGCGGGGCTTGTCAAGATCGTGAATTGCGTGAGAGAGGCGGGATTCCGCACAAAGATCTCCGTCAAGAGCGACGATCCAAACGTGGACGCGGTGGGTAGCTGCATTGGCAATAAAGGAGTGAGGATAAACTCCATAATCGCGGAGCTGGGCGGCTTTGAAAAAATTGACGTTGTGCCGTACTCCGACGACATTTTCCTCTACATCAAGAGCGCGCTCTCGCCCGCACCCGTCGTGCAGGTCACTATCAAGGAAGAGGAGAAGACCGCGCGCGTCGCAGTTCCCGACGAAAAACTCAGCCTCGCTATAGGCAGAAACGGTCAGAACGCCCGTCTCGCCGCAAAGCTTACGGGCTGGAAGATAGACGTCAAACCCAACTCCGAGTTTGCCGTCGATCTTGCCGATATCGGTGACATAGATGGCGAGTTATAAGAAGAACACCCGCATGTGCGTAGCTTGTAGGCAACACGCCGATAAGAGCGAGCTAGCGCGCTTTGTGCGCACTCCGGAGGGCGAGATAGTCTTTGACGAGTCTCAAAAACTCGAAGGGCGCGGCGTATGGGTGCATAAAAAGGCGGAGTGCATCCAAAAATTGAAAAGGAAGAGACTGCTTGCGGCACATTTCCACGAGAACGTGCCCGACGAGGTCTTGAGGTGGCTTGATGAGCGATAAGCTTGCGTCATATATCGGTCTTGCTCAACGTGCGGGCGCGGTCCTGTACGGCGAGGACATAATTGTCGAAAACAAGAGCAAGGTCAAAATAGTGCTCATCGATTCCTCTGCAAGCGAAAAGTATATCGCAAGGCTGAAAACAAGACTTGCGGACAGAAATATCTATGTAATAGAGGGGCTCAAGGGCGCCCTGCACCGCGCGGAAGTGAATGCCGTCGGAATTTCAAACGACAGCTTGGCAAGCGCGATTTCAGCAATAGTGAGGTGATGGCTATGCCCGAAAACAAAAAGGAAACCAACACAAATTTAAAGTCTTTGCTCAGGCTCGGAAACGGCGATATCCAAGAGCTCGAGAGCGGGCTTGCGCGCACAAGATCCAAGGTCGGCGCTTTGATGTCTGCCATAAGGACGAAGATAGACGCTATCGAGGCAAAACAGCTCGAACTTCAAAAAGCGGCGAAGGAGCAGTCCTCAAACGAGCCCGAAAAAACCATGGCGGAAGAGGCTAAGTCGGAAAAGCCGGCGTTATCCGAACAAAAACAGGCGGACGTCGCCCCTAAAGAGGAGAGCAAGGCGGACTCGAATACCGAAATAAAGGATACGGCAAAGCCAAAAGAGGAGCAAAAGCAACAGGGAAGATCTGCTCAGCCCGCGCAAAAACAGGGAGATAAAGAGGGCAAAAAGGAGGAGCAGAGACCCGCTAAGCAGGACGGCGCAAAGGAGCAAAATAAGCCGCAGGCAAAGCCCGAAAATAAGCCGGAAATAGGCGCGGACGGAAAGATACGCAGAGTGTACGTCCCCGAACCCGCCAAAAAGAGCGAACCTAAACGCTCCGGCGAAAAGACGAGAGTGTTCTCGCAAAACGATAATAACCGCATGGGCGGAGGACCGCGCGCACAGGGACAACGTCCTCAAGGCGGAGGCAAGAGCTATCAACCGGGGTCTAGAGGTCCCATGACAGGACTTCAAAATATGCCTCAACCAATGCCACAAAAAGGCAACGGCAAAAACGGAGGCAAAAACCAGAAAAACAATTCCAATCAAAATTCGGGCGGCAAATTCGACGACCGCAGTTCATCGAGATATTCGCTCATCAAGAAGGGATTTATCGACGACGACAGAGTTGTATCTTACGACGAAAACGGCGAGGAAGTTGTGCGCGTTTATAAGGCTACGAACCGCCAAAAGACGCAATCGGGTCCAGCTGTCACCGTCATCGAAAGCGCAGTCATCACTGTAGATCCGGTGCCTATCAAGACTTTGAGCGAAAAGATCGGCAGATCCGCGGCGGAGATAGTGCGCAAGCTGTTCTCCATCGGCGAGATGAAAACCATAAACGACAGCATCGACTATGCCACGGCGGAACTTGTCGCGGACGAATTCGGCGTCAAGCTCGAATATAAACCCGACGTCACGCTCGAAGAGACTTTGACGGCTAAACTCGAAGTGGACGAGGCGGAGGACCTTGACAACCTCGTCGAGAGACCTCCCGTCGTCACGATAATGGGTCACGTCGATCACGGCAAGACTTCCTTGCTTGACTACATCAGAAAGAGCAATGTCACAGGCGGTGAGGCGGGCGGCATAACGCAGCACATCGGCGCGTACACCGTTGCGCTCGGCGGCAAGACGATAACCTTCCTCGACACGCCGGGACACGAGGCGTTCACATCAATGCGTGCAAGAGGCGCGCAGGTCACGGATATCGCGATACTCGTCATCGCGGCGGACGACGGCATTATGCCACAGACGGTCGAGGCTATCAACCACGCAAAACAGGCGAATGTACCGATCATCGTCGCGTTGAACAAGATGGATAAGCCGGGCGCAAATCCCGACCGCGCGCTGCAACAGCTCACGGAATACGGCATCACTCCCGAGGAATGGGGCGGCGAAACGCCGGTCGTCAAAGTGTCGGCTAAGACGGGTATGGGCGTAGAAGAGCTGCTTGAACAAATACTCGTGCGCGCCGAAGTCGAGGAGCTCAAAGCTAACCCGGACAGGAGCGCAAGAGGCACTATCATCGAGGCGAAATTGGACAAAGGACTCGGCAAGATCGCGACTATACTTGTTCAAACGGGCACTTTGCACGTCGGAGACAACGTCGTCGCGGGCGTATGCACGGGCAAGATACGCGCCATGATGGATTTCAAGGGCAAGAAAGTGAAATCTGCAGGACCGTCTATGCCTGTCTCGGTCACAGGCTGGAACGACGTCCCCGAAGCGGGCGACAGAATTGACGTCGTCGCGGACGAGCGCTTTGCCAGAGAACTTGCCGAAGAGCGTAGGCTCAAACGCGAAGCGGCGCAGGCGGAGCACTCCTCTGTGTCACTCAACGACCTCTTCGACAAGATATCCAAGGGCGAGCTCAAATCCGTCAAACTCATCATCAAAGCGGACGTACAGGGCTCTGTCGAGGCTGTCAAACAGTCGCTTGTCAAGCTTGGCAACGCGGAAGTTTCCATAGACATCATCCATAGCGCGGTCGGCGCGGTCAAAGAAAGCGACGTACTGCTTGCGGAGACTGCGGGCGCTATCATCATCGGGTTCAACGTCAGACCCGACGTCAACGCTAAGGCTTTGGCGGCGCAAAAGAAGATCGATATCCGTTTCTACGACATCATCTACAACGCGATCGAGGACATCGAAAAGGCGGTCAAGGGTATGCTGGAGCCCAAATTCCGCGAGACGACCCTCGGTACGGCGGAGATACGCATGGTGTACAAGATCACGGGCGTCGGATATGTCGCCGGCTGCTACGTAACGGACGGCAAGGTTCTGAGAAACTCCAAAGCGAGGCTTGTCAGAGAGGGTACTGTCGTGTACAACGGCGAGATAGCATCTCTCCGCCACGGCAAAGAGGACGTAAAGGAGATGGCGCGCGGATTCGAGTGCGGCATAACTCTCAAGAACTATCAGGACCTCAAGGAAGGCGACGTGATAGAAAGCTATACTGTGGAGCAGATAAATGAAGATTAAAACGGAACGCGTAAATTCCGAACTCAAAAGGCAAATATCCAAAGTCATCGCGGAGGATATCAAGGACCCGCGTATGGGCGGCGCGCTCGTAGGCGTGACAAAGGTGTACGTCACGCCCGACCTCAAGTACGCGAAGGTTTATCTCAGCATATACGCCGCGTCCGATGAGGAGAAAAAAGCGGCGTTCGACACCGTGTGCAGGAGCTCGACGTTTATACGCGCGAGGTTGAAGGACGAAGTGAATATCAGACTGTTGCCGGAGTTGAGGTTTTTGCTTGACGACTCCGTTGATTACAGCATAAAGATAGACAGCCTCATCGCAAAAATGCACGAGGAAAGCCCCTACAGCGAGGACACGGAGGAGAAATGACGGGAAACGTCGGCGAAATTTTGGATTTTTTGAGCAAAGCGCAGGATATTGCGCTGTTTTGCCATACAAATCCCGACGGCGACGCGCTCGGAAGTACGCTCGCGCTCGCGCTCGCGCTTGAAAAGGCGGGAAAACAGGTCAGCCTGTATTGCGACTGCGCCGTTCCCAAAAAATATACTTTTTTGAAGGGCAGCGAAAAATTCTGTTTCCCGACTAAGACCGCGCATGAGGCGGCGATAAGCGTAGACTGCTCCTCTCTCGACAGGCTTGGCAAATGCACGAAGTGCTTTCTTTTGGCTCGTAAACGCGCGGCGATAGACCACCACGCAAGTTTCGAGCGGTTTACCGATACATGTTTCGTGGACGGCAAGGCGTCCGCATGCGCGGAGCTCGTATATGAAGTGATAAAAGAGATGGATATGCTAGACGCAGACATCGCGGCGCTGCTTTTCGGCGCGATAGTCACGGACAGCGGCTGTTTTGCTTTCTCAAGCGTGACGGAAAATACCCACATCATTGCCTCAGAGCTTATGTCCTACGGCATAGACGCCGCGGACATCATATACAAGGTGTACAAAAGCACGGATATCGACAGGTTCAGACTAAAGAGCCGCATATTGCAAAAAGCGCAATTCTTCGAGGATAACAGGGTCGCCGCCATAGTTTTCGAAGCGGAGGACTTCGCCGCTACGGGGACGTCTCTCGAACAGACTGAGGGCATGATAAACGAGCTCATCGACATAGACAGCGTAAAGGTCGCGTATGCGCTGAGCGAGGTCGCGCCGAGGAATTTCAAGCTCAGTATCCGCACAAAGTCGCCCATAAACGCCGCCGAGATCGCGAACTGTTTCGGCGGAGGCGGACACGTCAACGCCGCGGGATGCAGAGTGAACGGGTTCAAGGAAGATATATTGGAAAAGATAGTCAAGCTTGCAAAAGACAGGCTGTAATCAAGAAGGGCGCTCGCGCGCCTCTTTTAAAACGCAAAAATGATAGGTTTCGTCAACATCAACAAGCCGCAGGGCATGACCTCGAACGACGTCGTAGTCAAAGTCAGAGGCGCGCTCAAGGCGATAAGCGGCGACAAAAAACTCAAGGTGGGGCACCTCGGCACGCTCGACCCGCTCGCTACGGGCGTTTTGCCTATAGCGGTAGGCAAGGCGACGCGGCTGTTCGATATCCTCCTGCAAAAGAAAAAGACCTATGTCGTCACGTTCAAGTTCGGCGAGACCACCCCGACGCTGGATAAGGGCAGCGAAATAAGCGAAAGACAAACTATAAATGTGACCGATAGCGATGTTGCTGCCGCCGCGGAGAAGTTTGTGGGCGAGATATGCCAACTCCCGCCTCAATACTCCGCAAAATCGGTAGGAGGAAAGCGCGCATACGATATCGCGCGCGAGGGCGGAATTGCAGAGCTCGCGCCGAAAAACGTCACGATATATCGTATAAAAATGCTTGACGAGCAAAATCTTACCGCAAATGAATACGCTTTTGAGATAGAATGTTCAAGCGGGACATATATACGCGCGCTCGCTCGCGACATCGCCGATGAGCTTGGCACGGTAGGATATATGACGTCGCTTTTGCGCACGGCGAGCGGGGTGTTTA
>CANRBM010000063.1 GCA_947628855.1 uncultured Clostridia bacterium | reverse complement strand
AGTAAACAGGAGATTATTATGAGAAACGGCAACGGCATATGGTTTGATAAGGAAAGGCATGCGAAGCCCGGGGGCGCCTACCGCTTTACGGTCGAGGTATATACATCGCGCCCGAATGAGTACAGTTCGCTTATTCTGAATGGCACAGTGCCCGAGGATGCATACAGTCCCTGGCTTAAGCTGGAGGAGTGAAAACTCCCCGCGTCTTTTTGACAGGAAAAGGCGCGGGGATTTTTTTTGTAAATTTTTTGAAAAAAGTCCTGAAAGTCTGCGGCAAAGGCGTTGAATACAGAGTTGCCTGCTGGGGACGACAAGGGATATAAAGCCGTACATAGCCTCTACATATTTGATAAGTCTTGAAAAAGCCTAAATTTTACGAGGAGTGTCTCAAATTGGCGAAACAATCCGAAAAGTTATAAAAAAAAGTCGAAAAGTCTGCTGGCAGCATACCAATTTTACAAAAAAATATTGTATAATCATTAGATAAATGTAATATCAGCAGAAAAATGGAGGAAAATATATGGGACAGATTGATATTGATGCCATTAACAGCCGGATAGATTGTCTTATGGAGATGAAATCAGTGCAGGGCAGCCATTACGCGGATGAGCTAAATATACTGAAGAGTCGGCTCAATGACAAAACCTTCCGCATCGCTGTCGTCGGCGAGTTCAGCTCAGGGAAATCCACGTTTATCAATTCTATAATAGGAGAGAATATCTTAAAGCATGCTGTGACGGAAACTACAGCAGCGGTGACATACATTCACAATGTGCCTCGGGACGATATACGCATCAACACATGCGATATTGAATATGTCAACGGCGAAAAAAAGCACCTTCCCGATCTGAAGCAGATAATTGAATACACCACAGTCCATTCGGAAATTAATGTTGCCGATACAATACAGTCTGTATCAATCTATGTCAACTTTTTAGATGTGCCGTATCCCATAATTATCGTGGATACCCCGGGTCTTAACGGGATGGCCGACAGGCACAGGGAGATTACGCTCAATGAGATAAAAAAAGCGCATGCCTGCATATACCTTTTGTCGGTCAGCGGCGTTAAATCCACGGATCGTGATTTTATAAATCTGCTTTTAAATTATCAGAACAGATTTATCTTTGTCCAAAATTTTATTGACAGGGTTGATGAAGCGGGGGAGACTCTCCAAAGCAAAATCGACAAGGACAAGGAAAATCTGAAAAAATGCTTTGACCAAAGAAGGGACGTGATCTATGACATATGTGGCATTTCCGCTGTCAAGGCGCTTGCCTCAAAGGACAAATCAATAACCAAGGTTTATGACGGCGACAGGGAGGAGATATCGGACAGGGATGCGCTGTATAGGGAATCGAATTATCAGGATTTTGAAAAATGTCTTTACGGGATAATAGAGAGCGGCGAGTATCTCTCTGATGTCGCGGATTCTGCCCTATATACTCTGGGACATATTATCGACAGGCTTCGCGACGGGCTGGACGCGGAGATAAAAATAAATGAACAGCTTCGAGCGAGCGACGACAAGGTCAAAAGCGTCGAAAGAGCGAAAGAAATCATATCAAGAATTAACACTCAGAAGGACGACCAAAAAAAGCGCTTGGATAATTTTATGGAGAGCATGGACATTGGTAACAGGAAAAGCCTGCGTGAATATGCCGGGCAGGAGCTGGAACAATTTAACGGGCGCGTAAGTGCGGATATTGATGAAAAAATAAAAACATACAGCGGGCTTCAGGAATTTAATGACCGTAATAATGCCAATCCGCCGGAATATTACAGTGCGTATATCATGAATTATATTAATTCAAATCTGATACCTGATTTGAGGAATCGAATTGAGGGAGATTTAATTCGCCTTTATAACGCGGCGCTGCTTAAAGTTTCGGATTTCACCACAAGCGTAACCGGTTTTGAAAACAAAGTCAATATTAACATAAACGGAGGCGGGACTAAATTTGACGACAGCCGAATCAAGCTGGACGACGACAAAGAACAGGATAAGATTAGAAAAAATAATGAGAAGATAAAGCAGATAGAAGATGACAACCTGCGCAAACAAAGAGATATAAGCAAGGCGATAAGCGAGCGTGACAAGGCAATTGAGAATCAAAACAGGGATAAGAGAGCTTATAACGAAAAGAAGCAGGATTTGGGGAAAGATCCGGGCGTGCAGGAAAAAAGAGTAAAAATGGAGAAAAAGGTTAAAAGGAAAGGTATTTTTAGGCTTGCAGATTTTTTTGTGGGTGAGAAAACGAAAACTTATTATGAAACGGAGCTTGATTATTCGGAGCAGAATAAATGGAAAAAGAAAATGGAGAAGCTGGAGGAGGACTGGCGTCAAAAACGGGAGAATCATACGAAATATATAAATAAGCTTGATTTCCAAATAGCGGATATGGAGAATAAAATTAAGGAAGGGAGTAGTGAGGTTAAAAGACTCAAAGACAATATAGTCTATCTTGAAAATGAAAGAAAAAACAAAAAAGAACTATTCGAAGCTGCATTGAAGGCAAACAAAGAAGAATTTTGCCGCAACGAGAAAAGAAAGTTAAAGGAAGAAATCCAAAAGAAGCTGTTGGACGGTGACGCAAAAGAGCCATCAATGTGTGAAAATATCCAAAAGTATATTGACGATGTTGATCAGGCAAATTTTTCGGATATCAGAGAGAAGGTTTTCGAGCAGTTTGAAGATGGTATCAAAACAAGACTTGACAGCCTGAACAGTTTTATCACCGGCAATGAAAAGGAGCTTGCCGCACGCTATGAGCTGAGCAGAAAAGAACTTGACGCAATTGATGAAATCGATGCTTGGCTTTCTGAAACACAGGGATAATTTAAAAATTTGAGAAAAAAGAGGAGAACAAAAAATGAACGATTATAAGAAAGAATATCTGGACAACAAGGAAAAAATCGCAAAGTGCCTGTCAGATGCGCAAAAATTTTTTGAAGAAAACGGGTTTGAACACGAGGCCGGGGTGATCGGGGACAATCTCAAAAGCCTCGAAAAAGGAGAATTTTCGATTGCGGTAGTGGGAGAATTCAGCAACGGAAAATCCACATTTTTGAACGCGCTTATGGGAGAAAAGATACTGCCCTCGTATACAAATGAGACTACGGCGACCGTAAATTTTTTGAGGCATAAGAGCGCCGCTAAGGAAGGAGAAGCAGGCGAAGTGTTTTTCAAGAATGGGACATCTGAGAAAATATACGACACCACTCTAAATACCATATCGAAATATGTCAGCACTGAAAGCGATATTGATGTCGCAAAAAGAGTGGATCATTTGGATTTATACCTTGATTCGAAATTTTTGGAGGGGAATGTCACGCTTGTGGACACTCCCGGTTTAAATGGCATGGCGGAAGGCCATAGGGAAATTACCATGGAGCAGATTGAGCGCTCCGGCGCGGGAATTTTTATGTTTAACGCGAATCAGCCCGGGAAACGTTCGGATTTTGAATTTTTGTCCGCACTTTGCAAAAATGTCAAGAGCGTGCTGTTGCTGTTAAACAGGATAGACGAAGTTAGCGAGAAAGAACTGGATAGTGTAATCGACAGACTCAAAGAGAACTATAAAAAAGTTTATCCCGATATAAAAACAATTCCGGAGCTGTGGCCAGTGGCCGCGTACCCCGCGCTTATAGCCCGCAGCAAGCAGGACGATTTTTCTTATCGCGGCAGGAAGGGCGGCTTTACGGATGAGGAAAAGAAGGATTTTGAAGAAAAGTCGCGTATGGAAGCCTTTGAGGACAGGCTGTGGAAATTCCTGACACAGGGAGAAAAGGCAAAACAGGAGCTTCTGTCTCCGATAAGCAAACTTATTGAACAGCTCTCCAATGTTTACAAAAACATAGATATTCAGCTTAATGTTTTAAATGGTGCTGCCGACGACAGCTCGATCAAGGAACAAATATTGGAACTGGAAAATACAATATCAGGTTTGAATGACAGGATTGCCGAACAGACAAAGGATATAAAAAAGGCTGTCAATGAGGCTGAAGAAGATTTCTATAATGAAATCAATGTCGAGGTTGATCGGTTTGGAGACAGGTATTTGAAGCAGATTGATACATTTGAAAATATTGACGAGATAGAGCCGGAGTATGTTCAGAAAAAGCTTGAAAGGATTGCAGATGGAGCATATGAAAATTATTGCCGCCAAATCAGGCTGATTGCTGTAGAAAATACCGCGGACATTACTGCCGAATTGGAAAAGACATTATCTGCGAATATGGACATTAAAATCGACAGCAGCTTTGAAATACCATCCATTGAGGTAGGTCTGGAGGAGTTTGACAAAGTCTGCGATGACTATAAGAAAAAGATAGAGGAGCAGGAGCAGGCTGTCGATGCGGCGCAGGATGATGTAATTGCGGCCAGGAAGGCGGAGAGGAAGAAAAAGGCTCTTGAAAAACAGCTTGATGCTGCCAAAGCGTCCAGGGAGGATTTTGAGAGGAATTTTGATATGTTTATGCCTGCAGTCGATAAACATTATGAGCCGAAGACTGAGAAAACAGGCTGGTGGATATTCAAAAAAAAGAAGGTTGTATATGAAGAGGTGACAAATACTAAAGACAGAGATGAATACATAAAGCGGCAGGAAGAGATTAGAGAGGAATATAATAAAGAAATAAAGGATCTTAAAAATCAACTCAGCGGCATTGCGGATGAAGATATTGCCGGGCAGGAGCAGGTGCTTAGAAGAAAAATTAAAAAGGAAGAGGAATTAAAGACACGCCTTGAAAGCTATCAAAAAGAATTTGCGGAAAATATGAAGAAAAAATACAGCGATGCGCTTAACAAATTAAAGAAGAATTTAAAGTGGCAGCTGGAAGACGTGAAACATGAATACATAAAAGATGTAAAAAAAGAATTTAAGAATAGATGCGATATTCATGTAAACACAATGGAACAGCTCATCAGTCAGTCGGTAAGAGCTAAGCTTGACACAAAGAAGAAAGAACTCGAAATCCTCAATAACAGGCTGAACGACGCCGTAAAAGAGAAGGAAAGTTCAATAAACAAACTGAAAGTGCAGCAGGAAGGCGTAAGAAAACGTTTACAGACCGCGCACGATTTGAAATTTGAAATAGACAGCATCAGGGTTGACCGAATAGAGGAGCAGGACATATAGTATTAAGCAGTGAGAATATATTGGAGGACATAATGAAAGATATGATGAAGGACAAGATTGACAGGCTGATAGAGATATCAGAATATTTAGATGATAATGAGAGCGCTGTCCAATTGCGGCAGCTTGAGGAACGGCTGGAGGACAAAACATATTTTCTGGCTGTCATGGGACAGTTTTCGGCGGGCAAATCAAGGCTGATAAACAACATTCTGGAAAGGCAGATACTTCCTGTAGCCGTTACGGAGACGACGGCGCGCATAACATTTATCAGGTACGGTGAGGAGGATAAGGCGGAGCTGGTATATGCTGACGGGAGATGCGAGACCGTTCCCATTGACGAGATACGCGATATATGGCAGAACGGCCAAAAATCGGATAAGCTTGCCGATATTGAGTGTATCAATATCAGCCTTAAATCAGATCTGCTAAAGGACGGGCTTATTCTTATCGACACCCCGGGCGTCAATACCATTATAGACGAGCATATTAAACTGACCGAAAACATTATAGTCAGTTCGGACAGGGTGCTCTATGTCATGGGAAAACCTCTTACAGAGTCGGATGCGGTCTTTATCAAGGCGATTAAGAGCTATGGGACGGAGACGGTATTTGTCCGCACGCGCATGGACGAGCTGCACGCCAATGAGGAGAACGCATGCGACGCGATTGAAAACGAAAGGAAAAAGCTGTCAGAACTTTCAGCGAAGGAAGCGTTTTTTGTATCAAATGAGGAGGGCAGCGAATATTACGACGGCGTATCAAAGCTTAGGAAATATATCTCGGACGACATAGCGAAGAATATTCGTGAGACAATACAAAATGACGCGTTGAATAAGCTTAAATTTATCGCCGCGCGGCATGAGGGGAGGCTTCTTGACAGGAGCAGGGAGCTTGGCATGATTTTAAGCAGTAACGACGAGGAATACAGGGAAAGAAGCAAGGCGCTGCGCCATTCGCTTGAAGCGCTTGAGAAAAGCCTTGAGGAGAGAAGAGAGCGGCTGGAAGAAAAATATGACACGGAAAAGAAGGAGGCGCTGCAGGATCTTAGGACCAATAAGGAAAGCGAGCTTAAAAAGATAACGGCTAAAATCAGGGAAACGTCGGGAACAGGATTTGACGGCGAATATCACAAACGGATATCGGGCGATATTAAAAATGCATGCGTGCGGCTGCGCGACGGATATGTCGAGGACTTCAACAGGCTGATAAGGGACAACAAAAAGTCGCTCATTGACGACTTAAAGAATGATGCCGGTTCCTTTGCGGAGCTTTCCGTATATATGCCGGAGATTCCTGACGACATTGATGAGGCTGACAGCAATATAAGCGAATTGAGGGACAGGATTTCGGCACTCAATGAAATGAAGGAAGACCTTGAGGCGGAGCTTGGGCGGATTGATCTGGACAATCAGCAGCTGGCGGAAAAAAGGGCCGCCGCGGAGGAGGAGAAGGCCGCTCTTGAGGAAGCCGTGAGCGCGGTACAAAAACAGCTCGCCGCGTTTCCATCGTATGTGGAGAGATATATTACGATAGAAGGAACTCATTCGCATGAGGAGGCTTTTAAAAAAGTTGGAAACGCGATTGACTGGCTCACCATATTTGTACCTGGTGAGGCATGGGCGAAGCTGGGAGGCAAGATTATCAATATATTACATAAGGGAGATAAAGCGCTCAAGGTCGCTAAGGCCGTCAAGGATGCGGATAAGCTTGCTGACGGCGCCAGAATACTCGCCAAGGTTGCCAATGGCGTAAAGCAGCAAAAAAGGGCTGGAATGATTGGAAAAGCCGCGGCGGCAGCGTTTGACAACACAGATAATGGCGATAATGGCAAAGAGCCCGATATTGCCGGGATTCCAGAGACGAACACGGCCCGCAGGGCATCGCTCCTTGATTATTTGGGGCTTGACTATTGGTTCGCTAAGCTGGGAAAGCAGTTTGACACGCCGGATTGCCGGGTTGTAGATATTGAATACAAGAAAGAATTTAAGAGGCAGGAGAAAGAAATCAAGGATGAGCTTAAACGGCAGGGCGAAAAGCTGTTTGAGGAGAAAAGGGCGCTGGCAGGCTTGAACACTAAGGAGGAGGAAAACCGTCTGCGCGCGGAGATAGCGGCCAAAGAGGATAAAGCCGCGGCTAAACAGATTGAAGAATTGAAGGAAAAAATAGACAAGGAAAAAAATAAAGCGATAACCAAACATATCCAAGAGCATTATATAAAAGCCGCCGATGACAACCTTGAGTATGCCGTGGAGCGCATTAAATCGGATGTAGGGCCTGATATTGACGCGAAAATGAAGGATTATATAAAGACATATGATTTTAGGCTTCAGGCGGATATTGCCTCGAGGAAGAAGGAGCTTGAAGATTTGGAGGAGAAGTATAATTCAGGGGATAAAGCCAAAATCAGTGAGGAATTTTCACTGTGCGGGGAATACTCAACATTCATCGAGACTGAAATAATGGAGAAATGAATATGGAGCGTCAATTCAGAAAAGTGCTCATCGAGGGAGATGAGGATTCCAAGATAAATATTATATGCAGTACCCTTCATGAAGGGCTTCGAATAAGTCTGAAGGAATACTACGACACCCATAAACGGGATATCGTGCTTATGAACTGCGAGGGCGTGGCATATATCGACTTTGAAAAGGGTCCGATTGAGATTTACAGCCCTTATATGCCATACGGCGCCGCCGTGTTCATGAACCTTGATGATATGGGCATAAAAGATAAAACCTGTTATGGGGAATATGATGAAATTATATTTATACAGCCTTTCCCGTTTGCGCTGGCTGACGCGCCGGATAAGCTTATTGACAGTATTGATAATAACCCTGAAAATGTGGGGAAAAAGTATAAAATAATGCTTTACAGGAATGTTGATAAGATTGGCGCTGGCGGTCTTGTCGGGATAGACGAGGCCGTTGAACAGGCATATGGACAGATAAAAGACCATTTAGCGCAAAACGGAGGACAGATGATAGCGGACGCCGTAGAACTGTGTGAATATACGGAGCCGATGGACTTAATAAAAATCCTGCATGGCGGCTGCGGCGATTTGCGCATGCCATCTTTGAAGCTGTGTGAAAAAAAACTTGACAGCTTTAGCGAGAGCCTTGAAAATTTTAAGGAAGAATGGGGGGAATATAAGTATATCCTTTTGGATTACGGCAGGCTTACCGACGTGCTTGAAATCAACAGGATTACCACGTTCGATGCGGTAAAGGGATGCCCGAATATCATTGAAAGGTACGTATACAATTATATTAATAAATTTAAAAATGATATAATGGAGCTTGTGGAAAAGGTATATTGTAAAACCGTAGGGGACATTTGCTTTTGGGATATGGACAAGGATATCGGAAACCTGCAAAAAGGAGCAGAGGACTGCATAAGGCAGGGACTGTTGAAACTAAAAGACGGTAAGGGCGGAAATATGGGCTGCCCGGCTGCTGAGGCCGAATATAATAATGTCCGTAATGAACACAAGATGGATGTCAGGTTTTGCGAAGAAGCGGTGTCACTGATAAAAGACGGCTTAATGAATTATATGTATGAATATTTGAAAAGGAAGGAGGGGCTGTTATCGGAAGCGTTTAAGGCAGCACGTGATGAAATGCAATCGGTAACAGACAGGCTGTGATGAAAAAATTGGCAATGGGAAAGCTTTCGGCAATATTATTGGGGGAACTGCTGTTGTTTGTAATGTTGCTTATGCTTACGGGCGTAAACGGTTACGCATGGATTGGCGTTGTCACGTTAGCCGTTATTTTAGTGGTGACGTTTTACTGCTTTTGCTGTCGGCTGTCGGACGCCTTTGCGGCTGTCAGTGACAAAATTATAGACGCGGCAAATAAAAACAATGCGGACATGGCTAAACTCTGTATAGAAAATACGGAAAAACTGACATCAAAGCTTAACGCTGAAACAGAAAAATTGACATCAAGGCTTACCGAGTCGGCAAACGATTGTGTAGAAAAGATAGGGCAGTCTAACGCACAGGCGCTTGCTTCGATAAAGGAGAACAATGCGCAGCACATAGCCGAATTAGATAAGAAAATAGCTGAAATTGCAAATCAGCAGCAGAAATTTTCAGAAAATGCCATGAATGTTTTGACTAAGATAAAGGAGAACATAGAAAAACAGGAGGAAAATAATGCTGACTTTAAAAAGGATATTAATGAACTTTTGGAGAAACTGATGTCAGAGAACAGCGCGGAAACAGGAAAGCTGGTATCAGAGCTTGGCGGAAAAATGGAAAAACTGGTGTCAGAGCTGCACACAGAGATGGAAGCGTTTAAAGAAAATATCGTGAAGTATTCGGACAGCTTTATCAACAAGCTTGAGGGTAAGCTTACCGAGTCGGCAAACGGCTGTGTAGAAAGGCTGGGACAGGCTAATGAACAGGCGCTTGCTTCGATAAAGGAGAACAATGCGCAGCATATAGCCGAATTAAATGAGAAAATAGCCGAACTTACAGAGCAGCAGCAGAAATTTTTAAAAGATGCCATGAATGTTTTGGTTATGATGGAGGAGGATATAGAAGAACAGAAGGAAAATAATGATGCCTTTAACGATGCCTTTAACAAGGATATATGCGAGCTTTTTGAAGGAAATCTTGATGAGTGCGACAGAAAGCTGAACAGATATAATGAAATGTTTGCCGAGCTTAGCGACAAAATCCAAGAGGTTATCGAAGCCTGCAGGAACAACACAGAGGAATATGAGAAACAGCTGCAGCTGATTCTGGGCAGTCAGAAAAATACCGAAGTGCTCAATAGCGAAGACATTGAGTTGCTGAAAAATTTTATGAGTAAGATATGAAAAAATATCAAAGACTTTGCGGTACATTAAAATTCAGGCAATCGGCAGGGAGGAGATTTAGAGAATTTATATGAATACGTATGATTTGGATTTGATATTATCAGTTATGAGAGAAATGTATCGGAGAGAGATTGGTAAGGTATATAAAAGGGAATTTCAAATGAAGCTTGTGTCTGTTATGTATTATAATGAAGAACAGTACAAAGCGGAGCTAAAGATTATAGAGACGATATCCTCGATAATCGAAAGCGCATTCAGTTCCCGCAGTCCCAAACGGATGCTGCGATATATAGTCATGCTACGCATAGCTGTTGAAAAGCTTGAGCATCAGACTGAGAGCGACTTCCAAAATAAATGGGCTGACAGATTGACTACAATACCGCAAGCGTTGTAGGAAGAGAGCGCAAGATGATATGTGATATTGAAAATGGTCTTCCTGAAAAAATCCCCGCTATGCGCGCCAAGCCATAGCGGGGATTTTTTCATAAGTCCCCCAAAAGCGCCAATAAAAGAACAAGAAATCCCTTGCCAAAAAATAATTTACTTAATATAATACTTTTAGCGTTTTGCGATTATACGACAAAATATACAAAAAGGAGCGTGCCACTCCATGAAAAAAATATGGACACAGCGCAAAAAAAGCTGGTTGGGAATAATTATTTTTGCGCTGCTTTTTATTTTTCTGCTGCAAAAGGCAGTTCGGCTGCTTTATCCGTCAAACGACATTACATTTACATGGCAGCATTTTTATACGCTGGA
>CANRBM010000062.1 GCA_947628855.1 uncultured Clostridia bacterium | reverse complement strand
TATGGGGACCCCGAGAAAGCTCGGGCATACGTTTCGTTAAATATGAACGAATTTAACGCTTCGCAATTCGCAATAAAATGTTCACAAAACTCCAACTAAATAATGTTCATATCTCGCTATTTTTTGCGCTTGGAGACGCGGGCTTACGCCCGCTTTTTCTTTTTACTAGCGTTTGAGTGAGAGATTGCGGGGTCCCCACGAAATTACGAAGTGATTTTGTGGGGTGCAGACACGCCCTCACTGCGTACTTAGCGTGAAACCGCTCGCTCCGCGGGGTCGCTCGGACACGGCTGACGTCCGTGTATAGGGGCGCTCGGACAGGGCGGACGGCGAGTATAAGAACACTTGGACAAAGCGTCCGTGAATATCAAGCTCACACGCAGGAGTTCATACCATACACACAATCCAAAAACGCGAGCGACGGCAAGAATTTGCCTAGCTCGCGTTTTTAGCTTGGGGTGCAGGGGGTGAAACCCCTTGCCGGGGAGTGGGGCAGCGCCCCGCATGAACCTTCTTTATGAGCCATTGCAATAGCGATGGCGCTAAGCTCTTATAAAAATGCAATCTTGTATTGCGAACTCAAAATATAAATGTTATAATAATTTATAAGCGTTTTCGGCGGTTCGGGGACGCGGGCAAGGAGAGCCGAGGGATGACATTCGACAGCGATTTCCATTTGCATACGAATGCGAGCGACGGGCGGTGCACGGTCTCAGAGCTTGTATGCGCGGCGAAGGAGCGAGGGCTGAAAAGCGTCGCGGTCACTGACCACAGCCTTTCCGGGCTTAGGCGCCGCAGTACGCCCGAAAAATTCGAAGCACAGCGCGCCGAGATTAACGCGCAAGAGGGCATAACGACGCTCCAAGGCATAGAGGCGAACATAGTTTCCGAGGACGGCGAGATCGACGTCCCCGACGAGGTGATAAGGCGCGCGGACGTACTTATCGCGGGCTTTCACAGGTTCGCGGCGCTTATGCGCAAGAGCGAGGCGCGCAGGTTTGTGTTCGTAAACGGATTTTTGAGCGAGCGCGAGCGACAAAAGCTGTACGACGTCAACACGTGCGCCTATCTCGGGCTTATTGAGCGCTATCCCGTGGACGTCATAGCGCACATAGGGCACCGCTGTCCCGCGGACTTTGTGAGGATAGCCGAGGCTTGCGCCGCGCACGGCGTGTATATCGAGCTGAACGAGAGGCATATCCCCGACACGCGCGGGCTTGACGAGCGTATGGGCGACATAATAGCGACGGGTGTTAAGTTTATTGTCGGCAGCGACGCGCACAGGGCGGACAGAGTGGGAATATTCGACAACGTGGCGGATTTTATAAAAAGGCATGACATACCCTTGGACAGGGTGTACGGGATAGACGGCAACGTCCCCGCATTCAAGGACAGATCGGGGTGGAAGAAATGAGTTTCAAGGATGGCGTAAGGCGTGAAATACTTGACGTTTTGCCGAGCGAGCTATGCTGCAAAAAGGCGTTTTTGTCCGCCGTCGCGCGCACGAGGGGGAGCATAGAACTCTCGCGCGGGCGACTCAATCTTGCCATAGCGCTCGAGGATACAGAGCGCGCGCTTCAGATCGTCGGGCTTATAAAGGACCTCTATCCCGCCGATGTGGAGCTCATACCCGACAGGAAGAAGGGCGGCGCGATCGTGAGGATGGCGAGCGGGTTCAGCAAGCAGGCGCTCATAGAGCTTGAGCTTATGCGCGGGGACGAGAGCGGTCTTGAGGGCTTTATAGAGGGCGTTCCGCAAGATCTGCTCAGAAAGGAGTGCTGCCGCCTTGCCTATTTCAAGGGGCTTATGCTCACCTCGGGCAGCGTATACGTCCCCGACGGCGGCAGGAGCGGCTATCACTTCGAGTTGCAGTTTGACGACGAGCTGCTTGCGGAGGACGTTATGGAGCTACTGAGCGACATGCGCATAAACACCCGCATGAGCGAGCGCGGCGAAAAGAGACTGCTGTACGTCAAGGATAAGGACGAAATATTGGATATTCTCATCAAGCTTGGGCTCAGCAACAGCGCGCTCACGCTCAAGGGCATAATCGACGACAGGGAGAGCGCCAACGACTTCAACCGTTCCATAATCTGTGAGACGGCAAACTACGACAAGACTGTCACGGCGTCCGCGAAGCAGATATTGGCCATAGCAAGGCTGAAGAGCGCGGAAGGAGCATTTGACGCGCTTAGCCCCGTTCTCAAGCAGACGGCGGACGTCAGAGTGCAGTATCCCGAAGCCACTTTGAGCGAACTTGCAGATATACTCGGCGTGAGCAAAAGCTGCCTAAACCATAGGCTCAGGAAACTTGTGGAGCTTGCGGAGGAGTGCGAGGGCGACGTTTAGGGTGATAGGCGCGACGACAACAAAATCGGGCGCGCAACGCGAAAAGAGCAAGTTATCAACTATTAGATATACGAAAAAACGCTTATATGGCAAATACTTCGGCTTGAGCCAAAGAGATATAGACGACCGAGGCGGCGGGCGCGCCCCTTGAAGATGAGGAAAAGATGACGGATTTTGTACATTTGCATTTACACACAGAATACAGCCTGCTTGACGGCGCGGTCAGGCTTGTAAGACAGGTGCCCGATCTCGACGCTCGCGACGAGAATGACCCTACGAAACGCGACCCGGACAAGACTAAGACTGTCTATCCGCTTGCCGAGGCGCTCAAGGCGCGAGGCATGGACGCCGTCGCCATAACGGATCACGGCAACATGTACGGCGCGCACACCTTTGTCTCGACTATGAGGCAAGCGGGGATAAAACCCATCATAGGGCAGGAATTTTACGTCGCTGAGGATATGTACGTCAAGACGGCGGAGGTGATGAGGGAGAGATATCACCTCATTTTGCTCGCAAAAAACGAAGTCGGCTACAAAAATCTGATGTATCTTAGCTCGCTCGCCTTTACGGACGGCTTTTATGTGCGCCCGCGCATAGACCTGCAGCATATCGAGGGGCACAGCGAGGGCATAATATGCCTGTCCGCATGCCTTGCGGGCAAAATCCCGCGGCTACTATTGCAGGGCAGATATGAGGAGGCAAAGAAGTACGCCATACGCATGCGTGACCTGTTTGAGGAGGGCGATTTTTATATCGAACTCCAGGACCACGGCATGGAAGAGGACAAGATCGTGCTCAACCAACTCGTCCGCATAGCGCGCGAGATAGGCGTCAAGGTCGTCGCCACAAACGACGTGCACTACATCGAAAAGCAGGACGCGGATATGCAGGACACTATGATGTGCATCACTTTGGGCTGCAAAAAGTCCGACGATAAGGAAAACTCCGCCCGTTTCGGCGAGGACGAGTACTACCTCAAGACGGGCGACCAGATGGCGGAGCTGTTCAAGTGGTGCCCTGAGGCGATAACCAATACGCGCGAGATAGCGGACAAGGTGGACGGGGACTATTTCGTCCTCAAACATAAATCCATAATCCCAACCTACACAAACGACGAGATGGGGGACAGAAACGAGGAGCAGTATTTGCACGACCTTGCCTGGGAGGGCGCGGCGCGCAAGTACGGCGAGCTCACGGACGAGATAAAGGACAGGCTGGAGTACGAGTTGGGCGTCATACACCGCTGCGGATTTGACGGCTACTTTTTGATAGTTTGGGACTATGTGCATGCGGCACAGCTCATGGGCATACCCGTAGGACCGGGCAGAGGCAGCGGCTGCGGCAGCATAGTCGCGTATTCCATAGGCATCACGGACATAGACCCGCTAAGATATCAGCTCCTCTTCGAGCGGTTCCTCAGCGAGGAGCGCGTCAGCATGCCCGACTTCGACGTCGATTTCTGCTACGTAAGGCGGCAGGAAGTCATAGACTACTGCATAAAGAAGTACGGCGCAGACAGGGTGTCGCAGATAATCGCGTACTCCACGATGAGCGCCAAGGCGGTCGTAAAGGACGTCGCTCGCGTTATGGACGTGCCCTACAACGAGGCGGCGGCGTGGGTGAAGGAGATCCCCGTAGGCAAGGTGCTCCTGCCGCAGGTGCTCACCGAAGGCTCCGCCTGTTACAGCGAGGATTTCCGCAAGATATACGACGCGGGCGGCATGGCGAAAGAGGTCATTGATATGGCGATCGCGCTCGAGGGTATGCCAAGGCAGACCTCAATGCACGCGGCGGGCGTCGTCATTTGCAAGGAGCCTATAATCAACTATTGCGCCCTTTCGCGCAACGGCCCCGTCGTCACGACGCAGTTCGACAAGAACATAGTCGAGGCTTTGGGATTGCTGAAAATGGACTTTTTGGGGCTCAAAACGCTCACGGATATAGACGAGGCGATCAAGCTCATCAAGAAGGACAAGGGCATAGAGCTCGATTTCCACAAACTAGGTTATGAGGACCCAAAAGTGTACGAGCTCATCTCTTCGGGAGATTGCGAGGCGGTGTTTCAGCTTGAGTCGGGAGGCATGAAGCGCTTTATGGCGCAGCTGCAACCCGACTGTTTGGAGGACGTCATCGCGGGCATATCCATGTTCCGCCCCGGCCCCATGCAATTCATAGACAAATTCGTAGAGGGCAAGCACCACCCCGAGACGGTCACATATCTGCATCCGCAACTCAAGAGCATACTTGAAAACACCTACGGCTGCATAGTTTATCAGGAGCAGGTCATGCAGATAGCGCAGAAACTGTGCGGCTACTCCTTCGGCGGCGCGGACATTTTGCGACGCGCGGTGTCCAAGAAGAAACTGCACGTGCTCGAGGAACAGCGCAAGATATTCCTGTACGGCGGCGTGCTCGACGACGATAAGACAAAAAAGCAGATACCCGGCGCGGTCGCGAACGGCATAAGCGAGGACATCGCGAACGAGCTTTTCGATCAGATAATGAAATTCGCGTCCTATGCCTTCAACAAGTCCCACGCGGCGGCGTACACCTATCTGACATATCAGACGGCGTACCTCAAACTCTACTATCCTGTGCACTTCATAGTGGCTGTCGTCAACAACCGCATTACAAACGCGGACGAAGTCAAGCACTATATGAACTACCTGCGTCGCACGGGCGTCAAGGTGCTGCCGCCAGACATAAACCGCTCCGAAAAGCTGTTCTCCATAGACGGCGGCGACGTGCGATATGGGCTTATGGGCATAAAAAACGTCGGCGAGCAGGCTATGGAGTACATCCTCAACGAGCGCGAGCAGGGCGGGGAGTTCAAGGATATCCGCGACCTCATCACGCGCTGCAACGGGCAGATAAACAAGCGCATGCTCGAAAGTCTGATAAAGGGCGGGGCGCTGGACTGTTTCGGCAAGACGCGCTCCACGCTTATGGCGTCCTACGAGCGCATCATGGACACCGTCGCCGTGGATATGAAACACAAATCGACGGGGCAGCTCTCTCTCTTTGACGACCTCATCGAGGATGAGGAGATACACTATCAAGAGGTCAAGGAGTACGGCAAGGCACAGCGCCTCTCGTACGAGAAAGAAGTGCTGGGCATGTACCTCACGGGTCACCCGCTCGACGACTACCGCGATGACCGTCACGAGTTCAACTTCGACGCGGGCATGCTTTATGTCGAACAGGCGGATGAGGACGGCAACTCAGAGATGACTGTAGACGAGAGCTTGCATGGCAAGAACGTCGCGTTTGGCTGTATTGTGTCGTCATTCGAGCGCAAGCTCACCAAAAAGCAGCAGAAATTCGCTGTGGGCAGGCTGGAGGACAGGATGGGCAGCGTGGCTTTTGCGATGTACGCCCGCGCGTTTGAGAAGTACGGCGCGCTGCTCGAGGGGGACAGCCCGATAAAGGTGTATGGCAGGGTGGACCTCAGCGACGAGAGCGAGCCGAAGATAAGCATAGACAAGGTGGAGCTTTGGAAGGTCGCGGACGACAAGCCCGTGGCGGATAAGCCCGCGGGCGAGGGCACGCTGTACGTGCTAATTGAAAACGCCGCGCAAAAGGAGATGGTGCGCGAAGTGCTGTCGCTATTCCCGGGAGATACGCCCTGTCACGCGCAGATCAAGCAGACGGGCAAGATGCTCGCATATCCTCAACGGACGTATGTCACGGACGAGCTTATTTTAAGGCTGGAGGAGCTTTTGGGCAAGGGGCGCGTCAAGTACGTGAAGTGAGCGGCGCCGCGCTTTTAGGGCGGCAAGCGCCAAAGGCGGCGAGATACAGCCCTAAGCTTTGGCGAAATTGAGAATACTTTCGCAAGACTGCGTATGTTTTGCGGAGAAATAACTGAATATATTTTCGGAGGCATAAAAATGGCAATTCCTTCAAAAAGCAAAAAACTTGCAGTTTTGACGTCGGGCGGAGACGCGTCGGGCATGAACGCCTGCATCCGCACCGTAGTGCGATACGGCCTGTATCTCGGCTATGATATGTACGGCGTGCGTCACGGCTATACGGGACTCGTCAACGACGAGATAATCCCCATGCCGTACAGTTCGGTCTCCAATTGCGTACACGCGGGCGGGACTATTTTGCGCTCCTCCCGCTGTCCCGAGTTCAAGGACATCGACGTCATGAAAAAGGCGGTGAACAACCTGCTCGACAAGGGCATCGAAAACCTCATCGTCATAGGCGGCGACGGCTCTTTCCGCGGCGTACAGGATATGCACGTCAACACCGACCTCAAGGTCATCGGCATACCCGGCACCATAGACAACGACATGGGCTATACGGATTTCACGATAGGCTTTGACACCGCGTGCAACACCGTTATCGACGCAATACTCAAGCTGCGCGACACCATAACCTCGCACGACCGCATCATGATCCTCGAGGTCATGGGCAGGATGAGCGGCAATATAGCCCTCAACTCCGCCGTCGCGGGCGGCGCCGAGTACGTCATCGTGCCCGAGGCTCCCGCTGATGTGGACGAAATAGCAAAGAGCGTAAAACGCGGATTTGACAAGGGCAAGACGTCCACGATAATTTTGCTCGCGGAAGGGCAGAACCAGCTTAAGGACGCACTCCTCGAAAAAGTCGCCGCGGCGACGGGGCGCAGGGTAAACCATATGGCGCTCGGATATATGCAGCGCGGCGGCAATCCTACAATGTCCGACCGCGTGCTCGCCGCTCGTATGGCGCAGCGCGCCGTGGACCTCATCGAGTGCGGACAGTCCGGACGCGTCGTCGGAGTGCGCGGCGGCGACATCTATGACACCACCGTCATCGAAGCCCTCCGCCTCCCCAAAGAGTTCGATCAAAAGCTGTACGACCTTGCCATCGTCATAAGCAAATAATGTCAAAACCCTACCAACCACCAACAAAAAAAAGCCTGTCGCAAGGACAGGCTTTTCTGTGTGAACGTTGATTATGCTTGAGTGAGTTTTTCAGCTGTAAAAGTCCATTCATTCATAGAATCATCATCGTAGAATGTTACCACTACGCGTAATGAGTCGTCTTTAATTTCGATGACACATGAATTCACTGTATATGTCCCATTATTGTCAGACGTTGTGATAGACGTTCCATCATAAGTGTATTTACCGTTGCAGCTAAAATTACCGATTTCGATCTTAAAGGTATTATCAGCATTGATTGTGAGAGTCATTTCTCCGCCTTCAACATAGGGACCCGTTACAGTGGCCTCGCCTTTCCAAGTACCAACAATCGACGAGCCTTCCTCAGCCTCCGCTTGCTTCGTGAACTCCGCAACGGTGAAGGGATAATCAATAGACTCATCGTCTTGGAAGTTGCCAGCGAGAGACAGTTTTCCACCTTCGAATGTAAATTCACATTCTGTGAGTTCCCATCCGGAACCAGTAAGAGTGCCTGTTATCTTATTTTCTGCGACAGCATATGTGCCGGTATAAGGAGTTTCACTGCCCCAGCCGGTAATGGTGAGAGAGATTTTGTTGTCCGCCTCAAACGTTACAGAAATAGGCTTACCATTTAAGTACTGGTTGTCACAGCTCACCGTGCCTGTCCACGTGCCTACGACCGATGTTTCTTCACTTGCTTCGTCTTGCTTGGTGAGTTGTGCGGAGAAATAGAAATTATAATCGTAGTCTTGCGTTATTGTGAATTCAACCGCCATTGCGTCCGTAGCATAGTCCTTGAAAGTGCACTCGGAAAGCTCACAGCTGCCGTTGCCGCCGGTGAAATTGCTGCAAGTGATATTATTGTTTTTGTATTCGTACTTTCCGCCGAATTCATAATCGCCTGTTTTGAATTCAAATGTATTGTCTGCATTAAACGTTATGGTTATCGGCTGTTTGTCAAGACCTAAGTTACCACCCATGTCTCCGTGATCAAATTTTACGGTACCTGTCCAAGTACCTTGCGGGAAGGGCTTTTCATCGCTTGCTTCAGCTTGCTTTGTCAAGTTGACAGCACTGAATGGTGTTACATCGTCTCCATATTCATCGCTCAATTCAAACTCGAAAGAAATTTCACTCTCACTCTTATAAGTGAATTTGCAATTTATAAGATGATATTCATTTGAGTCCGAGCTATCTTCCATCGTGATGGTTTGACCAGATACTTTATAGGTAGATTTGAAGTCATAAGAACCGACTTTTACTTCGACATTGGTAGCGTCAAACGTAACAGTAATGGTTTGTCCTTTCAAACCGTATTTATCTTCATTTATTGTTCCTGTCCAAGTACCTTGCGGGAAGGGCTTTTCGCCTGTCTCGGCTTTGGTCAGTTTGACTTTGTTGTAGGCACCGCCGTTTATAGTGATGTTTTCGGGGTCGCTTGCGTCAAAGGTGTACTTGACGTTGTCCACCGTGAACACGATGACGTTAGTTTTGTCAATGCGCGCCGTGAAGGCTTTGGTGTTCAGCGTGCCTGTGAGGTCCGCCTTGATCTCAAGCTCCACATCTTGACCCGTATATTTGCCCGCCGCGTCAAACGTCGGAATATCCGTGCTGCCTTTGTAGTTTGGGGCAGTGAAGATTTGACCTGCCTTTATGGAATTGCCGACTGATTGATCGGTGGTATATATCAGTTGATTGTCATAGTAGAAGGCAAATACAGGTTGGTTGTACTCATTGTAGGGGACGTAAACATCGCCGTTATCGCGTATAGTATATGTAGCCCAATTCCAATTTTGACGATATCCGGTCTCATCGTAGTGATAGAAATATCCGCTGTGACCTACGCCGTCAAAGATGAGTACAACGTACTTGGGATCATCTTTATCCTCTTGGTAGTACATCCCGCGATAGCCGTCGTTTGCAGCCTCGGTAACAACGTTTTCTGCCTGTTGTGCGGCTTTGAAGTCGAACACAAGCAGATAACCGGTCTCCAAATTGTACAGCGCAATATAGTTACCGTTGATAACATAATTGCCTGTTATGTCGCCAGTGACTTTGTCAACGCCGTTGAGGGAAAAATTCTTGTTGTCATATTTGTAGTTGCCTTTCTCTGGCCCGGTCGGAGACAATGTGTAAGCAAGGAATCTCTCGTTGCCATCTTTTAAATTCTCTGACACCAGATATTCTGTATCTTTGACAGTCACAAACTCGCCGTCTGCAAAAGTACCGCTGATAGATACATCTTGCAATTCGCCATTTTTGACATAGTATTGACCTTTTTCATTGACAAAGACCGCATTATTTCTGTCTGCGCCTATAATGTAGCCGCGAAGCTGACCGCTTGCTTTTTTTGTTATTATTGTAGAACATTTTGCTGTATTACCACGACTTAAGATACCTACAAGTATCGTTTCGGTGCCAACGGTCTTGAGATAGAAAGTACTGACATATCCGTCAATAATCATCTTCACTTTTGTACCTGCCGATGTATCAAACACATAGAATCTGCCGTTTGATTCGCTGACCCTGCTATAGAGCAGAGTTCCGTCAGCACGGAATGTGATCGAGCTTTCTTCCCAATATGAATCGGACATGTAAGGAATATAATTCTCGCAGATGAAAGGTTGCGCACTGTAATCAACGGAAGATATCTTCTTATAATCCAATTTATTGTCTTCTGCTTTTCCTTCTTTGCCGACAAAATTTGTCTTTATCTCATCGGGAGAGATATATTCTATCTCGGCAGTGGAGAAATAGTCTTCAAGCCCCTCAATCGTGAGTGTGTTGCCGTTGCGGGTGAATGTCGCCTGTATCGCGCTGTCAAAGCTGTCCAAAAGAACTGTAAGG
Source organism: uncultured Clostridia bacterium (assembly GCA_947628855.1). Classification (GTDB taxonomy): domain Bacteria; phylum Bacillota; class Clostridia; order Christensenellales; family CAG-917; genus CAG-475. The sequence goes on along the minus strand of CANRBM010000062.1, from coordinate 1,048 downwards.
TTGGCCGAGCCCGTGAAAGTGATGATGTCGCCGTTGTTAGAAAAGTATTCGCCCGCAAGCGAAACGCCTTCAACTTGCACGAATGTATAATTTACCTCGTGACCTGTGCCTTCATTCCACGTCCAATTGATCTCGTATTTGTCGTCGGCGTTCTTTTTGAGGGTGCCGCACATATAATCGTTATCAACTGTTTCGATGATGATATGTTCGCCGTCATACCAGAAGTTGCCCTTTGTTGAGGTGCCGCTGTATGAGTTGATATAATCGAGTTCGCCTTTTGCTTTGAGTTCTATAAATCCTATGAAGTTCTTATGAGTGCCATCTACGGCATTGCCTTCATAAAGACTGATAACGTCCGTCGCATCCACGCGTTTTGCCGTGAGGGTCATATCTTTGACGACGGGGACGTAATATCTGTAATCCACACCTTCTGCAAACTGCCAATCCCAAAACACATTGTTGTCCGTGTTGGTCGCCTCTTCAAGCTCTCCGATTGTGTCGATGTCCTTCTCGCCTTCGCCGTATGTCTTTGTCGTCGTGCTGCTGCCGTCCTTCAATGTGAGAGTGTATTGTCCGCCGTTGATGTCGCGCGCTCTTGTCGCGGTGGGGAAGGGGACTGCGCCGTCAAAGTTCCAACTCTGTTCATTCCACTTGAGGGTGCCTGTCGCAAATGCTTTGCCGAAATCCGCCGTAGCTTCCGCGCCGAAAGTCTTGTCGGGCGTCAAATTGCCCGCGCTGAGTTTGTAGTAGCTGTTCACGACCGCCAAACCGTAAGTTTGATATTCCTCATAGTCGTCCTCGGTGCCATATGCAACAATGCCGCCTACATTAGTCGCGGAGATCTTTGTATCGACTGTGACGTCCGCAAAGCTGTCCATGATGACATTGTCTGACGATGCGAGACCTATGATACCGCCCGCATAGCACATCTCTTGACCGGAGACGTTTGCGGAAGGCTTGAGGGTGGATTTTGCGTATGCGTTGATGACAGAGAGATTGTCGCCGACCTCTGCGCCGATAAGTCCGCCGAGGACGTGACCGCCGCCGA
>CANRBM010000061.1 GCA_947628855.1 uncultured Clostridia bacterium | reverse complement strand
TAGCGGTCAAAATTGTAGAGGACTACATCGAGATGGTCAAGCAAGCTACAAGCGCTCCCATCGTAGTCGAAAAAGCGCCGACGCAAGAGGGAAGAATGATATATACCCTCCTCGCGCCAGGCAAAACCAAGTGATATTATTGCGCGTATGCGCGTAGCAAATTATATAGGAGGCAAACTATGCCAAAACAGAAAACACACAGCGGCGCAAAAAAGCGCTTCCGTCCCACGGCAAACGGACTCTATAAGAGAGGCCATTCCGCTCACAGCCACCTTCTGACAAAGAAGAGCCGCAAGAGGAAGAGAGATCTTCGCTCCATCGAGTATATCGATGAGACAAGATCGAACGAAGTCAAGAGACTTCTTCCCTACAAATAAGGAGGTAGCTTGCTATGAGGATCAAGAGAGCGGTCAACGCAACAAAAAAACGCAGAAAAATAATGAAGATGGCAAAGGGCTATTATGCGGGCAAGCATTCCCTTTACCGCGTCGCAAAACAGCAATTCTTGAAGAGCGGCGTCTATGCCTACATCGGCAGGAAGCAGAAAAAGCGCGATTTCAGACAACTTTGGATCGCACGTATCAATGCTGCGGCGCGTCTCAACGGAATGAGCTACTCCACGCTTATGCACGGGCTTAAGCTCGCGGGCATCGACCTCAACAGGAAAGTTTTGAGCGAGATAGCCATAAGCGATCCCAAGTCCTTCACCGCGCTTTGCGAGAGCGCGAAAAAGGCGCTTGCATAAAAGCATATTTGGCGGAAACGTTGCCCCTACAGTCGCAATATAGGCGGCTTTGCAGGGGTGGCTTGCCGCCTTTTTATTTGAAGTGGACATCATTACATCATCGCAAAATCAATATGTCAAACTTGCGCGTTCTCTCTCGCAAAAAAAGCACCGTCTCGAGACGGGGCTCATCCTTGCCGAGGGCATAAACCTGTTGCGCGATATGCCCGCGAGCGTAGAGGTCAAATATGTCTTTTACACTCTGGACAGGCGGGACGAGGTGCTCAACTTGCTTGAAAAGTACGGCATATCCGAGGACGACGAGCGAGTCATGTGCGTGACGGACAGCGTGCTCAAAAGCTTTGCGGACACGGTCACTCCATACGGAATAGCGGCTGTCGTCAAGATGCCTTCGCTTGAGTATGTCGCGCCCACCGCAAACGCAATATTGCTGGACGGCGTGGCGGACCCGGGCAACGTCGGCACCATAATAAGGACAGCGGCGGCGGCAGGATTTGAGGACGTCTACCTCCTCGATTGCGCCGAGGCGTATTCGCCAAAGGTGATAAGGGCGTCGCTGGGCGGCATTTTCCGCATCAGAGTGCACGAGGTGGACATCATGCGAGCTATGGAGCTTGTGAGGGAGTTTGACAGCGCGGCGCTCGATATGGACGGGCAGGACTTGCTGAAGAGCGAATTGCCGTTTCCCGTATTGCTCATTGCGGGCAGCGAGGCGCACGGCGTGAGAGAATGTATCAAAAATTCGGCAAAACATGTGTATGCGTTGCCGATGTCCAACGGGGTTGAATCCCTCAACGTTGCGGTCGCCGCGGCGGTCGCGATGTATCAGACAATATAGGAGAATATCTATGAGCGGACATAGCAAATGGCACAATATCCAGCAGAAAAAGGGCAAGACAGACGCCGCAAGAGCGAATATCTTCACCAAGATAGGCCGTGAGATCGCAGTCGCCGTCAAGGAAGGCGGTCCCGATCCCAACTCTAACAGTAAGCTCGCGCAAGCCATAGCCAAGGCAAAAGACAACAATATGCCCAACGACAACATCAACCGCAGCATCAAAAAGGCAAGCGGCGAGCTCGGCTCAATAAACTATGAAAACATGGTTTACGAGGGTTACGGCGTGGGCGGAACGGCAATAATAGTTGACGCGCTCACCGACAACAAAAACCGTACCGCGGGCGACGTGCGCCACTTGTTCGACAAGTTCGGCGGCGCGATGGGCACTACGGGTTGCGTATCCTTCATGTTCAAGCGCAAGGGCGTCATCACCGTCTCCAAAGAGGACGTCGCTGACGAGGACGAATTTACTCTCACAGTGCTCGACGCGGGCGCGGAGGACCTCGACACCGAAGACGAGGAAGTCTACGAGGTGTACACGGATCCCGGCACTGTCACGGAGGTCAGGGCGGAACTTGAAAAAGCGGGCGTGAAGGCGCTCTCCGCGGAAGTATCCATGATCCCCGACAACTATGTGGATCCCACTCCAGAGCAACAGTCCACGCTCATCAAACTCATCGACAAGCTGGAGGAGCTCGACGACGTTCAAAACGTCTACCACAACGCCAACCTCACAATAGACGACGAGGAGTAATAGTACTGGGCGCGGTCGTCAAGGGATAAAAATGTCGGATATTCGCATTTTCTCTTGACAAATTCGCGACGTAGTGCTATATCATATATGAGAAATGTGAAAAATGTTTCACATTATTAAGAAATTTTGCGCGGAAACATAGTTTTTCGCGCATGTGGCATATTAGGAGTAAAAATGGAGAAGAGCATTTATCTTGATCATGCGGCGACGACTCCGCTCAGCGAGAAGGCTTTCGAGGCTATGAAGCCCTATTTTTGCGAGATGTTTGGCAATCCCAATTCGCAGCACGTGTATGGGCGCGAAGGCGCGAAGGCGGTCAGCGAGTCGAGGGCGAAGATAGCGGCGGCGATAGGCGCAAAACCAAGCGAGATATATTTCACTTCTTGCGGCACGGAGGCAGACAACTGGGCTGTCAAGGGCACGGCGTGGCAATACGGCGACAAGGGCAAACATATCATCACTTCGATGATAGAGCATCCCGCCATCTACACCACCTGCAAACAGCTTGAAAAATACGGATATGAGGTCACATATCTGCCTGTGGACGGCGAGGGTTTTGTCTCTCCCGAGGAGCTTGAAAAGGCGATACGTCCCGACACCATCCTCGTCAGTATAATGTTCGCAAACAACGAGATAGGCACGATAGAACCCATAAAGAGGCTGTGCGAGATAGCGCATGCGCACGGCGTACTCTTCCACACGGACGCGGTGCAGGCTACGGGCGCGATACGCTACGACGTCAAAGACCTCGGCGTGGATATGCTGTCCATGTCGGCGCACAAATTCTACGGACCGAAGGGCATGGGCGCGCTGTATTTGAGAAATGGGCTCAAGATGGAAAAATTCATCACGGGCGGCGAGCAGGAGCGCGCACACCGCGGCGGTACGAGCAACACCCCCGGCATAGTGGGTATGGCGACCGCGCTCGAAGAGGCTATGAGCACTTTGGAACAGGACGCGGCATACGTCGCCTCGCTCAGGGACAGATTTGTCGAGAAAGTGCTTGCAAACATCGACGACATCTTGTTCAACGGTCCCAAGGACATGAGCAAGAGACTGCCCAACAACGCGAACTTCAGTTTTCGCTATATCGAGGGGGAGAGCATACTCTTCTCGCTCGACCTCGCGGGGATAAGCGCGTCGTCGGGTTCGGCGTGTTCGTCCGCGTCCCTCGACCCGTCAAGGACGCTGCTTTCAATCGGCGTACCTGTGGGCACGGCGCACGGCTCCATCCGCTTTACGTTTGGCAAGCACAACACGATCGAGGATGTCGATTACACCGTCGAACAGCTTGTTTCCACTGTCAAGAGGCTAAGGGAGATGTCCCCGCTCTACCATAAGAAATAAGTTTTAGGGCAATACCCGAGGAGTATAATATGTACAATGCAAAGGTCATGGAAATTTTCAAAAATCCTCAGCATATGGGCGAGGTGGAAAACTACAACGCCATAGGCACCGTCGGCAACGAGACCTGCGGCGACATCATGCAGATCACCATGCGCATAGAGGACGGCATAATCAAGGACGCAAAATTCAAGACGTTCGGTTGCGCGGCGGCTGTCGTCTCAAGCTCCACCGCGACGGGAATGATAATCGGCAAGACCGTCGAGGAGGCTTTGCAACTCACAAACAAACAGGTCATAGAGGAGTTGGGTGAACTCCCGCCCCAAAAGATACATTGCTCCGTCCTCGCCGAGGACGCTATCCGCGCCGCCATCGCCGACTACGAGTCGCGGCAAGGCAAGTGATCTGACTTTATGCAGGGCTTCGCGCCCTGCACCTCGGCAAGGGACTTCGTCCCCTGCACCCCAAGCTAAAAAGCGCGAATGTGGCTCTTTCATCGCCACATTCGCGCTTTTTGGATTGTGTGTAAGGTACAGACTCCTGCGTGAGAGCCAGATATTGACGTTTGCATTGTCCGAGAGTTTTTTTACTTAAACCCGGGGATTCCTCACTTTCCCCACAAAAACATTTCATATTTTTGCGGGGACCCCGATTAGCTCGTAATGACACCTCATATACGCGCTGTCATGCTGAGCCTGTCGAAGCATCCCCTAGTCCGAGCAAATTACGCGGCCTGTGCTCGAGCTTGCCAATAAACACTAAACGTGTTTTATAAAGCCGAAATTGTCACAAAATTGGTTAAAACACGTAAATTAATACACAAAACGTGTTTTAACATCTACATTTTGAAACACGTTTTGTGTATTAGAGGTCAAATGAACAAGACGCTTATTACAGTATCAAGTCCTCGATTTTGTTCACAAGCGCTTTTTTCGCTTTTTTGAGGGAAGTGTTTGAAGTACCCAAATATATGGCAGTAGCAGTGACAATTCCCAGCGTTGCGCCTATCCAAAGTGAATTTTTCATATTCTGCCTCCTGTTTTTATTGTGTGCGTAGTTTGTCTGCATATGCGTGTCAAAAAATGGCAAGCGATACTCATTAGTTTATGTTGCTCTGTTGTAAAACGCGGTCCGATTCACTTATATGAAATGATAATCGGGCTCGTTTTTAAAAACATATGTGACAAGCTGTTTTGCAGACAGGATCCTGAATCGACGGATACTTGTTGTATAGTGCATCGCGAAAGGTAGGTTGCGCATTCGCTAAGTGGCGGCTGACGGCTTTTGATCATAAAAAGCGATCCGAGCGATTGCTCGGATCGCGTGCCGACAATGTAAAGGGAGGATAGGAAAGTCGGCAAACTTCTTCCCGAAGGGAGGGATCAATTTACGGAGGCTGTAACATATTTATAGTTTATGTTGAGCGTCTTTTTCACAGAGTTATTGCTTGCGGTACTTGCCCATTTGAGGAAGTCGCAAAGCGTCTCCGCCGATATGGCAAAGCCCATATTGTCAATGCTTTCCTCGACGAGTTTGGATTCCGCAACGCCGATCACGACGCCCATACGGTCGAGCATAGGTCCGCCCGAATTACCGCTGTTGAGCGCGGCATCGGTGAGTATAAATTTGCCCGGGCCCCAGCTGTCGATCTCTATACCCGTCTGCGAAACGCAGCCCGTCGAAATACTGTTTGTCTTGCCTATGCCTTCGGGATTGCCTATGAGCGCTATTGGAGTGCCCGGTTTAGTATAGTCGCTTGACGCGAGTTGCAGGGAAGGGTGTGCCTCGTTTGATGGCTGAGTGCCTACGACCTTGAGCAGAGCGAGGTCGGGCTGATCGTTGTCTGCCGCAAGGTTTTCGTCGTTGTAGCTGCCAAGGGCGACTATGGACAATTCGTAATTGGTTTCGTCATCATTAAACACGGCGAGTATTTTGCCGTAAGTTGCCCATTCATATGTTGTAATGCCGCCGCCGAAGAAGCCTCCGCTCGTAGTGCGCTCCGCGACATATTTTGCACAGTGCGCGTTTGTGATGAGATAACGCTCGGGATTTTCCGCGTCCGCGTCGGTGATCAAAAACGCCGTCGCCATACCTGCCGCCTTGCTTATGTTGTCGGTTTTCGATTTGTACATATATATGCGCGCGACGCTTGCTATTTTGCCGTATGCCACTTCGCCGACAGTATCTTTCATAGCCTCTAACACGCTTTGCGCGGCGCTGTTTTTTACGTCTTGGACAATGTCGGTGTCATCCAGCGCGTCCTGTATGGCGCTCGAATATTGATCGTATGTCTGCCTTGATATACTTTCGGCATATTCCTTTGCTATGCTGTCCTTGAGCGTCGCAAGCATTATGACGTTGACGATCACCACAAGCGTCATTACGACCGCGATTATTATGCTGATTATGAGCGCGACGTTCGCCTTTGACGCGCGGTGCGGCGGATCGGGAGTGTGATATATGGGAGTGCGCTGAGGCGTATACTCCTCATGATCGTCAAAAAAATTGTTGAAATCGTCCATATTTTGCCTCTCTTATTTATACAACAATTATTACGTCATTATACTTAAAGTAGCATTAAAAAGCAAGATATATTTGGATCCGTCGGTTTTAATGCCGCGTTTGCAAAGAAAATCGCCTTATATTGTGGACAAAGAGGCAGAGTGTAAACGCCGCTTGTGTTTTTTATGGCGTGCGGCGATTTAAGAAAAAAACACAGTCAGACCGAATGTTTTAAGACGCTTAAAAGCGATTATGGCAAAGGCATATGAACTCTAACAGTTGACAAGCGCGCGCTTTTTTTGATATCATACATCCGAATAATGAATAAAGGAGATTTATTATTATGGCAACGATATTTTGCGATACAGACAGCGAGCTTTATTACACTCATGCAAATAAATTCGATCTTCAAGTCATTCGTATGCCTTACAGCATAGACGGCGAGGAGAAACTTGCCGACCTCGGAGAGACTTTTGACCCAAAACAGTTTTTCGGCGCGATGAGGGATGGCGCGAAGGCGTCCACGGCGGGGTTGAATGAGGAGACTTATTATGAAATCTTCAAGCCGTTTTTCGAGAAGGGCGAGGACATTTTGTACATCGCATTCTCGTCGCAGATGTCAAAGACTTTCGACTATCTTGCGATCGCGATAAACCGTTTGAAAACCGAGTATCCAAATGTCAAATATCTGCAATTCGACACACTCAACATCTGCATCGGAACAGGCATTTTGGTGTATCTCGGCGCAAAGTATTGCCGCGAACATGGCGACGATATCGAGGCGACATATGAGTATCTCGAAGGTTTGAGGGACAGAGTCGGCGTCTATTTCACTGTCGAAAATATGAAATACCTCGCGCGCGGCGGCAGAATATCCCCTGCAAAGGCGAAGATAGGCAATTTGATGAACATCAAACCCGTGCTCACCGTAATCGACGGCAAACTCGACGTCTGCCAAAAGTGCAACGGTCTCAAAAAGGCGATAGACTTTATGTTCAAAACTTTCGAGGAGCGCTACGATCCTTCTTTCGACGCGCCAATAGTCGTACTTGACGCCGACAATCCGCAACCCGCAGACGATATAATAAGCAGAGTTAAGGAAAAGTATCCGAACGTCGAGATATGGCACAATGCGGTCGGTCCCGTCATCGGCGCGCATGCCGGCCCCGGCACAATCGGTTTGGTATATATCGCGAAGAAATAATGATCGTCAAACATTAAATAGGCATAGCCTACCTGTTTGGGTAGGCTTTTTTATAAAACGCATGATCATTCAGGAAAAATGAGCGTCATTTGTGGGTTTTCTCTAAAAAAAGGATGCGTCTGTCGGCGTATCCTTTTGAATATAATATTCGGTCTTTAGGCGTTACTTTTTGCCGCCCAGAAAAGATTCCAGACCGGGCAGGGGAATCAATCCTTTGAAGAAGAGCAACATCACGAGCAACATCGCCATGCCGATTATAAACGCGTTTACGCCCAAAAAGAAGGAGAGCCTTGCAAGAGGCTTGGCTGTGTTTGCACCCGCGACGGAAAATACCAAACCGACAAACGCAACGATGACTCCCGCCGCCAACAAATACAAAATGATATCAAGCGGTTTTTGGGAGTGAAACATATTTGGCGTAACAAAAATATTGAACGCCCCCAAAACTACCAATGCGGCAGCGCAGATAGTGAGCGCCAAACCGAGCATAAGCACGACTTTGCGCGCCCCCATATTGCTGTATGGCTCGCGAATATCTTTGGTATTTGCAGTTTTCATGTTCTTCCTGTTTGCCATAATCGCATTATATTATATTTGTTTTCCGCTGTCAATCGGAAAGTGAAGTTTGTCCCTGCCGAGCATAGCCCATTAAAGGCGTAGTCGTCGAGCTTTGCAAAGTATTGACGACTGTTTTGGCGCGGCAGGGCATATCGAATTTAAGTTATTTTGCTATCATATCGTCCCATATCGGCGACGTACTCACTTATCGACAAAACTATGACAGGTCGCAAAATAAACGTCCTTGCCGCCGAAACCAAGCTCTCCGAGCTCTTCGGCGCTGTCGAAGGCGATGGATATCTCGTTGTCCCCCGATATGATCATTGGCGCGGTACAGGGCAGGGCGAGCGTCTCGCTGAGTTCGTATCCGTCAAGCGACAGTAAGCTCGTTCCATTCTCGCCCGCGGCATAAAGCGTGCCGCTTGCCGTCGCGTACAACTCGCGTCCCTTTATAAGCGTTCCGCCTAGCGTAAGCGGCATGCAGGAAGTTTGCTCGAGATGAGAGCAAAACGTATACAATTTTGCGTCGCTGAGCAGCATAAGATTTGTCCCGTCCTTGAATATAGCGGCTGTCTTTGCGCCGTCGATAGGGGTGGAGACGTCCTGTTTGCCGTCTATATCAAGCTTAGTAAGGCAGTATCCGCCGTCGTTTGACGCGAGCAGTGCAAAGCCATGTTTTGAATCGTACACTATTGGCAATATTTGCTTAAAACGGCAGTTTAAAAGCTCGCTTTGCAGTATAAAACCCTCGTTTGAACAATATGTACACACCGATATGCCGCTTTCGTTCTGCAAAAACAGCATGTCGCGCGTGCCTGCGGGCACAATGTCTTTTATGGTAACTTCGTCAAGTGACGCGGTGCGGCTGCTACGCGACGCGGAGAGCGTCTTTGACACGGTGTAGACGCTTACTGCCTCGTCATTCGCGACGTAGAGCCTCAGCACTCCTCCGCTCGTGAAAAGCCTGTAGCTCTCATATCGGGGCAGGGTGTTCTTCAAAGTGACTTTAAGCTCTCGGCTCACAAGCCTGAGCAAGGTCTGCATTTCGTTTCTCGTCACTATGAGCAGTCCGCTCGCGCTGAGAGTGCAGTCCAAGTACTCCTCGTCTTCGGCGAGGAAAAGCGTGCCCTCGAGCGCGCCGTTGCTTATGGAGGCAAGATGCAACCCGCTTTCCTTGACGTCGTACTCCTTTGAAGCGGAGTCAAAGATGAGGATGTCTTTGCCAAAACAGGTTATGCGGTCAAGCAATACGTCCTCGCTCTCGCCGCCGACGTTTATGACGTCAATCTCGCCTACGCCTACCGCGGAGCGCGGAAACTCCGAATAGACGGGGATATGCGGAGGCTCTTCGACTGTGGGAGGCGCGTCGCCCTCGCCGATTTCGCCGTCCACATCTCCACCCGATGGGGGAGGGGTCTCGCCGTCGGTGTCAGTATTGTCCTGCGCGCCCGCGACGTTGTCCTGCGTCCGTCCGCCAAATATCGCCCTCAATGTTACATAACTTGCGACTGCGAGGGTGAGAAGAAGTATCACCGCAAGCCATTTTGCGATCGTTTTTTGTCTTTGCATTTTACACCTCGCCTTATGCTATCATAGATTATGTCCGCAATTTTTCCGTTTGCGTCAGCGGCGAGGGCGCGCATGGGCGCATTTTGCAACGCGGTTTCCAACGAGGGCAGAAGTTTTTGATAAAATTGTTCATTTTGGCATAAAGAGACAGCTCCCAGACTTTGCGCGAGCGCGGCGTTGAAGGGTTGGTCTCCCCGAGATATGCCCTTTGGCAGAGGTACAAAGACGGCGCGCTTTTCAAGCGCCGATATTTCGAATACCGCGGTAGCGCCCGCCCTGGATAGTATGACGTCGGCGGCGGCGTAAAAGTCGCCTATATTGTCGGCGTACTCGAACGAGGCGTAATTTTGATGTTCGATCTTCTCTCCCGCCTTTCCCGTGACGTGGAGCACGAAATATTGCTCGGCGAGTATATCCAGCATCTTTTTTACGGCGTCGTTCAGAAATTTCGCGCCCGACGAGCCGCCGAGCACAAGCAATACGGGCTTTTTTGCGTTTATTCCAAGCCTTTTTCTCGCCTCGCGCGGGTCTATGCCGAACAGCGCGCGACGTAGCGGCATGCCTACGAATATCCCGTCGAATTTGGAATCGGGGTTCGCTTTGAGTATAGTAGCGCCCGCCGCTTTCGCGATCTTGTTCGCCAGACCGAGAGTGAGATCGGACTCGTGCGCGACTATGGGTATGCCCAGTCGCTTCGCCGCGAGCACGGTGGGGAGGGATACGAATCCGCCCTTTGAAAACACGATGTCGGGAGAGATGTGGCGCAGGATATCCTCCGCTCTGTCCGTCGCGCGCTTGAGGGCGAAGGGGATGCGCAAGTTGTTTTTGAGCGCTCCCGGCGACATCGAGCGTATGAGTTTGACGGTCTCCGTGCCGTAATAGCTGAGTCCCGCCTTTGTTGCGAGCCGCCGCTCGGGAGTGTCGCCCTCGCCGCCTATATATACCGCCTCCATCCCGCGTACGGCGAGGTCGGGCAGAAGAGCGAGGTTGGGATATATGTGTCCGCCTGTGCCACCGCCCGTCAAAATTACGGTGTGCGGCGACAAAATGTTTGTAAAAGCGTTTTCCATGTTGAATATAGTATGTCAAAACGGCATAAAAGTTTTCTTAAGGGTTGAAATTTACAAAATAATATGATATATTTCATATGAATAATAATTGCGCCACGGCGCGGAGGGAGATTTTATGAAACAAGTGGATTTCAAAAGACCTGACGGCACAGTATTGAAGTGCAACCTCTGGGATGAGGTCGAAGCCCCCAAGGGCGTTGTGCAGATATCGCACGGTATGGCGGAACATTCGAGCCGCTATGACGATTTTGCGAAATATCTCAACGCACACGGCTATATTGTCTTTGCGGACGATCACCGCGCGCATGGTGAGACAAGCAAAAACGCGTCCTCAAAGGGCATAAAGGGTTATCATAAGGGCGATATTTACAATGATACCGTCGCAGACGAAGTCGCAATTACGTCCTATCTCAAAAAGACATACAACTTGCCCGTCGTATATCTCGGACACAGCTACGGCAGCATAAGGGCGCCATACTGAGCGGCTCGGCGATGATGAAGGGCGCGCTGCTCAGCGTCGGCGTATGTGTGAGCGGCATGCAGTACGGCTTGCTTGGCGGAGAAAAGACGGGCAAGATGATGGACACCCTCACATTCGGCAGCTACAACAAGCCTTTCAAAGCGGAGGGCGACTTCGCGTGGCTGTCCCGCGACCGTAAGCAGGTGGAGAAATACCTCGCGGACGAGGAGTGCGGCTATGTCAT
>CANRBM010000060.1 GCA_947628855.1 uncultured Clostridia bacterium | reverse complement strand
GCTCACGTATGAGACTTGCGCCCCGTATCGTTCCGAGGGAGACCCGAATTATAAGGAGAAAAATGTTTCGAGCGTACCGAGTTGCATCATCCTGTCCGTCGAAGTCAACGGCGAGAACACCATTCCGGGGACATTGCCATTTACAATAAGCGGACATCCCGTCTCGGGCAACTCGCAAAAATATGACATGAATGATTTTGCGGTGGATTTCCTTGTCGACTACGTCAGAGTGTGGGAGAGTGACCCTCACGCTTGATGCGCGATATATCCCGAAGTAGTTTTGTTTCGCGTCTCCGTTTGGGGACGCGATTTGTATATAATATTCTCCACGGGGAAAGCGCTGAGTTGCAAAAATATGATCATAAACGCGCTCGCGGGGAGATCGCTTAAATCCTGTTTAAGCTTTTTCGCATTTGCTCTTGACTTTGATGTAAAGATGAGTTATCTTAAAAATATAGTGAAAGGCGGCGCATACCCTATTATGTGACTGCTCAGTAAACAAGGAGGGAATATGAGTCAATTGAAACAGACACAAAAAGCCAAGCTGTTCCACGTTCTCAAGGTGGTATTCTATCTGCTTGGACTTCCTCTGTTTTTTATTGCGGTGTTTTGCACTGCGATAAAATTTATAGGTGTTGAACCGTTCGTAGGACTTTCCACCTCGTCATTTTCGTCGGGTGTATTTGTCGGATATGAGCGTTTCATCACCTCGCCTGCTCTTTACGGGATCTGGTGTGCGTTTGCGATATGGGCATTCATCACGATTTGCCACTTCGTACTTGCCAAATTCGTGAAGAACGGCAAATTGAGGATGTTCGCTGTGATAGCAATAATACTTGTGGTCATGTTTGGCACAATGGGCATTATGGATGCCGCTTTCGAGTCTCAAATAGGCAAGATCGCGGACGGCGCACCTACGGGTGTGACCGTGCAGGACTACAAGTCTCAGCTGTCCTATTATGACTATGTCAGCTATGGCAGAAAGGACAATAGCCTCATCAACCAGCTTACCGACAAGGTCGCGCAGTATGAGGATGTCTACAACATCAAGTGGCAAGGCATAGACAAGAGCGGCGAGGCAGGCAACATCGCCAACAAGCCCGTCACATACGCAAACATCATCGATGACGAAGGCAATCAAGGCGCCGAGGACAAATCCGACAAACTTGTTGAGAAAGAGCCCCAGAATGGCAAACTTGTCATCGACGGCAAGACCTATTCCAACTATTTCTATATCACCCGTACGGCGGCAAGCGGCACCAAGTGCTACATTTGGTACAGCAAGCAACTCGTTCCCGCGGGCTATGATTGGAATGGCAAGAAGGGCAAGATGACCTTCAATCAGCAGGATGGCATTTACGGCAAGGGTCTCTACAATGAGAACGGCATGCTTTCCGACGGATGGATATTCAGCTTTGAGAATATGCTTGAGATCCTCGAGGACTACTATGAGGGACAAGCATACGTCAAAGCACATTCTTCCGCCACGGATAAGGCAAACATCGCAAGAATCAAAGCCGAGGCTATCAATCAACAGAAGGCATACTACACCGGTGAAGGTGCGGATCCTTATCTCAAGACTCTGTTTGGTCAAGAAGCGACTTTTGCAAACAACTTCTCTATGCCTCAAGAAAGGTTGCAAGAAGTAGTCTCCTTGCTTGGCGGAATGCTCGGCGACAATGCGCTGTTCGATTGGGCATTGCTCGACGGAAATTTGAGCGGTCTGCTTGGCATAGCGGGTGGCGCTATCGGAGGCATGATACCTATCCCCGGCATGAACACCATCATCAGCAGTTGGGTCCCCGCTCTCACAGGCAATGGTGCAACTTTGTCAGCACTTCTCGGTGCACTGAATTTGACAAATCTGCAACCTCAAGTCTTGACCGCCATTCAAAACACATACAACAATGATCCCACACATGCGGAAGCACAAGTGACCCTTACGGATGTGCTCTTCAAACTCATCTATAAGGCAGAAGGCGACGGACGCGGCGGTCTCGTCCTTGAGGTCCGCAATGCAGATGGCACTGTTTTGTTGGCGGATGCGAAGCTCGATGCAAACATGACGCTCTCCAAGCTCGGCCCCGTCCTCAGCGGCGTCCTCGATTCACTTGTCGAGCAACTCGGACTCAAAGAGGTCCTTGACCTCGTCGGAGGACTCGCATTCCAGAATGTGACTGTTGAGGGCAAGACTTACAAGGGGATCGAGATCGGAGGTTCCGTTGTCCCGCTCATTGATGACGCAGGCAAATTTGTCATCGATGTCGAGGCAATACTCACAAATGTTTTGAAGGGATTGTACAGCTATCAATCTCCCGTCATTAAACCCGTTTGGGAGTTCTACTCTCAAGCTGTAGAAGCTCTGTACGGCGAGAAGGACAAAGAAAAGACAAGCAAGAAGTATGCAGAATATATTGCAAACGTTGAGTTGGCATCCTATCTCACCACTTACGAACGCGCAAATTACGAAGCGACCGTATGCGGCGGGATCATGGGCTCCACGCTCGTCGGCGACACCCTTGGCGCAGGCACCTATCCCGCGGCTTTGGGACTCACCGATCTTGCAAGCGTACAACAGCTCAAGACCGACCTCAGCTATCAACCCAAGAACTTCCCGCTTTATGCATTCCGCGATATGCTCCTCGTCTTCACGGGCATCGTGATGCTGTTCTACTTCCTCAGCTTTGTCGCTGCAGAGAAGGAGAGAAAGTATTTGGCAGAGGCAAACGGCGAGAGTGTTGAGACCGAAGGCGCAGAGGCTCCTGCAAAGAAGCCCGCATTCGGCAAACTCGGCGCTGTGCTCACAGCAAGCGGCAAGAAGGCATCGCTCGGACGCAAGATAACGACATATGTGCTTTATGCACTCGCATTCCTGCCTTTGCTCATCGTCGGCATAGTTATTGCGGCGAAGAGCGCGGCGATACTGCCTCAGTACAGTGCTATGCACTTCATCGGCTTTATCATACTGCTCGTGTTGGCGATAGTGTACGCAGTCGTAGTCATACTCCTTACACGCAAGGCATCAAAGAGCAGTACGACATCCAAGACGGTCCGCATAGGCATCACCTATGTCTGCTTGACCGCAGTGTTGGCGCTCCTCTTCACATACGTCCTGCCCGATGCAGTCGCAAAGGCGACGTCAAGCACGATGTGGGTGGAGGATATGTTCAATAAACCTCTCACGCAGGTGGAAGAGAATGCCACGCTTGAGCATGACTATGTCACCAACAACCTGCTCAACGGCAACCTCAACAAGTACAATTCCGACGGGACTCTCGCCGAAAAAGGTGACTTCAGCTACTATGGTCTGAGCAAGCACACTGCCACCGAAAGTGGTCTCCCCAGCGACTTCACCTATGCGGTTGAAGACATCGAAAGCAAGACCAAAGCGTACATGTTCAAGGATCCCACGCTCCGCAACCCCAAGACGAAGGGCAACTACAAGCTTTTGAAAGACCTTGACAAGACGATCGCAGACCTCGGCACAAGAAAAGCGTATTTGTACAATTACATTTACAACAACTATGTGCTCCTCGATCCCGCATTCTCATTCGCGGTAGAGGACGATACAAAGGGCACTCCTGTCATTGAAGTCGTCGCAAGACGTTCGCTCGCACTTGCCATAACCGACTATGTATGGGACAATGCAGGCTATGATAAGCTCCTCGACAAGGGCCTCAAGGATGCCAAGGTGAAACAGCTGTTCGACAACAACTATGACAGCTTCAACCAGGACGGCTACAAGCCCTTGGACGACCCGCTCCTTCTGTTTGCCCAGCTCGACGGTCGTATGACGGTGCCCGTCATCGTTCGCCTCATCCTCAACAAGGGCTGGATGTATTCTCAACCTCAAGAGGACGGCACTTATGACGAGGCCAACTCCTTCCTGTATGAGATGTATGATCCCGAGACGGTCGAGGCATACAAGGCAGAACATGCGGATGCATTCACCGAGGAAGGCGAGCTTGTTGACGGCAACGGCAAGACTTACAAAGTGAAGTATGCTGTAAACGAAGATGGTTGGAAGCTCTATGAGAACGGTGTCGTAAGACGTCCCGTCAAGTGGCTCGTGCTCGACATGCTCGGCACCCCGATGGACCTTGCGTCTCTCAACCTGCCTTCCAACATTGTCTCGCTGTTCCCCAACCTTGCAGGTACCGGCGTGTTCAACGCACTCAACGGTTTGCTCGATGAGGATGTGACAGGGCTTGTCGCCGACCTCACGGACGGTGCAGGCTTGAAGGTAGGCATCTATCTTGACGACAACGGCGCACTCAACATCCAGCTCCTGCCCATGAGCGTCACCTATGGTATGCTCGGCTATATGCAGGCGACTTGGATCCAGTCCAACGGCTTGCTCATGGCGGTCATCAACGTGATGGCGCTGCGCAACTACCTCTTCATCTTCGCGGGCGTCGGCCTCTTCATCATCCTGCTTGCGGGCTTTGTGCTCGAGCTTGAGAAGAAGAGCAGTGCTGCTCCCGAGACTACAGAGGGCGAGGCAGAAGGCGACGCACCCACGGAGGATGCGGCAACCGAAGCGTAAAGACATTCACTTGCTCCCGCGGCAAAGCGCCGCGGGGCAGAGCAGTCAAAGACATCAAAAAACGGCGTCCGATGCGACGCCGTTTTTTCACGCTGTGATAACCTGTCATCTTGAGCCTGTCGAAACATCCCCCTTTGTAGAGTGAAGATGCCATTGACAAAAAGAGATTGTGTGCTAAAATTTATTTTTGAAAGATGTTGACAGCACTCATTTGAATAGGCGCCCTTCGGGGTCCCCGCGAAATTACGCAGTGATTTTGTGGGGTATTGATTCGGGGTCCCCGCGAAATTACGCAGTGATTTTGTGGGGTATTGATTCGGGATCCCCGCGAAAAGTATTTTTCGTGGGGTGATTATAAGGGGAGCCTTAACGCTTCTCCGTCTGAGCAAAATAAAAGGCTCCCCTTAGCAAGGGGAGCTGTCTGTGAAACAGACTGAGGGGATTGCTAAAAATGGAACGTAAATACAACAAATCTTTGATCGGTAATGCCAGAACGCTTCGTCGAAATATGACCAAAGAGGAGCGACATTTGTGGTTTGACTTTCTCAGATCATATCCGATAAAATTCAGAAGACAATCTGTGATAAACAAATATATCGTAGATTTTTACTGCCCTCAAGCAAAGTTGATAATCGAGTTGGACGGGTCTCAACACTTTGAAGATAAAGGCATAGAACACGACAAAATCCGCACGGAATTCCTTGAGCAGTATGGCACAACTGTAATCAGAATACCCAATAATTTTGTGAATAAACGCTTTAGAGATGTTTGCGAGTACATAGATAATTGCGATAAAGCAAATCTATGATTTGTCTCTGAAAAATTATGGATGAACAATCCCCTCAGTCTGCCGTGCAGACAGCTCCCCTTACTAAGGGGAGCCTTAACGCTTCTCCGTCTGAGCAAAATAAAAGGCGCCCCTAGGGGTCCCCGCGAAAAGTATTTTTCGTGGGGTGATTATAAGGGGAGCTGTCCGCTTTAGCGGACTGAGGGGATTGTCTCAACGCGCCCAATTGTCCGAGCGAATAGGCGTTCACCGTCTGTCCTAGCTATATAAAAGGCGCCCCTTAGCAAGGGGAGCTGTCTGCACGGCAGACTGAGGGGATTGTCTCAACGGATTTCTTTTTCACGCTTTGGAGCCATTCGGCATAATGTTGTAGCGACGTAGCATACTATGCTCGGGCAGAGGGGGCAGGGTGCGGGCGCACGAATCGTGTTCGCAAGCGATATTTGGTGTCGTGGCTTAAAATTTTTGTCGGAAAATTTTGGATGAGCGCGATGCCAAAAACCCGCTTAAACAGCCGAATTTCGGCTTTTGAGTGCGCCTTGGAGACCTAAATATTTCTTAAAAATTTTAAAAAGTCTTGATATCGAAAATCCCCTGTGCTATAATTGTATCATCAAAAAGCAGGCTCGGGCCACAAAAATGCAGACAGCATGCCAAGAGCCTAGTATTAAGGAGGAATTATGAAAAAGTTCAACTGGAAATTGTTGCTGGTTGTTGCGCTTGCGCTCGTGCTTGTCATAAGCTTGTTCGCTTGCGACCCCAAAACAGACGACAACAACAACAATGAACCTGAACCTGAACCAGAAGTCCAGACAACGGACGTAGATGATTTCTTTGATGAACTCTACGCTGTTGGCGGAGGAATCGGCCAAGAGGAGATTGCTACCGGAAAGAACGTCTATCTCGAGGCTGAACTTGGCCTTGCACTCGGCACACGTGTGCGCGGCAAAGAGGCAGCAAATCCCGTCGAGCTCGGCATTGCACTCAAGGCCCTTCTCGACAGAGAACATGAGGACGGCAAGGATTCTGCTTTCGCACTTGACCTCACAGTGGGCAATGCGCAAGCTATTTCCCTGTATTACAAGCTCTCTGACGAAAATGTCTATCTCGCACTCGGCGGACAGAAAGTCAAGATCAACACCAAGCTCATCGGGCTTGACAAGATCCTCGGCGGACTGCTCAACGGCAAGATCGGTGGCGATAATGGCAAGACCCTTCCCGAATATGTGAGCGAACTCGCCGCAAAGACCGGTGAAGAGTTCACTTTCGACACATTTGGAGCGTTCCTTCTCCAGACCTTCGGTCTGCAATCCATGATCGATGGCAACGCCACGATCTCGGGCGTGCTTGCTCCTTACAAGGATGGCGGCGTCCTCAGTCTGCAAAGATTGTTGGAGGCAGACCTTGTCCGTGGCGCATTCACAGCGACCAAGGCGGATCTCGGCACAGCAACTCGCTACACAGCATCTCTCGGCCATGCGGGCGAAATTGATGGCGCACTCCTCAACACAGGCATGATCAACGGTATGATCGGCGGTGGCGCAGGCGTGGGCGATCTTGACGTCAAGGTCTCCTTTGACGCAGATTCAAATCACAGGCTGCAGGACGGCGTGAAAGTGTCTTTGGACCTCATCGTGGACCAGGCAAACGAGCTGTATGCCTCCCTCCCCGGCGCAGGCTCTTCCAAAGAGTATCCCTTCGTGCAGATAAACATCAAGCACCTCAACCTCCAAGACGGCACAGGTGAAAACCTGCTCCCGAAGGATATGTTCAGCTACAAAGAGAACCTGCAATTCCAACTTGAAGAGCACGTCGCAATCAACGGTATCAAGTTGGCAGGACAGGAAGTTGACGAAATCACGATCGGTCTGTATGCAGATCTCGACCTTGTGAATGAGGAAAATAACAACACAAAGTTGCGTCTGTTTGCGAATGTGAAATCCAACCCCGAATATATGAGTCCATCAATTTGGAGCCAAGACAAGTGCCCCATTGATATCACATATATGAATGGCAGATTGACAGTTGCGACCGATGCGACGGCAAGCGTAGTACAGGCAATGAGTCAGGGCTTGTACCCGTATGACATGCTGCTTGCAAAGCCCGTGGGCAATCTTGTCGATTCGCTTTTGCCTGCAGCAGAGAGGAAAAAATTTGACGCTTTGTATTGGTCTGAAAAGCCCGTAAAGGACGAAAAGGGCACGATCACCAAAGACGGCACTTGGAACAAGAATTTCCACGGGATCGTCATTGACCATATAACAGTCAATGATGTCCTTGGACTTGTCCTGCCCAAACAGCAAGAGCAAGCGCCCGCGACATCTTCCGAGGAAGAGGCAAAGGGCAACATCTACAACACGATCGTCTATGCGTTCACGTTGATAGGCAATGCTCAAAACGGACAACTGACAGGCGATTTGGCAGGTACTGTCGCGAACTTTGCAAAGTATGCAG
This sequence comes from uncultured Clostridia bacterium, assembly GCA_947628855.1. Lineage (GTDB taxonomy): Bacteria > Bacillota > Clostridia > Christensenellales > CAG-917 > CAG-475. The sequence goes on along the minus strand of CANRBM010000060.1, from coordinate 3,578 downwards.
CAGGTGCAAACTGGACTATCCAAAGCATGGCAGACACTGTAAAGCAATTTGCGGAGGGTGCCGGCTTAGGAGCTGCTTTGGGCGTACTTGCCTTCAATGGACAGCCAAAGGGTGACGCTATTGAAATGCTCTTCACAGATGTCAAATTGGGCGTGCACTTCGATTTCACAGACGGCATAAATTGGGAGCTTGATATCATTCGTCATGAGGAAAAACGCAATGATGAAGGCAAACTGACGACTCCCGGCACACACATCAAGTGGACGTCTTCCATAAGATTTGACGAAGAAAAGATTACATTCGCAGATCCGAGCAAAGCATATGATGATGCCAAGAAGGCTTATGATGAAGGCATTCAAGCTGCAACAGAGGCTTATAACGCGGTCGCAGCGGAATTCTCACCTCTTGAAAAGGCTTATAATGATGCAGTTGCTGCAAGGGATGCAACAGCCGAGTATAAAGCTTATGATGCAGCCCATCAGGAATATTTGGCAGCGCAAAGCGCTTTGTCAGACGCAAAAACTGCTTTCGGAGCTGTGCCCGGTGCAGGCGGTCAATACGATGCAGGCAGTGCATATAAGCTTGCAACGCAATATCAAAAGGATTATAAGGCGTGGGTAGCTGACAATAAATCTGCAGATAGCACAAATAAGAAAAAAGTTGATGACGGTGCAAAAGCAATAACAGATCTGCTTGATGCGTTGGCAAAAACCATTGAAGAAGATTTGGACAAGCTGCTTACTGCATACACATCAGCTGTGGACGCGTGGGTCGAGGCCGGTACAACAACAGACAAAACTGCTGTGACAAACGCAGCGAATGCTCTTAAAAAAGCATTGCCCGGTTTCAGTGGTGCTTATTATGGCGCTGTTTCAGTGACAAACTGCGTGACCGCTTACATTACCACGTATGAGACCTATGCCAAGGATAAAACAAATGCATCCAATAAGGCCAAATTTAATGTAGCTGAAAAAGGTTGGAATGACACGTTTGAAGCATTTGATGCGGATACTATAGAAACTGCATGGCAAACCTTTAAGGCTGCAATTGAGGACTACGAAGAGAAATACGCGAAAAATAATAGCACAAATAAAGCATGGCAAGCTCTTCCCGAATATAAAACATACTCTGATGCGAAAAAAGCTTATGACGACAAGAAACCGGAATATGATGAGAAAAAAGAGGCAAAAGAAGCGCTTGAGAATGCTTATCTGAACTGGTATTATTGGGACTTGACCGCAGAGGCTGAATAAGCAGATAATGCAGTCAACCTAATTGCAAGGTTTTAACTAACCACATTAAAAACGGCGGAGAACATCTCCGCCGTTTTTAATGTCCTCTATTCTGCTAATAGAGTTGAGGAATTACGCTTCGGGTGTGGGGTCGGCGGGCTTTGTTGCAAAGTCCCAGTAGAACCAACCATTGAGCGGAGTCTCCAAATCGCTGACAGCTTTATTTGCGGCAGTAAGCGCCGTTTGCTTGTTCGTTTGTTCGGTGGTCGCAGTCTGCAACGTCGTATATTCGGTCTGCGCTTGTGCTTTCGCTATTGCATCTGTTTCCGCCTTTTCCTTGTTTCGATAGGTCTCAAGTAAAGTCTTTGCAGCAGTCCATTCGTCACTCACAGTGGTATTGCCCGCTTCCACAAGCTCTTCAATTTTTTTTGTTACATCGCTTAGCGTTTGCTCAAGTGTTTCTTTGAGGTCTCCACTCGAGGGCGAGCCGCCATTGATATATGCTTTATACGCGTTTTCATACTTTTGAATAAAAGCGCCGAGCTTACCAGCAGTATATGCGCTTCCATAATCTTTATTCTTTTTGATAGCAGCGGCGTTCCATGCTGTTTGTGCATTCTTTTTATTGGTTGTAGCAGTCGCAATAGCTTTGTACAGCTCGGTGTTTTTATATGCTTGATCCGCTTCCTTATATGCCTTATCCGCTTCATCGTAAGCACTCTGCGCTTTAGTTTGAGCCTCTTTTGCCGCATCGATACCATTGAAATACGCCTTGCGATTTTTCAGATACTGCTCAATCTCATTGGGCAAATCCGTTCTGTTGTACTCTTCAAGATAATCGTTCTCGCTGAACCCGATGTGAGATGTCCATACGATGTTGGTGCCAAGATCTTCCATTGTCGAATAATACAATGCTGTGTTCAGCCTGTAATTACCATTACCATAGCTGTCAGAATACACATTGATGATATCTTCATATGTGGTAGCGTCTTCTGCGAATTGGACATATATTGTCGATTTCTTTTCGTTTTGTTCAAAAGGCTCGCTAACCTGCTGAGAGTAATTGAGCAATTCGAGCTTGTATACACCGGATATCTCTTTTTGGCTGACCGTTATAGTTTCCGTTTGCATATCGCTAAGTTTGAACTCTTGAATGACATCTTTGCCGAATGTCGCAGGTTTATGCATAACTTTGAGGGTCGTAGGATTGGCTTTGTTGTCAACATTCATCCAAGAAATTACCAAATCGTCATAGTCTGGAGTATTAACTCTGAAGGTTGTATACTCGTCGTCTTTTCCATAAGCCTTTTTACGAGCAACTTCAAGCTTTTCGTCTTCTTCACGAATAATGTCTATTTTCCAATTGATACCCTCTGTGAAGTTGAAAGCTCCGTCGAACTTGACATCTGTGATAAGGTCAATAAACTTTTCTCCTGCTTCGGCTTTTGACATGCCATTGAAGCCCAACAGTCCACCAACGACACCATAGCCCATTTCATCAAGAAGTCCCTTGATGCTTGCACCCATGCTTTCGTTTGTCCACTCTGCACCCGAGTTGAGTTTCACAATATCTGCAACAAGCCCCGCAACGTCGTTTGCCTTAAGCGCCAACTGAGCATTTTCGTCTGTGGAAAGAAGTGTAAATGCATAAACTATCGTGTTGTAGATATTGCCCTTTTTCTCTTCTGCAGAAGATGTTGCAGGTGTTTGTTCTTGCTCTTTGGGCATAATAAGTCCCAAGAGGTCATTGAACGTGAAGTTATCAATTACGAGACCTTTGAAGTCCTTATTCCATGTGCCTTCTTTGGTGATCGTGCCCTTTTCATCCTTTTCGGGCTTTTCAGACCAATACAATGCGTCAAATGCCTCTCTCTGCTCTGCGGGGAGCAAAGTGTCGACAAAATTGCCTATCGGCTTTGCAAGCAACATGTCATAGGGGAATACGCCCATCTCCAATGCGCCGACAATCGTGCTCAATCCATTAGCAGCAATGGACACTTTGTTGTCTTTGTAGATGAAATCAAAGAAGTTGGCGTTACGAGTCTTTTCATAGTCATTATTCTCGTAAACGTCAGGGAAATACTTCTTTGAGGCATAAGTGTTGCCGTACAGGCGAATTTCAGTCTTGTTTCCTATTGCATTTTCAAGGTCAAGCGTGCCGTACAAACCAAGTTGAATGCTATACACGGGGTTGTCGAGCAAGCTGAGACCGTTGATTTGGATATCTTGATAAACTTGGAATTGCAGGTTATCTTTGTAATTGTGTTTGTCTACAGGGAGCAGGTTTTCACCTGTGCCGTCTTGGAGGTTGAGGTGCTTGATGTTTATCTGCACGAAGGGATACTC
>CANRBM010000059.1 GCA_947628855.1 uncultured Clostridia bacterium | reverse complement strand
CCAGCCCCGGGAAGATATGATTGTCGTCGTTGTTGAAGACAAGCGTGACTTCGCAATAGGAAAGGCTCTTCCTTTTCTCCGTACCCGCAAAGATGACGTCCGTCATTTGTTTACCGCGGAGCTGTTTGGCGCTCTTCTCGCCGAGAGTCCACCTTATAGCGTCCGCGACGTTGGATTTGCCGCAGCCGTTTGGCCCGATTATGGCGGTGACGCCCTCTTTGAAAGGAATGACCACCTTGTCGGCGAAGGACTTGAATCCTCTTAGCTCCATTCTCACAAAATTAAGCAAAATTTTGTACCTACCATCTATGATACTGTCAATTATACACTAATTCGCACGCATAAGCAAGCGCTTTAAAGATGTTTCACAAATGTTTCACAAAATAAAGAAAAAACCGTCCGATACTAGGCGGTTTTTGAAAACTTATCCGTTTAGAATGTCGATTTATGTTAATATACAGTGTGAAACAATTCGTGAAACGTTGCGATTTGAATAAATTTTTCACGATTTTTATCTGTCATCGTTTCCCTTTATGCGCGACATCGCCATTTTTGCCGCCTCTTGCTCAGCAGCCTTCTTCGTCTTGCCGACGCCTACGCCCGCGTACAGCCCGTCAAGCAACACTTCTATTTTGAATGTAGGCGAGTGAGGCGCGCCCGATTGCTCAATAAGTTTATACTCCACTTTGATCTTGTGCTTGGATGTGAATTCGTTGAGCTCCGTCTTATGGTCTGCGTCTCCCGCGTGTTTGTAGGAGCCGTCAAAGTGCGAGCGCAGCTTTGAAAGCACAAACCTTTCCGCGTCCTCCACCCTGCCGCTGTCAAAGTATATTGCGCCCACTATCGCCTCGAAGAGGTTGGATCTTACCTTTGTGTGCGCAGTTATCGTCTCATTGCTCTCTCCCTTGCCCACTATGAGGAATTTTGCGAGCCCGAGGTGCTCTATCTCCTTATCGAGGGGTTCCTGCGAGACTATCTCCGCTCTTCTCGAGGTGAGCGCGCCCTCGTGCGCGTCGGGATTTTCGATCATCAACCGCTTTGCGACAATGAAATCCAGGAGGCTGTCCCCCAAAAACTCAAGCGATTCGTAGTTTTTTGTCGCCTCTCGGCTTGCGGAACTGTGCGTAAAGGCGCGCTCGAGCAAAGCCTTGTTCTTGAAGGTGTAGCCTATCTTCTTTTCTATGGTGAAAATGTCGCTGTCTTTCATTATTCTCCTTCTTTTTCGCCCGCGTTGAATGCGGAGATGCCCTGCCTTATCGTCTCGCATACGTCGCTTATGACGAGTTCCTTCGCTTGGATTATGCTTGCCGCGACGGACTTGCGCTTTGACGAGCCGTGCGACTTCACCACGACCTTTTTCACGCCGAGGAAACACGCCCCGCCGTATGCGTTGTAATCCATTTTCTTTTTGACGCCTTTGAGCACGGGTTTGAGGAGCAGCGCGCCCAACTTCGCCCTTAGACCGCCGCTGTTTACGCCGTCCAAGATCAGTTTTACAACGGCGCTCGCCGCGCCCTCGTTGGATTTGAGCGCTATATTGCCGTCGAAACCGTCCGCTACAACTACGTCGAAATCGCCACTCAAAACGTCTCTCGCCTCGCAACTGCCCACAAAATTTATGCCTTCGAGGTTTTGAAGTTTCTCATACGTCGCCTTTACGAGCTCGTTGCCCTTGTGTGCCTCCGCGCCGTTGTTCAAAAGCCCTACGCGCGGATCTTTGACGCCGTTCATCGCCTTTGCGTATGCCGTCGCCATTATAGCGAAATGTACGAGATGAAGAGGCTTGCAATCCACATTCGCGCCGCAATCGCAAAGCACTACCCTGCCGTCGTCCTTGAGCGTGGGGAGCATGGGCGCCAGCGCGGGTCTGGATACGCCCTTGATGCGCCCGACCTTCATAAACGCGTCTACGAGCACCGCGCCCGTAGAGCCGCAGGACACTATTGCGTCGCCATACTCGTTGAGCGCGTCGAACGCCTTGACGAGGGAGCTGTCCTTCTTGAGTTTTATCGCCATAGTGGGGCTCTCGTCGTTGGAGATGACGTCGCTTGCGTCAATTATGCTTATGCGCGCCGCGTCGTACTTCTCCGAAGAGAGTATGCTTTCAATTTCAGCTTGCTTGCCGACAAGCGTGACTTTGACGTCCGCGTCCGCATTTACGGCGTCCACCGCGCCTAAAACTATCTGCTCCGGCGCATTGTCGCCGCCCATAGCGTCAACGATTATATTTTTCATATGCCTTGCCTCCTTATGGTTTGGCTCAAGCCGCGTTTTCATACGCAAATCAAATTGCGGTGTGCGAAGATTGCAAACACTCCGCAGTGCCGCATTTGATACGGTATACTTTGGCTTGCGCGGATGTCGCCGCGGCTCATTATCAAAAAAGAGTGGCTGAGCACTCTTTTTTTTGCCGCTTATTTGTCCTCTTCTTTGTTAATCACGAGCTCGCCGTCATAGTAGCCGCACTTCGGGCAAACTTGATGGCTCTTTTTGAGCTCATGGCATTGAGGGCACTCAACAAGTCCGGGAGTCTTGACCCTCCAATTCGCAAAGCGCGAATTTGTCTTCGACTTGGAAACTTTATTTTTAGGTACTGCCATTTTTCTACCTCCAACTTATACGCAATGTCTTATTTAGCTTATTCAGTATAAAGAATAAACCTCGAGTTGTCAAACGCTTTTTAGCGGTTGGTCAAACAAATTTTTGCGAATTTTGAATTTTCGCGGGCATTTTGGGCGTATCAGCCGACCAACGCCTTCGTTTCGCGCGCGATACTCAGCTCCTCGTTTGTGGGAAGGATGAGTATCTTGACCTTGCTGTCGGGCGCGGATATCTCGCATACGCCGTCCGTGACGTTCTCGTTTTTGTGCATATCGAGTTTTGCGCCGAGATATTCCATATCGCTCATAACAAGTTTGCGCATGAGCGCGCTGTGCTCGCCAATTCCACCCGTAAACACGATAGCGTCAACGCCGTTGAGCACCGCCGCATAGGAGCCGACGTACTTTTTGATGCGGTATGCGGCAACTTCCACCGCAAGCTCCGCCTTCTTGTCGCCCTTCTTTATCGCCGCCTCGAGGTCGCGCATATCCGAGCTTAGCTCGCTTATGCCGAGCATCCCGCACTTCTTGTTGAGATATTGTATCGTCTCCGCATAGGTCATCCCCAACTTTTTGGATATAAACTCCGTCGCGGCGGGGTCGATATCGCCGCTTCTTGTGCCCATTACAAGCCCCTCGAGCGGAGTAAATCCCATTGAAGTGTCAAGACACTTGCCGTCCCTGACCGCGGATATGGACGAGCCGTTGCCGAGGTGGCACACTATTATCTTGCTGTCCTTTTTGCCGAGCAACTTTATTGTCTCTTCACTCACGAACTTGTGAGATGTGCCGTGGAAACCGTATCTGCGCACCTTATACTGCTCGTACACGCTGTACGGGATGCCGTACATATATGCCTTCGCGGGCATCGTGCTGTGGAAAGTCGTATCGAAAACTGCCACCATAGGCACGCCCGGCATGACCTTCATACAGCTCTTTACGCAAGCGAGGTTTGCGGGCATATGAAGAGGTCCGAGTTCCACATTCGATTCGCATATCTTCATCACTTCATCCGTGATGATGACGGAAGAGTTGAACGCCTCCGCGCTATGCAGGACGCGGTGCCCCACTGCCGAGATCTCGCCGACGGAGCTTATCGCGCCGAAATCGGGATCTATCATCGCTTTGAGCACAAGCTCTATAGCGTCGGTATGGTCCTTCATATCCTGCTTGATATTGAGCTTTCTGCCGTCATAAGTCTTTTGGGTGAGTTCGCCGCCCTCCATTGTTATTCGCTCGCAAAGTCCCTTGAGCAGGACCTTCTCGTCGGTCATGTCGATGAGCTGATACTTCAAGGAAGAACTGCCCGCGTTGATAACTAGAATTTTCATAGATGTCTCCTATATGATGATTTTATTATTATTTTGCTTTGCGATGCTTGATTTTTTTTGCAAAACTATTCTAATTTACGGTATTTTTCAGAATAGTTTTGCAAATCCAAGGGGCTATCACTTGACGCTTTGTATCGCGGTGATAGCGACGGCGCTTACTATATCCGACGCCTTGCAACCGCGGGACAAGTCGTTGAGCGGCTTATCGAAACCTTGACAGATTGGTCCTATCGCCTCGAATCCGCCAAGCCTTTCCGCTATCTTATAGCCGATGTTGCCCGATTGCAGGTCTGGGAAAATGAGCACATTCGCATGCCCTGCCACTTTGGAATTCGGAGCTTTGAGAGCCGCTACTTCGGGTACTATCGCCGCGTCGAATTGAAGTTCGCCGTCAAGCATGAGCTCGGGCGCCTTCTCCTTCGCTATCCTCGTCGCCTCCTGCACGAGGGTGACGTTTTCATGCTTTGCGCTGCCCATAGATGAGAACGACAGCATTGCGACTCTCGGCTCTACGCCCGCGATCTCTTTTGCGCTCTTTGCCGTCGCGATAGCGCAATCCGCAAGTCCTTCCGCCGTATATGTGGGGTTGAGCCCGCAATCCGCAAACACAAGCAAGCCGTCCTCGACGTACTTGTTGTTGCCGACCATAAGGTTGAAGCTCGAAACGGCGGAAACGCCGGGAGCGGTCTTGATTATCTGAAGTCCGGGACGCAACGTGTTCGCCGTGGAGTGGCATGCGCCCGAGACGAGGCCGTCAACATCCCCGCTCTTGAGCATGAGCGCGCCGAAGAACGTAGGATCTTTTGCCTGCTCTTTCGCCTGTTCCTCCGTCATACCCTTAGCCTTGCGAAGCTCATACAGCAACTTTGCGTAATCCTCGAGTTTGTCCGATGTCTTGGGGTCTATTATCTCCACGCCCGTAAGGTCTACGGACGGGTTGTTCACCTTGATCTGGTCGGGATCGCCCAACAGCACGATACGCGCGATCTTGTCACGCGTGCATATGTACGCCGCCTCCACGACGCGATGATCTTCACCCTCGCAAAGCACGATCTTTTTGTTGATTGCGACTGCTTTGTTTTTGATCTCCTCGATGACGGTGCCACTCTCGAGCACCTTTCTGCCGAAAGATTTGACTTTGTCCAATAATGCCATAGCTTTTCTCCGAAAATTACTTTATTTTTCTCAACATATAATATATAATTATGTATCGAAAGCACTAATTATTTATACACCATTTGTGTGTAAATGTAAAGGACAAGCATACAAAAAAATGAAAATTTGTGCCGTAATTGCAGAATACAATCCCTTCCACAACGGCCACCTCAAACAGCTGCGCTCCGCAAAGCGCGAGACGGAGGCGGACGCGCTTGCCGTCGTCATGAGCGGCTCTTTCACGCAGCACGGAGATATCGCAGTCAAGGACAGGTCTACACGCGCTCAATGGGCGATAGAGGCGGGTGCGGATATCGTGCTCGAACTGCCCACAGTCTACTCGCTTGCCCCTGCGGATATATTTGCGTACGGCGCGCTCAAAACGCTTAGTATGTTCGGCGAGTTTACCCTCTCATTCGGGACGGAAGCGGAGGAGCTTGAACATCTCTCTATGGCGGCAGAGTTTATGAACAGCGAGTCCAAAGATATGAAAGCGTTGCTCAAAGGCTATCTGAACGAGGGCTATTCGCTTGCAAAGTCGCGCACTATGGCGCTCGATATGCTCCGCCCCGACGTCGCGAATATGCTGCGCTCTCCAAACAACATCCTTGCCGTGGAATACATCAAGGCGGCTACCGCATACGGAGACAAGGTCGCATTTCACAGCGTTACGCGCAAGCCCGACGACGGAAAAAAATATCTGTCCTCGACAAAGATCCGCGAAATGCTGTATGCGGGAGAGGACGTTTCCAATTTCGTCCCGCCGTTTGTGGATCTGGACGGGCATACAGACGTGCAAAAATACAATACGATATCCACATATGCGCTAAAATCAAATACTCCTCAGCAGCTTGCGGAGCTCGCTAACGTCTGCGAGGGCATGGAAAACAGGATATCTCAAGCGGATTTTACAGATATGGACGGCTATCTCGAGCTGACGTCGCGCCGCTATACGCGCTCTACGATAAAGCGCATCGCCGCCTCCGCCACAGTGGGCGCGACAAAATCATTGCTGTCCCTCGCAAAAGAGCAAAAACCCTATTGCACAATGCTCGCCATACGTCCGTCCAAAAAGAAAGCGCTACTCCCCCTGCTCGCCTCGGCGGACGGCTATTTCTTCTTCAAGCACAGCGATTGCGAGGCGGACTGCCCCGTATACCCGCTCGTCGCCCTCGACGAAAAAGCCGCGAAGATACGCTCACTCTGCGAGCGCGAACAATAGTACATCTTTAGTTTGATCGTTTTTTGCCTTTAAGCTTTTTGTGGCAGCCGTTTTAATATGAGTATTAATTTGAATTCAAGCTCATACGCATGCGCATATTTTCATATAATCGAGATATGGCGGGTGCGGTTGCAAAGCGGCTTGAGCCGACAAAAACATTTTCAAAAGGCAAGATCTTCGCTTGCGTCGCGGTGGCGGCGTTTATGGCGATGATGCTTGCCCGTCCCGACTATTACCTCGCCTCGGCGCGCAAAGGGCTCGCGCTGTACGCCACGTCGGTATTGCCCTCGCTGTTTCCATTTTATTTTTGTTCCCTCCTGCTCACGAATATAGGCGCGGCACGCACCGTCTCTACCCTGCTCGGCAAGCCGATATCAAAGCTGTACGGCACTCCCAAAGAGAGCGCGTACGTGCTTTTACTGAGTATGATGTCGGGATATCCCGTGGGCGCCAGCATGACCGCGGAGCTGTACGACGCAGGCATATTTTCCAAAGATGAGGCTAAAGCGGTCTCGGCTTTTGCAAGCACTTCGGGGCCTATATTCATGCTCGGGACGGTGGGAAGCGCGATATTTCACGATATGCGGGTGGGAGCAGTCATACTCGCCTCGCACTACGCCGCCGCGCTTGTAAACGGACTGATCTTCAGAATGCGCAAACGCAAGAAACCTGCGCTTAAAGGCGGCTCGGAACAAAACTCCGCGACAGATGTCGTCGCAACTTTACGACCCGACGTGGACAATATCCTTTCAAAGACGATTTCAAATTCCACGCTGAATATGCTGTATGTCGGCGGCTATATCGTGCTTTGCGGCATGCTTGTGGACACTTTGCCGCTACTCAGGTTGGACGTACTGCTTGAAAGCGCGCTCGGGGCGGACGCGGGACGCGCGGTGTTCTCTTTGCTTTGCGGCGGCATAGAAATGACGCGTGGCTGCATTATGGGCGCAGAAATTACGCGCCTGCCTCTTGCGGTCGGTCTGTGCGCGGGCATAATTTCGCTTGGAGGGCTGTCCGTAACGCTTCAAAACTACACATTTCTTTCGCGCACGGGCATGAAAGCGAGCGAGGTGTTGCTCAGAAAATTTTGTCACGCGCTCATTGCGGCGGGTCTTGGAGCGGTATTTTCCCTGCTACTTTGAGGACAAAAAGTGCAAAAATGAAAATTTTTTATTTTTTTAAATTTTTTTGTCGAAATTGTTGCATAAAATATTGACTTTGGCACAAACGATTATTTATATTGTAAGCACAGTATAAAATTTAATTTTTCTGGAGGACATATGGATTCTAATTGGGGCAACACTGCGCTTGTTGCTTATTCTTTGCTACCAAAAATCATTGATACGCTCGATTTTGCCTTAAAATCGCGTATAAATAGCAGTTTTCAAAGCCGCCACTTGAAAATTGGTGTAAGCAATGAGCAATTAATTGGTGAAATTCTTGAAATCAACGACCGCAAACGGAAGATCGTCAATCTTGCGTACATCGTACAAAGTACGCTTGAGCGAATGAAACCGAAGGATAAGCATATCGTAGAGGAGAGAATATTCAAAAAAAAGACTTTTTATACTATCGCCGCCGAAAATGGGATCGCGCTGAGGACTGCCTTCAGAAGATTTGAAGTCGCCAAAATCAGATTCGCTGCGCTACTTGTCGAGCGCGGCTACACCGATGACTGGTTTGAAAAGGAGTACGGAGAAGAAAAGTATATAAGCGCCGTAAAAAGCAGGCTCGAACGCGAAAAGTATATGCTTCTAAACAGTTTCGACGACAATTAGCCCCCACTCGCCCGGCATTAAAAAATAAGGGGGCTCGCCCCCTTATTTTTTAATGCCGCTATTCGTTGCGTCCGTATAAAAATGAATTTTTGCCGCGGATTTTTTATAAATTTTCATTTGCGCCGTGTGATCTGCGCTCTTCTTTCATATCTTATCGCGGCATATCAAAGATCTTCGCTTTTCGCATTTAAATTGAGATATCCCACATTCGCGAACTATTGAAATGCCTCAGTCGCTGTTTTTTATGGTGACGTTCAAAAATACGTCCAGATCGAACCGCGTCCACGGGAAGATCTCGGGCGGATACACTCTGAAAACCATATCCTTGCCGCTCACGGGATGCGAAAGCTTGAGTTGCGACGCCCAAAGCGCCATATTGCCCTTCTTGCCCTCGCCGTTGCCGTACTTCTTGTCCAAAACTATAGGATTGCCCATATCGGAGAGTTGCACTCTTATCTGATGTGCGCGCCCTGTCACCAAATTCACCTGCAGAAGGCTCATATCGTCTTGCGTCGCAAGCAATTTATAGTCAAGCTCCGCATACTTCGCGCCTTCGACGAGCGCGGGCACTGTGCGCACCGTGTTTGTGGCGGGATCTTTTTTGAGGTAGCAAGTGAGCTTGTCCGCCCTGTATCTGGGCACGCCCTCCACGACGGCAAGATATCTCTTCTCTACGCTTCCGTCCTTTATCGCCTCGCAAAGCCTCGCCGCGGTCTTGCTGTTTTTTGCAAAGACCATAACGCCGCCCGTAGGTCTGTCCAGCCTGTGCACGAGCCCGAGATATGCCTCGCCCGGCTTATTGTACTTTTCCACAAGGTACTGCTTGAGCATGGAAGCATATCCTCGTCGCCGCTTTCGTCCGCCTGTACGGGGACGTCGTATGGCTTGACAACGACGAGTAAGCAGTTGTCCTCATATACGATTTGTAAGTCTTTGTAGGTCATAGTATTCTTATTTTCCGCATTTTATAGAATAGTTTTGTTTGTTTTTTTGCTTTGCTAGTCAATTTTTAAATTCTGCAAAGGCTGTACAGCCCTGCGGGAGCACAAGTCCGTCCTCGCACATCAAGCCTATCTCGTCCGCGTCTATTATGGCGTTTGACGGAAGATACAACTTGAGCATGTTCGCCATAACTGTAGGCTGAAGTCCCGTCGTATAGCTGTTGAGGCACACAAACAGCGGATCGTCGCTCAAAAGTGACGCGACAAGCTCCACAAGCGAGGATATTCCCTCTTCTATCTTCCACTTCTCGCCGTCGGGTCCTCTGCCGAAGCTCGGCGGGTCGAGGATGATGGCGTCATAGCGATTGCCGCGCCTGAGCTCTCTTGCGCAAAACTTGAAACAGTCGTCTATGATGTAGCGCATACCCTCGTTTGAAAGCCCGCTCAGTCGTACATTGTCTCCCGTACGCTCGACCATTGCCTTTGCGCTGTCAACGTGGCACACGCTCGCGCCCGCCCTATGGCAGGCTACAGACGCCGCGCCCGTATATCCGAAAAGGTTGAGCACGCTTATCTTGCGCTCCGCCCCCTCGATGAGTTTCATCATCCTGTCCCAATTTGCCGCCTGCTCAGGAAAAAGCCCCGTATGCTTAAAGCCCATGAGCTTGAGCGAGAATTTTAGGTCGCGCCAACCAAGCACAAACTCCGTCTCTATGGGTCTATTGTACACCCACTTTCCCCCGCCCTTTGAGCTCCTCTCATAGACGGCGTCTATATTTTTATAGCTCCTAAGCGGCTTTTTTGGATGCCATATGACCTGCGGATCGGGTCTGAGCAGCGTAATATCACCCCAGCGCTCCAGCTTTTCGCCGTCGCCTGTCGCAATAACGCTGTACTCTTTCCAATCGGGTGCAAGTCTCATCAGTCTATCTTCTTTATGGTTATCGTCACCTTGTGACCGTTGATGTCCAGCTCCTTGCTGAAACCTTCGCCGCTCTCGACGATGCCGTCGCAAAGCACGTCCGCGTAGAATTTCGCGTCGTCAAGCACCTGTTTTGCCATACCTTCCGCGGTGTAGCCGAGTTTGATGTGATCCGTCACCTCGAATCCCGCTTCCTTACGCATATTCTGGACTTTGCTCACAAGCTCGCGCTCAATGCCCTCCAAAACGAGATCCTCCGTAAGCGCGGTATCCAAAACTACCGTCATTTCGCCGTCGGATTCGGATGAGAAACCGTCCTTATTTTTCGCGGTGATGAGCAGGTCCTCCTCGCTCAAGACCACTTGTGTGCCGTCTATGTCGCATATGAACGCGCTCTTGACATCGTTTTCCGTGCCGCGTTGCGCGCGATACTCCTCTTTGAGCTCATCCAATGCCTTGCGCTGTTTTATCGCCGCGATTATATCCGTGGGACGCTCGCTGAGCAGCGCTCTTATCTTGCCGAGCAACGGTCCGTATTTGGGACCCAACGTACGAAGTTGCGGCTTTATCTCATAACTGATATAGCCGTCGCTGTCGTCAGACGGCTCCACGCTCTTGACGTTGAGCTCCTCCTCGACAAGCTCTTTGAGCTCGTCGGTGAGTTCCCATTTGCCGCTGTACATAAGCTTTGAAAGCGGCTGTCTGTTTTTGAGGTTGGACTTATTCCTCGCCGCCCTGCCCAAGACGACAAGCTTGAGCACGTGCTCCATTCCTTCCTCGAGGGCTTTGTCTATCCTCGACTCGTCGCAGGTCGGGAAAGATGTGAGATGCACGCTTTCGGGCGCGTCCTTATAGAAATTGCGCACGAGGTTTTGATAGATATTCTCCGCCAAAAACGGCACATACGGCGCGATGAGCCTCGAGAGCGTGGACAATACGGTGTGCAAAGTCACGTATGCCGCCTCTTTGCTATTGCTCATGCCGCTGCCCCAGAAACGTTCGCGCGATCTGCGCACGTACCAATTTGACAGCTTGTCCGTAAATTCCTCTATGGCGCGCGCCGTCTCCGTGATCTTGTACTGTTCAAGCCCTTCGTCCACCGTCTTAATGAGGGTGTTGAGCCCGGAGAGTATCCATCTGTCAAGTATGTTGAGTTTGCAATCCTCGAGCTTATGCTCCGTCGGATCGAACTTGTCGATCTCGGCATACAGCACAAAGAAGGCGTAGGTGTTCCAAAGCGTGCCCATAAATTTGCGCTGGGACTCGCTTACGTTTTCCGCCGCAAATCTCGAGGGCAGCCACGGCGCGGACGCGGTGTAGAAATACCACCTCGTAGCGTCGGCTCCCTGCTTGTCGAGGACGCTCCAAGGGTCTACGACGTTGCCCTTGTGTTTGGACATCTTTATGCCGTCCTTGTCGTTGACGTGTCCCAAAACTATGCAGTTTTTGAAGGGCGCCCTGCCAAAGAGTATGGTGTTTATGGCAAGCAACGTATAGAACCAGCCTCTCGTCTGGTCCA
>CANRBM010000058.1 GCA_947628855.1 uncultured Clostridia bacterium | reverse complement strand
TCCAAGCCTATCCCCGCCCCCATACCACGCCTTCAAAACCTGTATTTGAAAAAACATTCATATTTTTGTCGAAATATGCGCGCAAACGATTGACATATGTATGGGCTTCGGGTATAATGCTTTGCGTCGCTACGTGTTTAGCAATTTTAAACTTTTTGATTAAAATTGCGAAACAAATTAAACGCGAAATAATTTTTGCCTAAACTTCGCAAAAAGTTTAGCATGAGTAAACAAAAAATACAATACGTACATCGGAGGGCTCAATGGAGATAGGGATCAAGATAAAGCGGCTGAGGCTCAAAAACAACTTGACGCAGGAGGAGCTTGCTGACAGGTGCGAGCTGACAAAAGGATACATCTCGCAGCTTGAAAACGAGCTGACTTCCCCGTCCATCGCGACGCTGGAGGACATTTTGAACGCGCTTGGCACGACTCCCGCGGAGTTTTTCAGCGACGAAAAGGAGAGCAAAGTCGTATTTTCTGACAAGGATTTCATTGAAAAGGCGACGGACAGATATGTCATCGAGTGGCTTGTGCCCAACGCGCAAAAGAACGAGATGGAACCTATCCGCGTTACTCTTGAGTCTCACACTTCCCTCGAGGAAGACATACCGCACGAGGGCGAGGAGTTTGGCTACGTACTCAAAGGGAGCGTGGTGCTGCACCTCGGTCAAGCGGCGTACAACGTCAAAAAAGGCGAGGTCTTTTACTTCACTTCAGAGCGCGTGCACCGCATAGAAAACAGGACTTCTGAAAGAGCGATCGTCATCTGGATAGCCTCTCCGCCGACATTCTGATAATGACAAAACACAAGGTTTAACATTACAAATTATACATATAAACATATGATTTTTGCAAAAGAGTCATAAACTTACGAAAAAGGAAAAGCGCGAAGGAGCGGAAAAATAAAGCGAAAAGAGAGGAGCCCAAAATGGTGCAAAAAGTTTCAGTTGACAACATCATCGAACTTAGAAACGTCTCCAAGATCTACGACGGCAAATACGCCGTCAAAAACGCAAGCTTGACGATAAAGCGCGGCGAATTTGTGACTCTGCTCGGTCCTTCGGGATGCGGCAAGTCCACGACGCTCAGAATGATCGCAGGCTTTGAAATGCCGACTGAAGGACAAATAATCTTCAACGGCAAGGACATCACAAATACTCCTCCTCACGAACGTCCTTTGAACACGGTATTTCAGAGGTACGCGCTTTTTCCCCACCTCAACGTATTCGGAAACATCGCGTTTGGGCTCAAACTCAAGGTGATCCCAAACGGCACGAAGGTCAACCGTAAGGGCGAGACAGTACAACTCTTCCGCAAATTCACGAAGGAAGAGATAAAAAAGAAGGTCAACGACGCGCTGAAAATGGTGGACCTCGAGGATTACGGACACCGCAACGTCGCCTCCCTGTCGGGCGGACAGCAGCAGAGGGTGGCTATCGCTCGCGCGCTTGTCAACGAGCCCGAAGTACTTCTCCTCGACGAACCGCTCGGCGCGCTCGACCTCAAGATGCGCAAGGACATGCAGCTCGAGCTCATGGATATGCACAAGCGCCTTGGCATAACCTTCATCTACGTCACCCACGACCAGGAGGAGGCACTCACGATGTCGGACAAAATAATCGTCATGCGCCTTGGCGAGATACAGCAGATTGCCACTCCCGAAAAGATATACGACGAGCCCGCAAACGCCTTCGTCGCGGACTTCATAGGCGAGAGCACAATACTTTCGGGCACTATGCTGGACGACTACAAGGTGGAGTTTTGCGACACGGTGTTCGAATGCGTGGACAGCGGATTCAAGAAAAACGAGCCCATCGACGTCATCATACGTCCCGAAGACCTCAAGATTTTGCCGAAGGACGATCCCAATTCCCTGCTTAGCGCGGAAGTGCTCTCCTCCGTCTTTAAGGGGGACCATTTCCAGGTGATGACGCTCGCCGCGGGCAACGAACTTATGGCGTACTCAAACGAAAATTGCGCTGTAGGCAGCACGGTGGGACTTTACATCAAGCCGTTTGATCTGCACATTATGCACAAGACGCGCCTAATAAACGAGATAGACACCTATATCACGGGCGAAAATCTTGTCGAAATTTGCGGGACGGACTTCGACTGCGTCACTACCCTGCCCGAGGGCACGCCCGTAAAGGTATCCGTGGACTTTGACGACGTGGAAATAACGGACGACGAAGAGGACGGCACGATCGGCGCGACCGTACTGTCGTCCATATACAAGGGCAGCTACTATCAAGCGATACTCTCCACCGACGACCACTACATCTTCTTTGCGGACACCGACGACGATTGGCTGAAGGGCGACCGCGTAGGCATAAAGATAGCGCCCGAGAAGATACTCATCGAAGTGCGCGACGAAAACGCCAAAGAGGAGCAAAAGACTGTCATCGACGAGACTCTGACTGAGGAGGAGCGCGCCGCGATACGCGAGGAGCAAAAGACCCCCGCGCCGGAGTTTGACAGCGACGAAGAGCTCATCGAGGAGTACGGCGTGGACGGCGAATACGAGACGGATGAAAAGGAGGATGAAGAGTGAAAAAAATTGTCCTCAAAAAGTTTAGGCTGACAAAAAAGGTGTTCTCTTTCCCCTACATCCTGTTTTTGCTGCTGTTTGTCATCGTGCCGCTCGTGCTCATACTCGTAAATGCCTTCCTCGACGGCGACAACCGCTTCACGTTTGACAATTTCAAGACGTTTTTCACCTCGCCCGCGAGCACGATCGTGCTTGGCAACTCCCTGCTCGTAGGCGTGATAACGACGGCTGTATGCCTCATTTTGGGCTATCCCGTGGCGTACATCCTCTCGAAAATGAGCAGCGGGCGCCTCATAGTGCTCCTATACGTGTTGCCGATGTTCATAAACTTCCTCATCCGTACTCTCGCGACGAAGGCTATCTTCATCGCCATGAACGTGGAGCTGGGTATGGGGACGGTGCTATTCGGCATGGTGTACAACTATCTGCCCTTTATGATAATGCCGCTGCACACGACGATATCGAGCATTGACAAGAGCTACTACGAGGCGGCGCAGGACCTCGGCGCGGACAAGGCGACGGTGTTCCTCAAGACCACCCTGCCGCTGAGCGTAAGCGGCATAATAAGCGGCATAACAATGGTATTCATCCCGACAATATCCTCATTCGCCATATCCCAGCTGCTCTCAAACGGCAAGATATTCCTCTTCGGCGACTCCATACAGCTGAGTTTTGAGCAAAATCTGTACGGCGTCGGTTCCATAATGAGCTTGGTGATGCTCGCGTTCGTGCTTGTATCCAACCTCATTATGAACAAATTCAACTCAAACAGCGACAACGTGAGGAGGTCATTATGGTAAAGAAAATAAAAACCTTCTTTGAAAAGTTCTATCTGTTCATCATCCTCGCGATACTGTACGCGCCCATAATCCTGCTTGTGATCTACTCCTTCTCAAACAGCGCGAATTTCAACTTTGACAACGGTTTCACCTTTGACGCCTACATCGCGATATTCAAGTCGGACAAGTCGCCCGAGCTTTGGTCTGCCATAGGCAATACCTTCCTCATCGCGGCGGTGGCGTCCGTGGTATCTACAATTATGGGCACTTTCGCCTCTATCGGCATATTCAACCTCGGCAAGCGCTCGCGTCGCATTGTGGAAAACGTCAACCAGTTTCCCATAATCAACAGCGAAATAGTCATGGCGGTGTCGCTCATGGTATTCTTTGTGACGTTCGCCTTCCCCGAAGGATATCTGCGACTCATCATCGCGCACATCGCTTTTTGCACCCCATATGTCGTTTTGAGCGTACTTCCGAAGCTCGAATCAATGGACCCGAACACCTACGAAGCGGCGCTCGACCTCGGCGCGACTCCCTTCCAAGCAATGACGAAGGTCATGATACCCTACATCTCTCCGGGCATAGTTTCGGGCTTTGTCATGGCGTTCATAATGTCCATGGACGACTTCATCATCACGCAGATAAACAAGGGCGCGGCGACAGGCATCAACACCCTTTCCACCTACATCTATTCTGACGCGCGTGTGCAGGGGCTGGAGCCTTTCTGGTACGCAATATTCAGCATAATTTTCGTCATCATAATCGCGGCGTTGCTCTCCGTAAACGTCGTAAAAGTCTCGCGTGAAAAGAAAAAAGCGAAGGAGGTCAAGGCATGAAACGCATATCCAAACTCTTTATAGCGCTTTTCGCGCTTATAGTGTTGCTCTTGCCCCTGCTTGCGGCTTGCGATCCCTCGGGAGAGGGGACGACGTCCGCGGGCGGCGATACGCTTGTCATCTACAATTGGGAGGACTATATCGACGGCGGCGACCGCGAGATGGACAGAGCCCCCATTCTTGACGACTTCGCCGCGTATTATCAAAGCGTGACGGGACGTCCTTTGCACATAACCTACACCACTTTCGACACAAACGAGACCATGCTCACAAAGGTGCTCAAAGGCGACGCGCCCGTCGATCTCATCTGCCCTTCGGAGTACGCCATAGAAAAGCTGTTGACGGCGGGACTCCTCAAAAATCAAAAGGAAATGTACTCCTCCTTAAAGTCTCAGCTCGACGGCTACGGCATAACGCTTGACGGCATGAGCAGTCTCGGCAAGGGAGACGGCAATATCGAACCCGACGTCATGACCGTCATCAAGTCGCAATTCGGCGCAGTTAAAAGCGGAGACGATACATTCGATATGACCGAGTATATGGTGCCCTACATGTGGGGGACGCTCGGCATACTCTACAACAAAAACATCATCTCAGAAGAGGAGCTCAAAAAATACGGTTGGGGCGTGCTTTGGAATGAACAAAAAAGCGACGAGCTTGAAAACAAGATACTCATGAAGGACTCCGTGCGCGACACGTACGCCGCCGCCCTGTTCTATATGTACGAATACGGCAAACTGCCCGAAAAGTATGCGGACATTTCCTCCGCGCAAGCCATCATCAACATCACGGACGACGATATGCTGGAGGCCGCCGAGGCGATACTCACCGAGCAACGCGAACACATCTCCGGCTACGAGGTGGACTTCGGCAAGGACGACATGCTCAATGAGGTCGTCTATGCCGACTTCGCGTGGAGCGGCGACGCACTGTGGGCGATAGAGGAGAGCTACGACGAGGAGACGGACGACTATTTCCTTGGCTACTACTGCCCCACCGGCGAAAATCCCGACACGGGCAAACAGCGCTTTTCAAACATCTGGTACGACGGCTGGGTCATTCCCACTACCGTCAAAAACCCGCTTGCGGCAATGATGTTCATCGACTATATGTGCCGTCCCGAAAGCGCCATCCGCAACTCCATAGAGATAGGTTACACCTGCGCCGTTGCAAAGGATCTGCTCGCCTCGAACGACGACGTCTGCGCCTACATTGAGGAGCAGGAGTACGACATCGACGAGTATTTTGACGACATCGGCCGCTATCCAGAGATAAATGAGTACCTCGGCGTGATGCGCGACTTCGGACCCCGCAACGACGCTTTGGTCAATATGTGGCAGCGCGCAAAGGCGGGCAGCGGCGTAAACCTCTCCCTGCTCATCATAATCGCCGTCATCGTCGGAGTCGTAGCCCTCGCCATCGCTGCCTACTTCATCGCCCAAGCCCTCAAACTCCGCCCCCGTAAGTTAGGTTGATATTCTGTGGGCTACGCGCCCGCACCTCGGCAAGGAACTTCATCCCCTGCACCCCAAGCTAAAAACGCGAGCTAGGCAAATTCTTGCCGTCGCTCGCGTTTTTGATTGTATGCAAGTGCCAAACTCCCGCATGAGATCTTTATATTGACGGACGTATTGTCTGAGCAATTAACGCTACCTCTGTCCTAGCGTCATCGGTTTCCACATAAAAATAAGCGGCGATGAGCCGCAGTAGAGAAATATTGCGTGAGCGGAGTAAATTTTATGGGATATAATATATCTGGATCCCCCCCCTCCCACAAAGTTACAAAGTGATTTTGTGAAGTAATTAAGTGCGGAGCAGCGCAGTGTTTGCGGTGAGCTTTTGACCCTATTTGCTTTCGCAAATTCGGCTAAGCCCTGAGCAACCGCCATCATTTAATACTTCCGCTGTTGGAGCGCCACTGATCGCTTGTCGCGATGCGGGCATTTTTGCGCTTATACTTGTCCACATGTTTGCTCCCGCGCGAGTAGAGTTGGCTCTTAAACCCTGTGCAAAATTGCTCGTTGAAGTCGTCCTTGAGTATTTTCTGTATGGTCTTATCCTCCAAAAACTCACATGAGAAGATATCTATCAACGCCTGTTTGGATCGTATGTCGTAATGCACGGCGATATGGCTTTGGGCCACGACCAGTATGCCCGATATAAACGACGGCTTTTTTGCGTTGTCGTAAATGACGTACGGGCGCGTGATTGGCAACATATTTATCTTTGGAGCGATGTTGTCCAGCCAATTGTATATCCACGCCATATCCATATTTGCGCCGTTCACCTCTATCATATAGTGCGGGCCAAAATCCAGTTTGGAGTCCACCTGCGGTTCGGCAGTCTGCGAATATATGGTGCGCCTGTCTATCACCTTCGAATTTATACTTTCCGCGTACAATTGTTTTTTCAGTATCGCCTCCGCCGACGACGGCGAAAAGAACTCGTCCGTGAGTATATCCACAAAATAGCACGATCTATACGGGAAGGTGTGTATAGTCACATGTCCTCCCTCGCATATCTGAAAGGCGCTTATGCCTCCGTCCTCCGCGTCCGCGCAATAGTAGTACGGCACAAGAAACGGCGGCATGACGGGGCGCAATTGCAACTCCGTAGACAGCTTATTCAGCAACTCGTTCACAGCCATCAGGTTGTTGGCGTGTTCCTCGATGGAACCGTACGCGTCCATTATAAAATGATAGTGTGGCATTTTTTACTCCTTTCGGCAGATGTTGTCCAAAATCTTATAGCCTATTATAAACGGTTCCACCCACCACTTGTCGTTTGCGCGGACGACGTTCGGCAAACAATAATATTTGCTATGCATATCAAAGCTGAACTCGCTCAGCACGTTTATTTCCCTATGAAAATCCGCGACGTCATTTCCATTAATGTCGATCGTCAAGTACAGCGTAGCGGCGTCGTACCCGTCCTTACTGTTGTTAAAGCTGAAGAAACTTGCCACTGTCGGGGCTATAGCGTCCTGGAAGAACTCGTGTATATCTCCTTCCGCCTCAAACGAGCCTATCGCAAAAAATCTCAGCAACTTTATTGCCCGCTCCCTCCACCAGTTCGCGCTCATCGGCGAGAGCTCCTTGGCGCTGTCGTAGTTTATTTCGCGCTTCATCATATCGATGTCCAACACGACGTATCTGCCTATCACCTCATAGAGGCATCTGCTCTCCTGCGTTCTGCTGCCTTCCGATGACGAATTTGATTTGTTTTCGCACTTCTCGCACACCTTTATGAAGTTATTGAGGCTGTCGAGTATGCTGTCCTCACGCTCGCGCGAGACAACCTCATCCCACTCCCGCTTCGCCGCGACGCGAAAACTCTCCTCGCATTCAAGCTGATACTTTTGTATGGTCTCGCTCGGCAATATCTCCCACTCGGACTTCTTGTCGTACTCCATCTTTTTCATGCCGTATGCGTACACCCCGCTATAAAAACAGCTTAGGCGCTTAAGCACCACACCCAGCGTAGCAAGCACAACGGAGCATATCTCGTTGGGGTCGGAGTTGCTGTTAAGCACCTCCAGAGATTCCACGCTCTGCAATATTCTGTTGGAGTATCTGTATGGTTCTTCCTGACCCGTCTCAATAAATGCTGAGAGTATTATCGCAGCCTTCGCCTCCGCCAACAGTTCTCCGAATATGGCGTCATAGCTTGCTGTTTTCAGCTCCTGTTTGCCGCTGAACACAGCCTTAAACTCCACCATACGCTGTGCCTTTTCCCTGAGATCGCGGTTGTTTCCGATGTCCTTGAACTTCTCATCTATTGATTTTCCGAAGCGTTTGCGAAGGTTGCGGATTATCGTAAATCCTATTCTCCCATTCTCCCCGTCGCATTGCAATATCGCCTTAAGCACTCTCGACGGACTCGCCTCTATCAGCAACATCACCACCACAGTGTCCCAATTGACATTGCCTGCGTCGTCGGTCGAAAATGCATCCGGGTACAGTGGGCGGAAAGTTGATACAAGCGCGTTACAGCATTTCTCGTTGTCAGGCATGCCCAGAGCGTCCGAGATGGCAAGCGCGAGATTTTTGACATACTTGTAATTTATATTGAACAGTTGGTCGAACGCTCTGTCATTTTTTTTTACTTCGTTTTTGCTAAGCAGGCTTGGACAGATATAAGTATAAAACTGTTCCGGATCCGCCTTAAGCGGTATCTGCGCTGTTCTTTCTGCGGGCGCGTTTGCGCCTTCGCGTTTAGGCATACGCCACTCCTCGCCCCATGCGCCGTCGCTGTCCCCCGCCAGTCTGCAATACTTAGAGCCGACGGAATTCTCATAGCGCAACACATCCTTTTCGATCGAGCTTAGAAAGAAAATTTTTGTGGCTTTCCTCGACGCCTTTATGCGCGCGATTATCCCATATGTGTTTATCATTCCGTCCTCAAAAGTCGCGTTGTTGTTTATTTTAAACACATACCAACCCCTCTCCTCGCTATATTCGAGCGACGCCTTGCTCAAAAACGGGAAAGCGCCTATCAACGCGTACAGTTTTTGATCTAGAAACTCCAGAGTATACCCGTCGGTTCTCGAACTTATCAGACTCATGTTTATCAAGTTGAAATACTCGCCCAACTGTACGGAGCCGTCACCCACCGAATAGCAGTGCGGGAAGAACTCTCTCAGCAATGACTCATCGCCCTGCGCATAATCAAACTGTATGTCCATGAGCGTAAATTGTATAAGCTCGTTGGTGATGGGATATTCCGCATAAATCTTGTCCATCGTGCGGATCACCCTCAGCGTATTGGCGTTACCTCCTTTTATGCAACGATCCAGCAATCCTTCCTTGCCTCCCACGGCGAAGTTGCGGTTTTTGAGGTCCAGATAGCAAGCATAGGCGTAGATAAACGCCAGGTTGATTATGTTCTGAAAGGCGTTAAAATAGTCCAGATTGGACGTAAACGGCGTATCGCCCAGCCCTTCCAGCACAAAACTCCTTATATTCTCATTCGGTATTAGCCGTTCTTCCAATTCTTTAACGTTGATCATTTCTCAGTCACCCTTAAATATTGCAAATGAGTTTAGCGATCGTTTTGTACCTGTCCAAGGCCACTCTCTCCGTCTCGGTAAGGTGTCCCGCCGTTGTGAGGACACCCTCCTGCCACATAAAGCGGTCTATCTTGGGCACGCCAAACAGTTCGCCCTCCATCATATCCATGTGGTAGTGATTGGTATTTCTCTGCACATTGTCCTCAAACGATTTCTTTATGGCATCCTTCGCGTACTCCGGATATCGATGGCTCTCTTCGCCGTCCAACAGTGTAAGTCCTTCGGTAGGCACAACGTTTGGTATCACGATTATCTGCTTATCGCGCGCGATCCGGTCGTCAAACTTATCAAAGAATCTCTGCGTGCCTTCCCTAAATTGCTTTGTGGGACGCATGCAACACAAAATGACATCTGACAGTCTGTTGGACCACACGGCGGTCAGCTGATCACCCACTGCGGAGTCAAACAGCACGCCACTCACCTCGTACTCCTTGCACACTTCGAGAAATTCCTTCACAAAATTATCCCTACCGTCATAGTTGGTCGCGCCGCCCATAGCCGCGCCGGGTTCCGCGGGCAAGCAAAGCACCGATCCGTCCTCAACGTTGAACCATTTTCCCACCTTGCACAGATGTTTGAACAACACGTGCTCCGTGAGAGGTATATCCTCGTCATCCTCTTGGGGGATATAGCCGTTCACGCCAAACATCGCCTGCACGCTGTAGTGGTCGATATCGGGCGCGTCCTCCAGCTTGAGGAAGTACGTTATGCCGCAACTGTCCACGTCCATATCCACAAGGATGAGCGGATGTTCGGGGGACGCGTCAAGTTCGTCCACCAAGAAGGGCACTACGTTGAGCGCCAGAGTACTGCGGCCCGCGCCGCCCTTATATGAGAAACAGGAAATCTTTTTCATAATTTTTTATGCTCCTTGCGTCATTATTTTTTTGGTGGATTTTTCTCCTCTTTGATCTGCGTCACGTAGTTGAGCGCGTCGCGGAGATTCTTGTAGCCCTCTGTGATAACAAAGTCGCTACGGTTGGTGGAAAGCACCTGCGCCAGATAGAACCCTATCGCCTTTGCGAGGTCGGTCGATGTGTTCTTTGCCAGCTTGGAGAAGTCCGTAGTTATGCCATTTGCAGATATTTTATCTCCTCTCTTATCCTTTTCCTTATATATCTCGCTCGCCATCTGTTCGCTCATCAGCGAGAGCAACAGCTTCTTAAGGTTCGCCTCGAAAGCCTCCCTCTCCGCGGCGTCCTGCATAGCCTTAAGCTGTTCGGGAGTCAGCTGCTCGCTCGCTTGAGCCTGTGGCGTTCCGTTATCCGCCGCGCGCTTAGCCTCCACTCTCTGCACTCCCTGAGCGGCGATGCCCTTTGCCATATCCGCAAACATATCCGACATCAACGTGCCCAGCCTCTCCTTCACGGAGTCATAGATAAATCCGTTCAGTGCCTTGCGCAGGGGGTCGTCGTTCAGCTTTTCCAACTTGTCGTTAGCGTCGCTCAGTCTTGCCTTCAGCTCCTTTATCTCTTGATCCTTTTCTTTTACCGAATTATTGAGTTTCGTTATCGCGCCTTTGGGACCGTTGAGTTCGTTATTAAAATAATCATTTTTGATCCCTTGTATTGTTCTCTCGTTATCTGTGTACTTGGCCGAATATTTCGCCTCGTACTCCTCATAGTAGTTGTAAAAGTCGCCCAGCGCGCTGATATAGTAGTAGTTGCTCGACGCAGAATAGCCGTCGTTCTCCCATATCCACATCCTGCTTCCGTCCTCGCTCTTCATTCTGTGGTCGAGTATCTGTTCGAGGTACAGTCTCATATCGTATTGCGGATATCTTATGACGAAGTCGCCTATCGTGGTCTTTGTCTTGACAAGCAGAGGCATCAGCGAGAATATGCGTATGCGCGCCTTTCTCATCTCCTTTATCCTCTCCAAGTTGTTGTCAAATCTCTCTATAAATGAGAGGACGAACACGTCCACCTTATACTCCAGCTTTTTCTTTTTCATGTCCAGATATGTCTGGTACACGTGATCGTAGCCGAGGCGCAGGGCGGTGCATATCTCATCGTATCTCTCCAACGCCGCGTTGTATTCGTCCGAGCCGTTTATCGTAAAGTAGTTGATGTCGTTCTCGTACTCCTCGTCAAGGCCAGCGTTTATTATCAGGTTTATCGCGAACAGCGAGCTGAACAGCGCGTCCGACGATATGCTCTGCTCGATAACGGAGCGCTCTATGTCGTACTCGAGGTCGCCGGCAAAGAATCCCGTCGTAAGTTTGTCTTTTACTTCGCCCCACACCACCTTCGCGGCCTCCATGCATTGATCCTGGAGCGTGTTGTACAACGAGCCGATCGCGTACGGCGGCATGTCGTCGTTTATCTTGAGGAACAGCTCCTCTTCGAGCTTTGCATTACCCTGTTCGCACGCCTCTATGCT
>CANRBM010000057.1 GCA_947628855.1 uncultured Clostridia bacterium | reverse complement strand
ACTCCTGCGTGAGAGCTTGATATTTACTTACGTTTTTTACTTTTGTCCCACAGCAAAATACATATTAAAAATAATTTAAACTTGCTTATTGTCAAAATTAGCTTGCCAAAGTGAAAATATCCTGTTATACTTGACAAGTAAAGATCGCGCAATGCGATTTTCAAGGAGTCAAAATATGTCATTATTGAATTATTTGTTGGCAGCAGACGAGGGCGGCAACGGCGGTGGCAATGGCAACAGCTGGATAATGTTTGTGATCATCGGCGTTGTGCTTGTGCTTATGATAGTGCTTACCATCGTTCCTCAAAAGAAGCGCCAAAAACAGCAACAGCAGATGATGGACAGTCTTACGGTCGGCACAAAGCTTATGACGGTCGGCGGTCTCGTCGGCAAGATCACGCAGGTCAACACCGACAATACCCTCATCGTCAACGTCGGCACCGAGACAAGCCCCACGCTCATCGTCATTGACAGAAAGGCGGTAGGTTATGTGCTTGAAAACGTAGCGGCGCCCGCTCCCGCACCTCAACCCGCGGAAGAGCAAAAGGAAGAGCAAGCCCCCGCTGAACCCGAGACTTCTTCCGAGCCGGAGCAAGCCATTGAAGGCGAAGTTTTCCCCACTGAAGAGCAGGAGGAGAAACCCGAGGAAAAGTAAGCTTTATATTCGTTTAGAATATCAAAATAGGCTGCCGTATGACAGCCTATTTTATGTTTTTGAAAAACTCATTTTTTATGTCTGATATTGACGGCGATGACGCCCGATATCGCGCCCGCTATGGGCAGGGTGATAAGGTCTATCCAACTGAATTTCACGTCTTTAAAGCCGCTCAGCGCCGCGAAGATGAAAAAAGTGAACAGCATGAATATAAGTCCCGTGACCGCGCCTTTGAGCAAGCCGTTTTCAGGCGTCTTGAAGCCTATGAGACAGCCGAGCAGTACGGAAATTATTTTGATGGCTATATTTACGGGCATAATTACATTCGAGGGCAGGGCGGCAAACTTGATAATTACGGCAAAAATGAGGACGAGCCCCAAAGATATGAGCGTAGAAAGCAGTACGGCTTTCAAGACATCGGTGATATTTCCTTTGAGATTTGCGGTTCTTTCCATACCAAAGACTATGAGTTTGACGGCGCAATTATACCGCGCAAGCAAAAAATCGGCGCATGCGTCGCATAAAAATTTCAGAGGATTGCTTTATTTTGTTGACTTAATATACTTTTCTCATTATAATATTCTTTGTTTTACTGTATGGAGGTTCTTCCTGTGAACAAAAAGAAATCAATTGTCATACTTTCCGTTGTGAGTGTGTTCATCATACTGATGGCGGTTTTCGCGGTGGTTTCCTTCCCGATTGCCGACACAGTGTATGACTACAACGGATATGCCCGCACCATCAAGCTGGGTCTTGATATGTCGGGCGGCGTTTCGGCGGTGTTTGAAGTCGAGGACGACGGTCTTGAGGATCTGGACGCCCGCGTTGACGGCACCATCAATTCTTTGCAAAGCTTGCTTGTCAGCAAGGGCTATACAGAGTCCACCGTTACGAAGGGCACAAACAGCAACGGCAATCAGTCGATACGCGTCGAAGTCCCCGACGTCGAGGACCCCGAAAGAGTGCTCGAGCTCATCGGCAGACCTGCGTCCATCTCCTTTAAGGGAGAGCAGGATCCGAATGCGGAGTCGATAATCGTCGGCAGGGAGCATATCTCAAGCGCATTCGTCACTGTCGAAGATAACCAATTTGCGGTCGGTCTCAGATTTAACACCGAAGGTACCGAAGCATTTGCGAAAATGACGCAAGACTATCTGAACAATCAGATATACATCTATGACGCGGACGAGCTTGTGAGCGCGGTCACCGTCAACACGCAGATCACCAATGGACAGGCGATCATCACGCGAGGAAACGGCGGCTACACCTATCAAGAGGCGTACGATTTTGCAACGCGCATCCAGTCGGGCAGCCTCGGAGTCACGCTCAAAGTCACGGAGTTGCGCAACATATCTCCTACATTGGGAGAGGACGCTGTGCGTATCGCTCTCATCGCGGGTGCTATCGGCGTAGGGCTCATCTTCCTCTTCCTCGGCGTCGTATATCGCGGGCTCGGGCTTGCGGCGGACATCGCCCTGTGCGTGTACATCGTGCTGTTGCTTTGGTTCTGCGCAGTCCTGCCTTGGGTACAGCTCACGCTCCCCGGTATCGCGGGCATACTGCTCTCGATCGGTATGGCAGTTGACGCAAACGTCATCATATTCGAGAGGATAAAGCAACTCTACAAGTCCAACGGGTCGAGGTCGATACAGACTTCCATCAAGGACGGTTTCAAGAATTCCACGGCGGCGATCATCGACGGAAACGTCACGACGCTCATCGGCGCGGTCGTGCTGTGGATCTTGGGCTCCTCGGCTATCGTCGGCTTTGCGGTCACGCTGTTCATAGGTATCATACTTTCAATGTTCACATCGCTCGTCATCACGAGGCTCGTGCTCAAATGCTTTATCGCGCTCAACAATTCTCATCCGTCCTTCTATGGGCTCAAGAGAAAGAGTGCGGAGGAGGATACGCCCGACCTTGCAAATGCAAAAACTGCTGTGGAGGTGAAGTGATATGAGTAAAGTAAAATTCAAAAATCTGCTCAACACCTTCAGCGTAAGCAAGCATGCAAAAATGTTTGCGGTAGTGCCTTTCGCAATACTTCTCATCGCGGTCATAATCGTCATCGCGCTCGGAGCGACGGGTGGCAGCTATTCGGACGCAGTCGGCATCGGCATCGACTTCGAAGGCGGCTCCGTCATCACGGTCACCTTGGGCACGGACGCTTTGGGCGAGAAATACGCCGAGAATAGAGACCGCATCGTCAAAACGATAGAAGGCATCAAAACTGAGCAAGGGCAAAGCGTAACGGTCAGCTATGTGCAACAGCAAGAGGCGAGCAACGTCGCAAATTCGTCCATTGCGTTCAGATACAAGAACATCTCAAACAATGACGACGAGATAAGCGCACTCAATGAGAGGATAAGAGACGCGGTAGACGCGCTCTATCCCGATATGCCCGGCAACGTCAAGTATGAGTCCATCGGCGCAACGGCGGCGCAAGACCTGCTGTCCAAAGCGGGCATAGCGCTTGCGGTCAGCGTCGCGCTCATCCTGCTTTACATCATCATCAGATTTACTTTGATGAGCGGCTTTGCGGCAATCATCGCGCTCATACACGACGTAGTCATCATGTTTGCTCTTACCGTCATTTGCAGAGTGCAGATAAACAGCTCCTATGTCGCCGCAATGATAACCATCATCGCGTACTCCATCAACAACACCATCATCATCTTCGACCGTTGTCGCGAGATGTTGAAACCCCTCAAGGGAGAAAAGAACATCGACTATAAGCGCATCGGCGACACCGCGGTACGCGACACTATGACGCGTTCCATCTACACCACGCTCACGACGATGATCACGGTCATTTTCCTTGCGATACTCGGCAGCGAATCCATAAGAGAATTCTGCGTGCCCATCATCCTCGGCTTGATCGCAGGTCTGTACTCGTCCGTATTCCTCGCGACTCCGCTTTGGGCGGCAATGTCCGCGTCCTTTGACAGGACAAAGGCAAAGTATGCAAAGAGAAACGACGTCACCTATGAAAAGAATGATGAGGAAGAGGAGAGCGTCGCAACCGTCGCCGTAAGCAACTCCGACGAGGAGACAAAGTCAGAAGTCGCAAGCGAGAGCAAGGAGCCCAAGAAGGCATCCGCAAACAACAAGGCGAAAAACAACACTATCCACAAATACTCCAAGAAAAATCTCAATTCAAAGAAAAAATAACAAACAAATTTCCGCCCTTACAGTGCACGCTGTAAGGGCGAATTTTATGCTTTTGAAAGCGATTTGACTCGAGGCGCGACCATATGGACTATGCTGTCAAAAACTTATCCCAAAAACTTTCTCCAGGGCAGAAGGAGCTTGCAAAACGCTTGCGCATATCCGAGCGGTTTTTAAGTCTGCTGCTCGCGCGAGGGATAGATGAGTCCGAGATAGAGGGGTATTTGCACCCGTCTCTCGACGGGCTCAGCTCTCCCTTTGCCATAAAAGGGATGAAAGAAGCCGCCGAGCGCGTCAAAAAGGCGATACGCGGCGGGGAAAAGATATTGATATACGGTGACTACGACTGCGACGGCATATGCGCGATCTCGATTCTGATGTTATACCTGAGGGATAAGGCGGACGTGTGGTATTTCATCCCCGACCGCAATCGCGACGGCTACGGCATGAGCGTGAGCGCGCTCGAGAGGATGTTTGCCGCAAAGCGCCCTTCGCTTGTTATAACAGTGGATTGCGGAATAACGGCGGTAAGCGAGGTAGAATATATCAAATCGCAGGGTATAGAAGTCATAGTCACGGATCACCACGAGCCGCAGGACGTTTTGCCCAATTGCCTCATCGTGGATCCCAAAGTCGAAAGAAGCGGCTTTTTTGAGTTGTGCGGCGCGGGAGTCGCCTTAAAGCTTGTAGAGGCGCTCTCAAACGCGGAAGAGGCGAGAAAGTATATAGATATCGCCGCGATCGCCACGATCGCAGACGTCGTGCCGCTTGTGAAGGACAACAGGATAATCGCGTATTTTGGGCTTAAAGCGTTGCTTTCAAGTCCGCGCCGCGGAATAAAATTGCTTGTCGGGGCAGAGGACATCACTTCGCAGGACATAATGTTCAAACTTGCGCCGCGCATAAACGCCGCGGGCAGGTTGGGCTCCGCTATGAAGGCGGTCGGACTGTTTTTGGAGAGCGATTATTTCATGCTCAAGACGCTCGCGGAGGAACTCGCAAGGGACAACGCGCGAAGGCAGGATATGTGTGAAGTCATCGTCGAAGAGGCGAAGCGCATGCTTAAAGGCGTGGACTTCAATTCGACAGGGTTCATCGCGCTGTACAATGAGAATTGGGAGGCGGGAATACTAGGTATTGCCGCCGCGAGGATAGTGGACGAATTCAAACGTCCCGCCGTCCTGTTCGCTAAAAACGGCGAGGAGCTCAAAGGCAGCGCTAGGAGCGTGCCTTGCGTCAACATTTTCGAGCTTTTCAGCGGTCTGAGCGAATATTATACCTCATTCGGCGGGCATGCGCAGGCAGCGGGGATAAGTATACGTCCTGAAAATTTTGAGGCGTTCAGAGAAGAGGCGAACAGGCGAGTGCTATCTGAGCATCCTCTCACGGACTTCATCCCGCCCGTCGAGTGCGAGATGGAGCTCACAAGGGATATAGATTTTTTGAGCTTTGCAAAGGAGCTTGAATATATGGAGCCTACGGGTTACAAAAACCCAAAACCGACTTTCCTTATCAAGGACGGCGACTTCGATTTTGAGAGGATAGGCTTTTCGCAACACGTCAAATATTCGGGCAAAAATTTGGATATTTTGGGCTTTTCGCGCTATCCGGAGGCGCTCGGTTACAAGTCGGGCAAGCTGGACATCGAAGTCTCTCTGGGATTGAACACCTTCCAAAACAATGTGACGGCACAGGCGCTCATCCGCTCCTTCAAACTCAGCGAACTTACGCTTGAGGACGCCGCCGCGGATTGTCTCAACGTGCACCAGCTCGACTTCGAGGGGACGCCCGATATATCGGCTATCGGTGAGGAGGGTATAGCCGAATTGCTAAAAAAGCCGTTTGGGACGCTGTTCGTATGTTTCAGATGCGCGGATGTGGACAGGCTCAAAAGCATTTGTCCCGAGGTCGAGTCTCTCCCCGTGTATGTGGGAGGAATGCCGTCTCTGAATCCCGAAAACGCCGTGCTGATATGTCCATGCAGCGTATTTGAATTCGGATTTTACGCGCAGGTGGTCATTGCGGGCGATCCGCTGTCAAAAGGGTATGTCGCGCACATCTCCAAGAGTACGAAGTGTTACGCACTCGACGGAGTAACGATAAACGCACCGCGCATAAGCGACGAAACGTTGAGGTCGATATACAGAGAACTCGCCGCGCAGTCGAGGCGGACGGATAGGGCAAGCAATATGCGCAAGCTGTATCTTGCAATATGTTCAAGATATAAGGTGAGCGAGCAAACTTTCCTCATTGCTACTCGCATATTCGAGCAACTGGGGCTTTTGAGTATATCCGAAAGGGGGCAACTTAGCATAATAAACAAACGCGTCAAGCTGGAAGAAAGCGCGATATATCGCAATTTATGCCACTAAAATCGCATGCGATTTTAAAAAAGCCTATTGATTTATGGGGCGCGTTGGGCTAAAATATAACAATATAATATATAAACTGCATATAAAAGTATAAAATATACCGATATAATATAATGGCGGCGACGCCAAATAAAGGATCAAATGGCAAAGGAGGATAGGATGTATGGACGAATTGCTTGTAAAGCTCAGAAAATGTTATCCCGAAAAATACGCCGAGATAAAGAAAGCGTATGATTTTGCCAAGGCTGCACACGAGGGACAAAAGCGCATTTCGGGGGAGGATTATTTTGTGCACCCGTGCGCGGTGGCGGAGATTTTGGCGGATTTCGGCTTTGACAGTTCTACTGTCGTAGCGGCTTTTTTACATGACGTGCTTGAAGATACGCCTCACACTCCCGAAGAGATCGAGTCACTGTTTGGCGACGAGATACTTGAACTTGTAGAGGGCGTCACAAAGCTCGATAAACTTCAATTTGTCAACAAGGAAGAGGCACAGGCGGAAAATTTCCGCAGGATCTTTGTCGCTATGGCAAAGGATCTCAGGGTGATAATCATCAAACTTGCGGACAGACTGCACAATATGCGCACTCTCGGCTGTACGTCGGAGGAACAGCAACAGCGTATCTCACGCGAGACTTTGGACATTTACGCGCCGCTTGCGGGCAGGCTTGGAATATCCTTCTTCAAATGCGAGCTCGAGGACCTCAGCATGAAATATCTCATGCCCGAGGAGTACAAGTATATTAGCGAGAGCGTAGCGAAGCGTCGCAGCGAAAGGCAAAGTCAGCTTGACACCATAATCGCGCAGATAGAGGCAAAACTCAAAGAAATGGACATCAAGGGCGAGGTCAACGGCAGACCTAAGCACTTTTACAGCGTCTATCGCAAGATGAAAAATCACAATATCGACATTGACCAGATCTACGACCTGCTTGCGGTGCGCATCATCGTGACAAACATCAAAGATTGCTATACCATGCTCGGCGAGATCCACACTATGTGGAAGCCTATGCCGGGCAGGTTCAAGGACTATATCGCCATGCCGAAGGCGAACAATTATCAATCCCTGCATACCACCGTCGTCACGCCGTACAACGAGACTTTTGAGATACAGATAAGGACGTACGAGATGCACCGCGTGGCTGAATTCGGCGTCGCGGCGCATTGGAAGTATAAGGAAGGCACTATAGGCTCAGACAGCGAGTTGGACAGCAAGGTCAAGTGGCTCAGGGAAGTCATGGAGGCGCAAAAGGACATAGACGGCGCAAAGGAATTTATGGACGCCGTCAGGATCAATGTCTTTGACGACGAAGTGTTTGTCTTTACGCCCAAGGGAGACGTGCACGGTTTGCCTGTCGGCTCAACTCCCGTCGATCTTGCCTATAAGATACACTCCGAGATAGGCAACAAGTGCGTCGGCGCAAAGATAAACAAAAAGATAGTACCGCTAAGCACAAAATTGCAGACGGGCGACATCGTTGAGATCATCACCTCAAACGCCTCGAAGGGTCCGAGTTTGGATTGGCTCAAGTTTGTGCGGAGCGCGTCCGCGAGAGCCAAAATTCGCGCCTTCTTCAAAAAAGAGC
Source organism: uncultured Clostridia bacterium (assembly GCA_947628855.1). Classification (GTDB taxonomy): domain Bacteria; phylum Bacillota; class Clostridia; order Christensenellales; family CAG-917; genus CAG-475. The sequence goes on along the minus strand of CANRBM010000057.1, from coordinate 3,896 downwards.
GCAGGGACGAAAATATTGCCCGCGGCAAGGATATGCTCGAGAGGGAGGCGAAGCGCAGAGGCTACAATTTGAGCGAGATATTCACTCCCGAGACGCTGCACGCCATACTCACGCGCCACGGCATAGGCAGCGAGGACGACTTGTACGCGGCGGTCGGCTACGGCGGACTCACGACAAACCAAGTCCTCAGCAAGATAATCGAAAGTTTCCGTGCGGAGCCCGCGATCACATCGCTCGCGGACGAGTCCGTGACTCTCAAGACGGACAGCAGACCTCGTCAACACTCAAAGAGCGGCATTCTTGTCAACGGCAACGCTAATTTTACGGTGCGCATATCGCAATGTTGCTCGCCTGTCCCCGGAGATCCGATAATAGGCTACATCTCGAGGGGCAGGGGAGTGTCCGTGCACAGGGCGGACTGCCCGAACATAAAGGGTATGGAAGAGGAGAGGCTCATCAATGTTTCGTGGGACATCGATGGCAACGAGAGTTTCAATTCCACACTCACGATATATTGCGAGAACAAGGGCGGTCTGCTTGCCGCAGTTACGCTTGCGGTGTCAAATATGCACATTGAGATAGTCGCGGCAAACGTACGTATCCTCGACAGAGGGGATACGGGCGAGATCACTTTGACCGTGCGCATCAAGAAGGCGATCGAACTTGAAAATCTTGTGCTCAAACTTCGCTCCATCAATGGCGTAATAAGCATAAAACGTTAAAATTCTCACCACAGGTGCATATTTTGCGCTAAAGCAATATGCAATTGCAAAACGAGGACATATGCAGATATATCAAGAGACAAGCTCTATGATGCATACAAATACCTATTTCGCCGTCGAGGGAGAAAGCGCGATAGTCGTGGATCCGGGGGACAACATATGCGCCGAAACTATCAAGCTGAAACTTGACGCGCTCGGAGCGAGGGTGAAGGCTATCCTCATCACGCATGCCCACTTCGACCATATTGCGGGAGTCGCAAGACTGAAAGCGCTGTATGAGAGCGCCAAAGTATATGCGCACAGAGAGAGCGTCGAATATATCCGCGGCAAAAAGAACTTGGGCAAGTATATGGGCGTAAAGGTGGAGCCGTTCGAGCCCGACGTATTGCTTGAAGGCGGCGAGAGGTTTAATGTTGCGGGGCTTGAATTCGACGTCATCTACACTCCCGGACACTCTAAGGACGGAGTCTGCTACATAATGAAAGATGAAGGCAAAATATTCACGGGCGATACGATCTTTTTCAAAACTTACGGCAGGACGGATCTCTTCGACGGAGATATCGTGACTTTGAGACAGAGCGCAAAGAAGCTGTTTGAGCTTGAAGGAGACTATCAGCTTTTGCCGGGGCACGGCGAGGCGACGACTCTCGATTTCGAGAGAAAAAACAACCCTATACTTTGGGAGGACGAAGACTGAACTTCAAACGCGGCGGTTGAAGTCGTAAAATACGCAAAATCATAGAAACGTAGTGAGTTTAAGGGCATAAAAGCGAAAAATTTTAGGATGTAAAAGGCGGAAAATTCGTTGAGTTTATGATACATTTTACTTGTAGCAATGAGGAATATGCGGGCGATCTGATGGAGCTTATCCGTCTCTTCGACAGCCGCGTCGAGGGGGAGCTGGCGCTTGACGTGAGCTACTCCCGCTCTGCGCGCGCGTTTTCCGTCACCGTCCGTTCGGACAAGCTTGAAAATTTCTCCAAGAATTTTATATATCCCGTCAAGGCGGACAGCGAGCTTTTGCGCAAGCGCGAGGAAAAACGTTTCCTCAAAATGGCTATATATAGCTCTCTTGTCTTTCTCACCGGTGTACGTTTGCCGTATGGGTGCTTGACGGGCATACGTCCCACAAAGCTGTATGCCGAGATAGAGTCATCGCCCGAGATGTACGGCAAGAGCGCGCGAGAAGTTTTTGAAGAGGACTATGACGTGAGCCCGCGCAAGATAGAGCTCATTGAGCGCATAGTCGAGGTGCAAAAGCCTCTCCGCAACAAGTCCGAACGGGATATGGACGCGTTTGTGTTCATTCCGTTTTGTCCCACGCGGTGCGCGTACTGCTCGTTTGTGAGCCTGCCTCTCGACAAGCAGAAGAAACTTGTCGCGCCGTATGTGGATTGCCTTTTGCGTGAGCTCAAGCAGACAAAGGAGCTTATCAAGTCAAAAAACGTCAACATCCGCTCAGTATACATAGGCGGTGGTACGCCTACGTCAATAGGCGTGGACAATTTGGACAAAATACTTTCGCACTGTCCCTCTGCGCCCGAGTTTACCGTGGAGGCGGGCAGACCCGATACCATCGACCGTGAAATGGTCGATATGCTGCTCTCCCATGGCGTAAACAGGATATCCGTCAATCCGCAGACCTTCAACGACGCTACGCTCGAACTCATAGGCAGAAAGCACAGGGCAAGGGACATCTACAACGCTTACGCGCTCGTAAAGGGCAAAATGGACGTCAATATGGACCTTATCGCCATGCTGCCGAATGAGACTTTCGAGGATTTCAAGCGTAGCGTGGACATGTCCTGCGCGCTCGCGCCCGAAAACATCACCGTGCACACGCTGTACATGAAGAAGGGCAGCCGCCTCAAAAACGAAGGTTTCGAGGATGCGGGTTTCGACCTCGCCTCGCTCATGGTGGACTATGCCTACGACAAACTGTCCGCGGCGGGGTACAGACCGTACTATATGTATCGCCAAAAGTATACGAGCGGCAATCTTGAAAACGTCGGCTACTCGAAGCCGGGGCACGAGTGCGTCTACAACATCGACATAATGGAGGAGGACACCTCCATCATCGCGAGCGGCGCGAACGCCATCTCAAAAAAGTGGGAGGCCGACAAAAACCTCATCACCCGCTGCGCCAACTATAAAGAACCCCTCGAATACATCAAAAACATCGACCGCATGCTCTCCCGTCAAGCCGACTTTTGGAAATAGATTTTATTTAGTTTTGGGCTCCTCGTTATTTTCCGCAAAATTTCAAAGATCGTCACTTGTCACGTCTGGCAAGCTCATCCTATGTGATATTAAAAAAGTCCAAGCTATCAACTTATCATTATGACAAATTTGCAGGCACAGTCATATGTCAGATTTTATTTTAGACCACTTATGCAAATTGTTTGACCAAGTAATTTTTCTCACCAGTGGTGAGAGTGTTTCACTATAGCTCATGTACGTTTATTTATTGATATGATTATGACGAGTTGGAATTATGGTGATTTTGATGATTATGAAGATATAGAGCAGACATTGCGAGAGAAAAGAAACAAACAAAAAGATTGGCGCAAGAGAATGAATACAGCGCACGAAGAGATGATCAAAAAATGGAAAAATTAAAAATGCAATCAATGGATAAGGTGCAAGACAATATCGAGAAGATTAGGAAGTTGTTTCCGAATGCGGCGACGGAAGTGATCGACGGATATGTGAAAGACGAAACGGGGATGAAAAACCAATTATAAAGCTGAAAGTTGATTTCGACGTTCTCGAACAGGAGCTTGCGGACACCCTCATCGACGAGCGGGAGCTTCGCTATCAGTTCACTTGGCCCGATAAGCAGAAGTCCATTTTGCTTGCGAACACATCAGTCGCAAAAACGCTCCGCCCCGATAAGTAAAAGAGCGTGGATTTCGATAACACGCAGAATTTATATATCGAGGGCGACAATCTTGACGTGTTGAAGCTGTTGTGCGAAACATACCTTGGCAAGATCAAGATGATCTACATAGACCCACCGTACAACACGGGCAATGATTTTGTGTAAGGGAATTGCATTTTTTGGTGCAAAATGCAATTCCGCGCTCTCCCCGCCGAGCGGGGAAATGGAAAGCGGGAAACCCGCCTTTCAATGCGCCTTGCGCAAAAAATCAAGGAGGAAAATATAGGACAGCC
>CANRBM010000056.1 GCA_947628855.1 uncultured Clostridia bacterium | reverse complement strand
AAGTTATCCCAGAAATCCTCGGGCATATCCTTCCAAGGTATGCTGCTGTAGTCAAAGTCCTCGGGAAGTTTGCTCCAATCAAAGTTATCCCAGAAATCTTTGGGCAATTCGTCGTACGGCAGTTTGCTGAAATCAAAGTCCTCGGGGATATTTTCCCAATCAAAATTATCCCAGAAATCCTCGGGCATATCCTTCCAAGGTATACTGCTGTAGTCAAAATCCTCGGGCAGTTTGCTCCAATCAAAGTTATCCCAAAACTCTTTTGGTAGTTCGTCGTACGGCAGTTTGCTGAAATCAAAGTCATCGGGAATGTTTTCCCAATCGAAGTTGTCCCAAAAATCTTCGGGTAAATCATTCCAAGGTATGCTGCTGTAGTCAAAGTCCTCGGGAATGTTCTCCCAATCGAAGTTATCCCAGAAATCCTCGGGCATATCCTTCCAAGGTATGCTGCTGTAGTCAAAGTCCTCGGGAAGTTTGCTCCAGTCCAGATTATCCCAGAAATCCTTGGGCAGCTCGTCGTACGGCAGCTTGCTGAAATCAAAATCTTCGGGAATGTTTTCCCAATCGAAGTTATCCCAGAAATCTTCGGGCATATCCTTCCAAGGTATGCTACTGTAGTCGAAATCTTCTGGAAGCTTGCTCCAGTCCAGATTATCCCAGAAATCTTTGGGCAGCTCGTCGTACGGCAGCTTGCTGAAATCAAAATCTTCGGGGATATTCTCCCAATCAAAATTATCCCAGAAATTCTCGGGCATATCCTTCCAAGGTATGCTGCTGTAGTCGAAATCTTCGGGGAGCTTGTTCCAATCAAAGTTGTCCCAAAAGTCATCGGGAAGATCATCATACGGAAGATCCCCGAAGTCGAAGTCATCGGGCATGTTGTCCCAATCGAAATTATCAAAATAATTGTCGGGGAGATCCGCCCACGGCACATCCTCAAATGGAAAATCTTCGGGGATATTCTCCCAGTCAAGTTCATTCCAGAAGTTGTCGGGCAATTTGTCGAGGGGTAGCTCGCCATACGGAAAATCGTCGGGGATATTCTCCCACGGGATATTTTCGTACGGGAAATCCTCGGGCAAGCCGGACCACGGCAATTCTTGATATGGGAAGTCATTCGGCAGCTCTTCCCAGGGGAAGTCCTGCCAATTCTCGCCAAACCAGTCGAGGGTATCCTCCATTATGTCCCAAGGCAGCTCGTCGTACGGAACAAGATCCCACGGAAAATCTTTGGGCAATTTTTCCCACGAAAACTCCTCCCACGGGAAATTTTCCCAATCCATTCGGTCAAACACTTCCTGCCACATCGCCCTTGTCATCTCCTCGCGCATCGCCATACCCGATTCGGAAGTGCATACCAAAATGACCGTCGTCAAGACGGCTATGACGACAAACAGCACTACCATGAGTTTGACGAGAGTTCGAGAAAACGGAGATCTCATTTTTTGTTACCCTTTATTTGCTCCTATTAAAGAGCGCGTACACGCGTATGCGCGCGTCACTTAGTAAGCCGCGCAAGATATTCGCGGCAAATTTGCATCTTTCCTTCGCCGAACAGTTTTTCGAGGTATTTTGACGCCTCCTTGAGCGCCTTTTGTATTTGGGAAGTATCCTTGTACACAAGCTTTCTCAGCACTTTTTTGCATATGATATCGTCAAGCGCCTCAAGTTCGTCTCCGCCGCAAGCGACATACACCGAGACATAGCTGTGTATCTGTCTCAAAATGCGGTTGCCGTAGGCGATCTGAAATTTATCCGCCAGATATTCGCCAAGCTCGGCGAGCCTTCTTTCGTTGCGTCTTGTCAGCTCATATCCGCGCTGAGCGTTTTGCGACAGGCGTACGAATTCATCGTATGTCATATGCGGAGGTTTGACTTGAGCGTCTACGGCGAAAGGTTGTGCGCGAGTCTTGAGGTCAATTATCATCGCGCGGTCGTACACCTTGTCGGATATCGCAAACGTGGAGTCGTCGTTGTTCGCTGTGCCCAAAAACCACATATTTTCGGGCAGTTTTATCCTGCCGTCCTTAAGCCCCGGCGGATCGCTGTCCCAAACGTCGGCAACGACCTCGAGATACCTGAGCTCCGGGTCGGGTATTTCCAGCAATGACAAAAACTCCGCGAAATAATATTCCATTCTCGCCACGTTCATCTCGTCGAGAACGGTTATGTATATCTGATTGCTGCCGTTCGCCTCGTATATCTTTTTCAAAAGCGGCGTTTCGTTGTACTTTTTGGTGAATTCGTTGAAGTATCCCAGCATGTCGGAGCGCTCTTTCCACGACGGCTGAACGGGTACGACGGTGGACGGATTGCCCAAAAATTGCCCGTACGCGTACGCGAGCGACGTCTTGCCCGTGCCCGACATGCCCTGCAATATGATAAGCTTTGACACGGCGAGGCTTGCAATGAAAACGCGTATCTGCGTCTCGGTATAGTAGAGTTGGTGCTCCTTTGCTGCGTACATGCGGAAAGTCTCGCAAAGCTGTTTGAAGGATTGCACTTCTCCCGTCTCGGGTACCCTCGGCGAAACTATATCGTTGAGTCCGCTGAATCGCTTGCTGTGCAAAAGCTCCTCGCGCTTTGCCTCAAACGACCTTCTTTCCGCCTCTATGGCGTATTTTGCGGTCTGCTCCCACGTCATTCTGAACTCTTTGAATTTGCGCATGCGCGCGACGCTTATGATGAGGATAAACGCCAGCACTATGGGTATGGGCAATAGCCAAAATACGATAAAGCTGACGTCCAACTCTCTCGTGTACAAAAATTCCTCAAACATAACTTCGAGGACGTCCAACATACCCATTCTATGCAGATGCGCCACAAAAGCTACGACTGTGCCGCCGACAGCGACGGATATCGCGAGCAATATCAAAGACAGAGCCATCCGCAATTTGCGACGCCTCTTAAAACGCGCGAGCTTTTTCAAATACTTGTCGTTTGTCTTTTTTGCCATATAATATCGCTCCGTTTCGGCTTTGTTCGCCTCTTAAAACGCTTATGCGCCCAAGTCTCCGCCTCCGTCGCCTCCCTCGTCCACTTCTGCCAAAGTCGGCATATCGTCTACTGCCTCTTTCGAAGGTGGTGCGTCGCCTACCGTCTCTGTCGAAGTCGGTATTTCGCGCCCCGACTCGACAAATTCCTTCAACTCTTGATATCCCTTGCTCTTTTGTCTTTTGCGACGGGCGGGACGCTTTCCCAATATCTCCTTACGGAGCATAGTCTTGACGTCCTTCCATTCGTCGTTGAGCAGCTTGCCCAGCACTTCGAATTCGTGTTCGAGAGCGTTGAATCCCTCCTCTGTGGTGAAGTCGTCCGCCTCGGTCAGAAGTCCGTGTTCCTTGCGTATCGCGGTGAGCCTCGCCTTGAGAACGTCTCTCTCTTCGGCGGTAAATTTGAGCTCCTTATTCGCTTTTGCAAGCGACTCGACAGTATCTGCAAGCTCTTTCGCGCTCTTATCCGCCTTGCCCATGCAAGCCGCCAATTGTTTTTCGTGTTCGGCGCGCGTCTTTTGAAGCGCTTGCGCGTGCTCGTTTTGCAAAGCCTCGAGTCTGCTTTTTTGCTCGGCGCGCAGGTTTTCCACCTCTTTCTTGTGCGCCGCATTCAGCTTTGCCGTCTGCTCTTCCGACTGCCTCTTGAGTTCGTTGAGTTTCTCCTGAGCGCGTTGCTTCGCGTCGTTGAGCTCGTTTAGGTGCGCGGCGTTCAGCTCCGCCAGCTTTTTAGCGTGCTCGGCTTTGAACGCGGACATCTCCTCCTCGTGCTTAGTCTTAAGCTCGGACATCTCTTGCTCGAATTTGCTTATAGTCTCCTCAAGCTGCTTTTTATGCTCCTCTTCGGCGCGGCGCATATCGTCCTCGAGCTTGGCGACCTCTCCGTTCAGCTCGTCTATTTGGCTTGAGAGCACGTCTATCTCGTTTTGCAACCTGCTCATCTTGACTTCGAGGTCGTCTATGTCTTTGAGCGCATCCTGCCACAATTTATAGCTGTTCTCTATTATGGCGTTGCGCTTTTCGAGCATGAGAATGTAATCGTCAATGCTCTCGCCCGTCCTCTCCAGCCTATTCTTTAGCGCGGCGAGTTTGCGTTTAAGCGCCTTTTGTTCCTCTTCGGCGCGGCGCAGTTCCTCTTTTTCAAACTCCTCCTGCAAATACTTTTCAAGCCCCAGCCCGTTTTTGTACACGACAAACGCCGAAAGCAGCGGCGGTATTGCAAGCTCTCTCTTGAATTTTTCTGTCAATTCGAGGGAGTCAACGCGCTTTTCTATGGTGTAGCCGTCCGAGTCGTACGCGCGCAGATATTCATACAATTTCATCGCCCCGAAAAAGTTCTTATCCATAAGCAGTACGTTCGTCTTGGTGATCTTGCCCTTTATCTTGTCCGTCTTTGCGACTTCCTGCATTATGGGGGTGCGCAAATAGAAGTTCACGCTTGCCGTGATATTATTTAAACGCGAGATAGCGTCTGCACATTCGTCGTCGGAAGGGGCGAACAGCGCGTCGTCCTGCTCATCGGTCATAGTGAAGGAAAATTTCAGTTCGCGGGAGGACAGCTTGACGGTTTTTGTAACCTTGTACTCCGCACTGTACTCCTTGTACGCCTTTGCGATCGCCTCATAGCGCACGTTTACGAAATCGCGTATGAGGCAAAGCAGCAGGTACAAAAACTTGTTTTCATAGACAGCATGATCGCTCTCCTTCTCTATCGTATAAAGTTTGTCGGGGATTATGTCGTCTTTCTGTTCGCGGGTGATGAGGTCGCTATGACGGGAGAGATATCTGACGGACTCCTTTGACACGTGCTTTACCTTTTCTATCGGCTTGACTTCGCCGTCGGTACGGATAAACTGTCTGTCCTCTTCGAGCGCCTTTTCGACGAAAACGAGCCCGCGCTCTATTTCGGATATCCACTCGCCATCTACGTGGCATACGTTGTGCGTGACCGTGACAAAGTCGCCGTCGGGAGCCCCCGCGACAGCGTCTACGGTTTTCAAAGAGTTTGGGTCGGACGCAAGCTCTTTGAAAAGTTGTCCGTATGCACGATAAAAGACATCTTCTTCCGTCATAGTTGCACCTGTCAGTTGTGTACGCTGCGCCTTATCGTGTCGAGGCAGCGCGGCATCTTGCCCATTCCGAAATATTCATTGACCGTATCGCAAAGTTTTTCGAGGGTAGCCTTGCGATATGTGGTATTTTGCGTCTCGAGTTTTCTAAGTATCTTGCTTGCAAGTATCTCGTCCAAAGCGTCAAGTTCCTCCCCGCCGCACGCGACATACACGGGGATGTACGTGAGTATCTGCTTCATAATGCGGTTTCCGAAGGTTATGCCGAAATTTTGCGCGAGATGATTGTCAAACATCTTGAGCTTTTCAAGCACAGGCTCCGACACAGAAAATTCCTTTGTCGCGGCTTCTACAAGTTTGTTGAATTTTTCCGCCGTTATCGGCACCGCTCCGCCCGCTGGCGCGAGGAAGGGTTCCGCCTTCGAATTTATGTTTATGACCATAGCGCGGTCGTACACCTTGTCGGATATCGCAAACGTGGAGTCGTCGTTGTTCGCTGTGCCCAAAAACCACATATTAGGCGCAAGACGGACGCAGCCGTTTTTGATGCCCGCGGGGTCGTCGTCCCAATGGTCGGAGACGATCTCGAGGTTACGCGAGTCCACATCGGGTATCTCAAGCAATGACAAGAACTCTGCAAAATAGTACTCCACCCTCGCTATGTTCATCTCGTCGAGTATGACCATAAACATATCGGGGCAGGCGTTCGCCTCATATATCTTTTGCAAAAGCGGAGTCTCGTTGAACCGCTTTGTAAACTCGTTGTAATATCCCAAAAGGTCGGAGCGATCCTTCCACATGGGCTGTACGGGTATGACCGTAGACGGATTTTTCGTAAACTCGCCGAAAGCGAACGCGAGCGAGGTCTTGCCCGTGCCCGACATGCCCTGCAAAATGAGGATATGGGATATGGCAAGTCCCGCGATAAATTCGCGAATTATGTCAAAATCGTAGTACAGGTGCAGCTCTCCCGCGGCGAAATTTCGGAAAGCGTTGCAAAACGCCTCGAGTGTGATGTCGTCCGCGAAATTCTTTTGGGGGCGGAAGCCAAGCTCCTCGTCAAGCCTCACCAGCATATCGAAACGGGGACGATGCACCTCCTCCTCTTCCGCCTTCATCGCGCTTTCGCCTATCCTATTGACGAATGAAGAAAAGCGTTTTTCGTTTACGAGGATGATGACCGCAAGCCCTATCATAAGCAATACGACTGCGACGACGTAAATTATTATCGTCTGAGGCGAAGTAAGAGCGTCCCACAAGCTTGTTCCATCTTCAAAACTATTCATTTTCGCCTCCTTCCTCTGCCTCGACGATCTCGATGCACTTTACGAGTTTATCCTCTCCGAAAATTTCTTTCAGCGCGTCCGCAAGCGTACATTCTGACGCGGCGGCGTCCCAAATGGAGGACATCCAGGGCAACAGCTCCGCCGCCATAGCCCTGTCTATCGCCTCGTCGCTGTCCGCGTCGCAAGCGATAGCGACGGAAGAGTGCATCTCCAGCCTGTTCCAGACATTATTTGCGATACGACCCGACATGCAGCGTTCATCCAAATTATCTATGCGCTTCCAACACTCCTCGTCGAGCGGATGATCGTCTCGAACCGCTCTGCTCATAGCCGTAATACGCTCGAATCCCACCGTCTGAACTATCGTCCTGCGCGGGGCGGGCTCGCATTCCTCGCATACGGGCGCCAACACCGCGGCGACCCTCGCGATATCTTCGGGCAGTTCGACCCTGTCGCTCTCCACCTCCGCCACGATAAGCACGTTTGCGGGGAGGGATACGCTCTTGTCTCCCACGGCGACCGTCATCTTTTTTCTCGCTATGACGTCCGCAAGCGATCCGAAAAGCGTCTCTATGCTGTTCTTGTCGATATGCCGTATGAGGACGGTATGCAGATATGCGGTCTCCTTTGCCGCCTTTTCGATCGCGACGGCAAAATTCGTTGGAGTGCTGACATATCCGCCCGTATGCCACTCCAAAAACAGGTCGTCAAAGCGGCTGTATTTTTCCGCATTGTCAACATACGTTTTCCTTCCGAAATATTCCGACGCGGCTTGACACAGCGTGGCGCCGCCGCCTTTGGGCACGAAAATGAGTTGCGTTGACGAGAGCGCGGCGATATAGTCCACGATATCCCCGTCCGATGTTTTCACGCCGCTTTGAGTCACAAACTGTCTGCAATCGGAGAGCATCTGCTCATACGTGAGGCGAGAATCGTAAAATTGCGGCACGTCCGTGATGATCTTGGGCGCGTCATCCTTTTTCTCGGACGCTCTCGCCTCGCGGGCGGCGTCCGCGGCGCGCATTGCAAACTCGAACTCCTCATCGGAAGTCATCCTGTCGCCCGTCTCGCGATCGAAATAGTATTTGTCCCAACTGTTCTTGCCTTTCTTACTCTTCCAAAGCTGCCTATCTATGATCGCGGAGATAATCGAGACAAGCGGGACGCCGATAGTTATGCTGGTCAGCGCTTCGAATACGACTTCGGCGTCATGCCCCGTGAGTCCGTTCTCCAACACACAGTAAAGCGCAAGCGCGATACTCAAAAACGGCGTGAGCACAAGGGCGGCATTGCGCATGCGCATAAGCCGCTTTCTGTTCAGGCTGCCGAGTAGGGGCACAAGCATTATCATCAACACGGCGGCGAGAAACATGCCCTGCTCCACTGCTTTCAACTCAAACGAGTTCAACATTATATAGCCCAAAGAATAGGACAATACAAATACGGACGCCGCCAAAAATAAGAGCATTGCAAGCACGGGAAAAGCAAAGATCGCCACCTTATGCAGTGTGCTGAAGTCTCCCGGCAAGTCGTCTCTCTTCTTTGCGACGCGGTGCTCCTTTTTGATATTGGACACATCGCCGTAATCGCCGTTCGGGATCATATCCGCGGCGACTCTCGCGTCCTTTTCGCGCACGACGCCGTCCACCGCCATTTTGCCGCGCAGACGTATGTCGAGAGAGGACGCGCCCACATATATGCCGTATGTCCCCTTCTCCACGTTGTCGGTGTACATGCACGGGTCGTAAGTCTCCAGATCGCTCGCGCCAATAGGGATCTCTATCCTTCTTTTCTCGCCCTGTTTCAAAAATACTTTGCGAAACGCTCTCAACTTTTTTGCGCCGAACACGGCGTCGTTAGGCGCGCCGATATACACTTGCGCGACTTCAAAGCCGTCCCTGTCGCCCGTGTTTGTCAATGTGAAGGCTATGCCGTCATTTGTGACGGAGAGATCGGAATACGCAAATTTCGTATACCCCATGCCGAAACCGAACGGATAGCGGACCTTCGTCTTTTCAAGCCCGTGGCGCAGATATCCAACATAAGCGCCTATACGCATCACTTTCGAGTCTCTGAAGGCGCGATATTTGCGGAAATATTCGTCCGCGTCGTCATAGTAGGTGCGCGCAAGTCTGCCAGTCGGCTCCCTCTCGCCGCAAAGTATCTCGGCAAGCGCCTCGGCGCCGTAGGAGCAATCCTCGGGCGCGACTATGAGCGCGTCCGTCAGCCCGTCGAAACTCAGATCCACGGGCGTATCGCCTACAACGATCGCGACAACCCTCTTCTTTGCGTTTTTGAGCGCCTGCAAAAGCGCGAGCCTGTTTGCGGGGAGCGCAAGTTTACCCGTTTCGTCCGGATACAGGAAAACTATCGCCGCGTCCGCGTTTTTCGTAGCTCTCACCGCCGCAGGTATGAGATTATCGCTGCGCTGAGCAAAGCGGTCATATCCTTTCGCCTTGCCGACGACGTTGAACTTTTCATAAAGCGCTTCTTTGTCACTGTAAGGTTCGCCCAATATAGCGACTCTCCCGCCGCTTGGCAAAGGCAACGTCATATTGTCGTTCTTCAAGAGCACAAAGCTCTCCGCCGCCGCCGTTTTCAATATGGGCTCTGAAAAAGTCTCTTCCTCGGCAGTTTGGACGTCGAACGTAGCCGCTTCCTGCTCTTGCTCGCCGCCGTTTATGGCGTCCGAGACTTCACTCAAACCGTTTGACGATATCTCCTCGAGAGCCACTGCTCCGCCCGATGGCATTTCGCTAAGGAGCATGGCGGGGTCTGAGCCCTCGCCCGACGCGCCGTCAACTTCCGCCGCCTCTTCCATTGCGGGCGGCATATCTCCGTCTCCCGCGGACAAGACCTCGGGCTCCTCATTCGTCGCCGCGTCGTCGTGTACGCTGTCCCCTGCCTCATCCTGCTCTGAGCTCCCTTCGCTCTGTACGGCTTGCTCCTTTTTTATCAAGTCAAGCCCGTCAAGTGTAAGCGCAAGATCTATGACGCTGTCTACGATCTTATCGAGGGTCTCATCATCTATCGCGTTGCCGTTCTTCAGCGCCTCGGATATCTCGCGGTGATGTATGCTCCCCTCTGCCTCGTACGCCGTGAGTTGAGCGTATCTCCTCACCGCGCGCTCCAAAGGTATGGTGCAACCGCCGAGCGTGAGCTTAGGGCACAGCATACGCACTGCGTCGGGATCGAAATTCTCCCCTTCGCAGATCATAAACACGTCCTCGCCCAAGAGCCCGTTTTGGACTTCGCCCAGAAGAGTGCGGTTGGTGTCGTAATATCCGTGCCCCTCGCGGGACGGAGTCATTATCACCGCGTCGGGGCTCTCCCCTTCCGTCGCCTTCAAAAACGGCTTGATAAACAGGTCGTGTACGCAGCCGTAATCTTCGTCGGTGTCTATATATGCGATCTCGTCCTCGCCTATAGACAGGCGGGACAACCCCACCGCCGCGCCCGCGCCGTGCGCCGCGCGTATTATCTCGGCTCCGACTTTGCCGTTGAGCAAAGCGTCCTCTGACAGCCCGTCTTTTGAGGGACAGACCGCAGTCTTGAGGTCGGGCGCGACAAACAGGTTGTTCTTCGCCCCCTGCTTGGCAACTATCTCCGCGGTCATCCTTCCTATGAGTTCAGGGTCCCATGAGCGTATCGCGCTCGAATAGGCCACGGCGTCGCTCTTGCCAAGCTCGTCAAGCGCGGCGATACGCACGGGCGGGATCCCGGCGCGCTCAAAAGGTTCGGGACTCAATGCGGAGGCGACGATCGCCACTTTCTCGAGTTTATTCAAATTTTCTATGATATCTTTATGCTTCAACATACAAGTCTCCGCCGCTTATTTGATAAATTATTGCAGATCCCGTGCCTACGGGATTTCTTTGAACTTTATTCAATACTCCCATTTTGACCGATACTCCCACAACGACTGCGGTAGCGCACGCCACCACGAGTATCGCAAACACCACATACCATTTTCCGCGCTTTTTCACGGAGAATGAGCGCTTATTTTTGAAATAGAGATCGGACGTCGGATCGCTCTCGCCGTATCTTAGCTCGACGTTTCCTTCATCGTCAATGACGTACTCGTACATATCCGACTTTACAATTTCCACGCGTATCTCGACCGAGACGCACCCGCGCGAGACCTCCGCATCCGCGACCGCAAATTCCGTGCCGCGCTCGGCAAACAGTCCCGTCCTCTCCTGCTTTCTTACGTCGATCACGTCTCCATTCGCGTCCTTTTCGGTGATAGTAAATCTAAGTCCCGTCACAAGTATGTCGCTCGCATTGAAAAACCTCATAGCGAGCTTTTGCGCGCCGTCCTTGATTATGACATATCTGCAGCAATATACGGGAAAACCGCCCGGGTACGGTAGCCTTTCGCCGTAAAAACTCGCATCCTCTCGGCTCCGTTCGGGAGGAGACAGAGACAACTCGCCTTTTTTGATCTGCTTTTTGATAGCGTTCAACTTTTTGAGCGCCGCTCTTTTCTTCGCTCTCTGCCTGTCTTTTTGCCCTTTATTCGAGATCCTTTGCGTTTGCCCGCCCTTTTTATCGGCCGCCGAAACAGCGACGGCAAAGTTTTCGGGCTTTTGCTCCGCGTCCGACAAGGATTCCCCGCTCTCGATCCCTACAGGAGCGCCGTCATAGACTTTTGACGCGGCAACGCTTCCTTTTGTAAGCTCTTCGTCAACAGGGGTAAGCGTCCCCGCTTTTGCCGATGTGTTGTCGGCGGGAGCGAGCGCGCCGATATCTTCGGACTCGTCGTCAACGGGGATAAGCGCATGCGCGACGGCGTTTTCCACTACGCCCTCCGCAAACAAAACGTTTTCTTCTCCGCCTTTTGCAAATTTATTTTTCTCTTTACTCATCGAAATTACCTCTGACCCTCGTCAATGCTTTGCCTATACATAAACAGCAAACGATAAACGTAACTACGGCAGACGTAATGCCGAATATCTTCGCCCATATCGAAGACGGCAGAGACACAAGCGTCTCGTATCCGTAATCCCAGCGTATCAAATAAGAAAGGATAAGCCAAATGAGTATGTCCGTCATCGCCACAATACTCAAGCAGAGCAACGCAAGCCACAGAAAATATCTCGCGCCGAACTTCTTTCTTTCGTACGAAATGGGCTCGTCATCGAGATAGATAAGCTTTATGCCGACGTAATCCGTTTTTTGCGGAAGACGAATGACGGACGTCTCGCCTGTTTCGTTAAACTTATCTTTAACGCGCAATATTTGGATGATCTCGCTGTCCGCATTGTAAACGATAAGCTCATACTCCGCATACGCCACTTTCATAGCAAGATCCCCGACAAAATAAATGCCGTCCTTGTCATGCCCTACGCGGTATCGCCGTATGTATCGCCCTATCAATGCCGACGGCACATATGTGACGATATCGCCATATTCGCCCTTCGAGCGATCTACCGCCTTAACGCGCACGGCAAGCGTTGACGCATAAAGCTTCGTCATGATCTTCGGGATAATGAGCGTAGTAAAAAAAATTACCCCAGCCACGCCGACTATTAACCATACTGTCCAAACTAACATGGGTGCATTGTATCAAATAAACATATATCTGTCAAGTATTATTGAATACATAGATATTATAATATTATATGTAATATTTGCCAAAGCAGGACAAACTCCCTACCGACAGAACGCCTCCCCTCCGAATTTGCGACTTATATCGCCTTCCCATCCAAATCTCCCCCCCCCCCTGCCATCACAGATCGCCCGCCCGATTTTCGCCCCCGATCATTGCCAATTATCAAATGCCTCCAAAAGGAGGATGCTCCATAGAAAATTACAAAAAAATCTTTACCTTTCTATTTATGCTCTGAATGGCCGTTTAAAAGCTTTCACGGCGAAATTATGCACAATATTTGCAAAATCGCTTGACATTATCGCAAGTATGGCATATTATAGACAGGCATTGATATCGCGGGGTGGAGCAGTCGGTAGCTCGTCGGGCTCATAACCCGAAGGTCGTTGGTTCAAGTCCTTCCCCCGCAAC
>CANRBM010000055.1 GCA_947628855.1 uncultured Clostridia bacterium | reverse complement strand
GATGAAAGTTTTTACAGCCGAGATGATTCCACACCTGTTCCTTTTTGCACGGATTTTGAAAGTTGGAAAAAGCGCGACTTAGGCTCGACTTTTGAAAAATACACTCCAAAGGTTAAGCCAGGCAAACCGTCAAATGCAAGCGTTGAATTTAAAGACGACAAACTGAGTTTTTCGTGGAATAAATCCAGCGGAGACATTTGGCACTACAACATCTATAAAATCAAAGAAAACGAAGAGATAAGTTATCTCAACTTGCTTGAACAGACAAAAACAACATCTTTCAATTTCACGCCTGAAGAGAAGGGAACATTCTACATCGTTATCCAGCCAGAAAACAACATGGGCGTTGTTGGCGAAGCACTTAGATTAAAAATTTCGTTGAAATAAAAATTTAAACCAAATTTTATAAGAAGAGAGAAATTTATATAATTTTTATTCATAACATCAATAAAACCCGCTTCTTTGAAAAGATATTTATAATATCCGCTACAAGTCGGAACGATCGGATAGAATACTTGATATGCGGGAGAGACAACGCCCTCGTATTCGGAATACTCAAAACCGCCTTGAAAACTTCGTAAACTGATACAATAATCGCCTTTATGTATCGTTTTGAGCATCGCAAAATTCGTATTATCGTTTAATTTTACCGCGCTCATTCCCGACAGCTCTTCGTACAAATCTTGCGGAATTACACCATATTTTTGCGTTGGAGAAAGAAGTTGCAATTCAATACGATTGCCGCGTTCATTGCGCTGTGTAAAAATATATTTGCCCTTTATGGCAGTCCAGCCTTGTGGGATTTGTCCATACCATACCTTACTATCTTTCATGGGGGCATTGGGGTCAAGACCGTGGGTGACGGCTTCGGTGATGACGGAACGCTTATATTCATTCAATGTCTCGATCTGCGCCTCAATATCCGCCTTTAATCCGTCTATTCTCTCGCACTCCCTATCTAGAAAATCCGCAATCTTCTGTTGCTCGTCAATCGGCGAAACGGGCGCTTTTATATTTCCGAATTGCTCCTCATTCAGTGAATGACGAAGATTTTTTGCTAAATGCAAAAGCTCTTTTGTGTAGTCCATCATAAGGTAGTAATAATTATAAAATGGAGCATACGCTCCCGTTTTCATTTCAAATTGACTGTATGCTGGACTTGTAACGCCATTGCTTGTAATCAATCCAATACACCGTGGGGTTACGTCAATATCAAATAAACACATCAATGGTTGAAGCTATAATGACAAACAAATAGGTCGAGAGCAAAACTCTCGACCTATTTGTTTGACTCGCCCAAAGGTGTATTCCGAATATTAAATTAAGATTTTTCTTGATTCCCTATGAAATACACCCATATGCAGGGTATTTTTTTTGTAAACGCACAGTGACGCAAACGTCTATCGGGATCGTAGATAGAGGCGCGGCGAAGATGCTTTCGCGAATGGCATAAATTTTTTAATTTTGACCTATGACGTCCGAGACTTTTGCGACGTGCAGGTCTACGCTGTCAAGATAGTCGAGTATGCGTGGCAGCGCCTCAAGCGTTGCATCCGTCGGATGCATAAGCACAAGGTCGCCCGCGCTAAGTCCTTTTATCGCGCGATCGAAGATGACGTCCGCGTCGTGGTCGCGCCAATCTATGGTGTCGCGAGTCCACATTATAACGCGGTAGTCGAGCTTTGCGCATGCGGCGAACATGTTGTCGCCGAGGCTACCCGACGGCGGCGCGAACAGCTTGCAATTTTTATAGTCGGGCAGGGATGACAGTACGCTGTCTATGAGGCGCTCCGTCAAGAGTATCTCATCCGTATTTTGCTTGAGGGAGAGCGCCGAATGGTCGCGATGAAGATATCCGTGATTGCCTATTTCGAATCCTGCCGCCGCAATGCGCAGCAGGGTGTTGGGATTTTTTGCCGCCCAGCTTCCGCCTATGAAGAAGGTAGTAGAGTAGCCTCTCTCAAGCAGCATATCCGCGATCTTTTGCACGTTTTCGGCATTTTCGTACACGTTGAACATCAGCGCGACGCCTCCCGATTCGTCGCTGCCTTCGTAGATCGCGGCGTTGCCAGCCACGGCGGAACTCTTTATGTCCGGGATAGAAGCGGCGGTCGCCACCGCGAATGTCCCTATAAGCACGGCGACTATGACAAAATTTGCCCAAAATGCGCGAAAATATTTTTCTTTCATGTTACAAATTATGTTTGCCGAATAAAAACTATGTGTTATAATTTGCATATGCAGAAACTCATTTCTTTTGACAGCGGATCAAAACTTGTGCACGTCTACGATCCGACGGTGCGCTCCGTCGCGATAGGCGTATTCGTGGGCGCGGGCGTCATACGCGAGAGCGAAAAACTTGCGGGAATATCGCATTTTATCGAGCACATGGTCTTTAAGGGCACGTCTACGCGCTCGGGATTTGACATCGTCAACGACATCGACAGCATAGGCGCGCAGATAAACGCGTATACCGCAAAGAGTTACACCTGTTTCCACACCGTATCCCTCGATTCAAACGCGGACAAATGCGCGGAGATACTCGCCGACCTATATTTTGACCCCGCCTTCGACAGCGAGGAACTTGAGAAGGAAAGAAAAGTCGTCATAGAGGAGATAAACGAGAGCGAGGACACGCCCGACGACGTATGCCTCGACAGGCTCCTCACCGCATTCTTCAAAGGGCATCCGCTTGAGAAACCCATACTCGGTACAAAAAAGACGCTTGCGGCAATGACGAGCGACACGCTCAGAGAATATCATAAGCGTACATATGTCCCCGAAAATACCGTCGTTTCCATAGCGGGGAACATATCGGAAGAGGACGCGGTCGCGCTGATGAAGAGGCACTTCGAAAGCAGGATGAAGCCGTCGGGCACGCGCTTTGAAGAAGTCGCGCACGCAACTATAAACGGCGTCTTGACAAGAAAGAAAAAACATATCGAGCAAGCTCACCTCGCCTTTGCTTTTCCGTGCTACGCTTTTGCTGATCCTCGCATGATATCCGTACAGCTCATGAGCGTCATCTTCGGCACGGAGATGTCCTCTCGCCTTTTCCAGAGCGTACGCGAAAAGTTGGGACTTTGCTACACCGTGCTCGGTTACCCGTCCTCGTACAAAAATAACGGCGCGTACATCATCTATACCGCGACGAATCCCGGAAGCGTTGAAAAAGCCGTGCGCGCGATAAGGGGAGAGATCGACCTTCTCCTAAAGGACGGCGTCACACTGCAGGAACTGAAAAAAGGCAAAGAGCAGCTTAAGACCGCGCTCGTGTTGGCGCAGGAGAGCACGGCGTCAATGATGCGCACATTCGGCTCCTATTGCCTCGAGACGGGCGAGCTTTACGACCTCGACGGCAGGATAGAGCGCATAGACTCCATGACCGCATCTGACGTACTCGAAGCCGCAAAATACATCTTCGACTTTGACAAAGTCGCCGCCTCAATAGTCGCGCAGGACGACGACATAGACATTTTGAAAATTTTGAAAAACACATAGAATATATCATAAAACCGAGTTTATTATATCAAAAAGCGGGATTAAAGCCCGCTTTTTGTAATTACCTGCAAATTTAACGACCAAAAACTGTCTCGAATGGCAAGCGAAAATTTTTGCCTGTAACGGCTTGTCTTGATAAATACAAAATTCGGATTTGCCTAGGACGAATGCCTGACAAGAGATCGCGCCAATTTTCGTTTTAGCAAGGATCCCAAGTGTAAAAATTTCGTTTCCGTCGAAAAAGCGTTTACCGCGCAACTTTTTTTATGCAGCGATTGACTTTGGAAATATAATGGGATATAATACATTACGACAAAACTATAATATAGAAACATAACTGTATAGATTATTAATGTTTTTTTGGGAGTTTCCCGAAGCACGTTCGCGTGCAAAATGGTCGATGCAGGGCAACGGATGCCTTTTGTGTTTTTAAGCACGGTTTTTATAGCATGGTTTTGATTATATAAATCGGAGGTCGAAAATGACCCTATTCAACACTGTTATTTCAGCCTTGAACGGTGGCGCGGCGGCGGGCATCGCGGTCGCATGCGCGGTCGTAGGCGCGCTCCTCGGCGGCGTAATTTTCCTGATCGTCTATCGCTCAAATGCGTCAAAGAAGATAGGAAACGCCAACGAAGAGGCAAAAAGAATTATCGAAGAAGCAAAATTGGAAGCAAAGACTATCCGTCAAGACGGACTGCTCGAGGCGGAGGAACAGCGCAAGAAGATGCGCGCGGACTTCGAGCATGAGACAAAGGAGCGCAAGCAGGAGTGGCAACGTACGGAGGCAAAGCTCGCTCAGCGCGAATCCGCCCTCGAAAAGAGGCAGGAGCAACAGGACAAAAAGGACGCGTCACTCGACCGCAAATCCGAGGAACTCGACAAGGCTCAAAAGCAAGTTGACGAGACAAAGGAAAAACTCAAAGCCATCGAGGAAGAACTCGGCGGCGCGCAGCAAAAGATGCAGCAGGAACTTGAACGGATCGCGGCTATGACCAAAGAAGAGGCTGAGGCGGAGCTCAAATCCGCGCTCCTCGAGGACGTGAAGAAGGACGCTGCGCAAGACGCAAAACGCATCATTGCCGAGACGAAGGAAAACGCAACAAAAGAGGCGCAAAACATTATTTCGCAAGCGATACAGCGCTGCGCCGCGGATCACGCTACCGAAAACACGGTATCCGTCGTATCGCTGCCCAACGACGAGATGAAGGGCAGGATAATAGGGCGTATGGGGCGCAATATCCGCGCGCTCGAGAGCGCTACGGGCGTGGACCTCATAATAGACGACACCCCCGACGTCATCACGCTTTCAAGTTTCGATCCCGTCAGACGCGAGGTCGCAAGGATAACGCTTGAAAAACTCATCACGGACGGTCGTATACATCCCGCTCGCATAGAGGAGATGGTGGACAAAGTGCGCCGCGAAGTCGAGGCAAGCATAAAGGAAGCGGGAGAAGAGGCGGCATTTGAAGTTGGCGTACACGGTTTGCATCCAGAAGTCATCAAGATACTCGGCAGACTCAAATACCGCACGAGTTACGGTCAAAATGTGCTCAAACACTCCATAGAGGTCGCATCATTGGCGTCCATCATGGCGGCGGAGCTCGGCATAGATCCCAAGATCGCAAAGCGCGCGGGGCTGTTGCATGACATAGGCAAGGCTGTCGATCACGAGCTTGAAGGCACGCACATCCAGCTTGGCGTCGATATCGCGAAGAAATATCACGAGAGCAACGAGGTCATCCACGCTATCGCCGCGCACCACGGCGATATAGAACCGCAGACCATAGACGCGGTGCTCGTACAGGCGGCGGACGCGATCTCCAGCGCGCGTCCCGGCGCAAGGCGCGAATCTTTGGAAAATTACGTCAAGCGTATCGAAAAGCTTGAGGATATCGCAAAATCCTTTGACGGCGTGGATCAGACGTTCGCGGTACAGGCGGGCAGAGAGATACGCGTTATGGTCAAGCCCGAGCAGGTAAACGACGAGGCGACGGTGTTCCTCGCAAAGGATATCGCGGAGAAGCTCGAGAACGAGATGGAGTATCCGGGGCAGATCAAAGTCAACGTCATCCGCGAGGTCAGAAGCGTACAATACGCAAAATAAGAGGCGAATATGAGCGAGATGGTCAAAACCAAGGAGCAAATAGCGCTCATCAAGCGCGCCGTTGATATAATCGACGACTGCTATGAGGCGGTGCTCAAGTGGGTCAAGGGCGGCGTGAGCGAACTTGACGTAGCAAATTTCATAGAAAAATTCGTGCTCGAGCACGGCGGCGAGGGGCTGTCATTTGACACTATAGTCGCCTTTGGCGTGAGCGGAGCGGAGCCTCACCACGTCCCCACGGACAAAAAACTCGAAGCGGGAATGCTTGTCACCATAGATATGGGCGCGATATACGGCGGCTACTGTTCGGATTTCACGCGCACGTTCGCATATGGCGACATAGACGAAAAACAGCGCGAGGTCTACGACATTGTGTATGAGGCGCAAAAGCGCGGGATCGCAGCGACAAAGGCGGGGATATCCTGTCACAATCTCGACGCCGTTTGCCGCGACTATATTTCCGAGAAGGGCTACGGCGACAAATTCATACACACCACGGGACACGGCGTCGGCACACTCATTCACGAGGAGCCGCGCGTTGGCAAGGGCACTCAGACTTTGCTTGAGGATGGCATGGTCGTCACCATAGAACCCGGCATTTACATCGCGGGCGAGATGGGAGTGCGCATCGAGGATACTCTCGTCGTGGGCGAGGGCAAGCTGTCAAGGCTGGATACGGAGCTGATCATTCTGCCCGCATAAGGCAAAGACAGCAAAACACAGTACAATTTTTTGCGGGATGCGAGAGATTTTGCGCCTTAAGGGGTATTTGCTCTTGCCAAGCGGAAATTTGCGTGTTACAATAAAACTTAGGGCAAGGGCCCTACCGAATACAAATTTATTTTAGGAGAATCATATTATGGCACAAGTTATGGCAGGCGATCTGAGAAAGGGCGTGACCTTCCTCTATGACGGCAACAAGATAATGACCGTCGTCGACTTTTTGCACGTAAAACCCGGCAAGGGCGCGGCTTTCGTCCGCATGAAGATGAAAAACGTCGTCACAGGCGCTGTTTTGGAGCAGACTTTCAACCCCACCGAAAAGTTCGAGCTTGCTCACATCGAGACAAAGACTATGCAATATCTTTACACCGACGGCGAGTTCTATTACTTCATGGACGAGGAAACTTATGAGCAGATCCCCCTCAACCATTCGCAGGTCGAGGACGCGCTCAACTTCGTCAAGGAGAATATGCCCGTAACGATGAAATTCTTCCAGGGATCTCCATTCTCCGTCGAACCGCCGAACTTTGTCGAACTTCTCATCACCGTATGCGAGCCCGCCGTCGCCGGCAACACCGCCACCAACGCCACCAAACCCGCAACAGTCGAGACAGGCTATGAACTTATGGTGCCCATGTTCGTCAACGAGGGCGATACTATACGTATTGATACGCGTACAGGCGAATATATGTCCCGCGTGTAAAAAACCGGCCCCCGCGTGGGCTACGCGCCCACACGGCTCTATGTGGGGCTCCGCCCCACTCCCCGGCAAAGGGCGCTTTGCCCTTTGGGTCCCAAGCTAAAAACGCGAATGTGGCTCTTTTATCGTCCGCATTCGCGTTTTTGATTGTTTGCAATGTCCAAAACTCCTGCGTGAGAGCTTGATATTGACGTTTTCATTGTCCGAGTTTAATTGCGAAAAATTTGTTTAGATTTAATATCCAATCACTCTCTTTCGACCAATTGGTCGAGCGTAACTTCAAAGAAATCCGCGAGCTTGATCATAGATGACAGGCGAGGAAGTTGTCCGTGAAACCAATCCGCAAAGCATTGATATTCAAAAGTGGTATGTTTGCAGGCGGCATAGATGGATTTACCGCTGTCTGCTATAACCTTTTTGAGTTGCGTCGAAAAAGGCGGGATAGGTTTGAAACCGGACTTTGAGTAGTCATTGCTACGCCCGACAAGATATTCAAGAGAACAGTCGAAATAGTCCGCGACAAGCACCAGATGCATAAGTTTCGGGTCGCAGTCGAAATTTATCCAATTGCGCAACGTAGCCGGCGCAATTTCAAGCTTTTTGGCAAGCGCGGACGCGCTTATGCCATTCTCCGAGAGTAGCGATTTCAGCCTTTCGCCCAAATTTGACATAAGATAATATCCTTTCACTCACGCCCTACCAATTGGTCGAGGGTCAATCCGTAAAAATCGGCAAGTTGGATAAGGGAGGAGAGCAGAGGCTCCTGTCCATGGAACCAATCCCAAAAGCAGCGATAGGCAAAAGTCGTCTGTTTGCATACAGAATATATGGACTTTCCGCTCTCGTTTATCACGCGCTTTAATTGCTCTGCAAATGGCGGCGCGGGTTTAAAACCCGACTTGGAATAGTCGTCGCTTCTGCCCACCAGATATTCAAGCGAGCAATCGAAATTATCCGCGACGAGAAGAAGGTGTTTAAGTTTCGGGTCAACGTCGCCGTGTAGCCATTTGAGCAGGGTAGGCGGCGTCATACCTATCTGTTTTGCAAGCTTAGACGCGCTGATATTGTTTTCTTCAAGCAATGAAAGAAGGCGTTCGCTGATATTCGACATAAATCACCAAAATTTTGTTTTTTTAGTGAATATATTATGTTTGTAAAACTTAAATTTATGTTGACTATTAAATAGTTACTCCTATAAAATAAAAGCAAAAAAAAAGTGCAAAATTATGGAAGATTTGCTTGTTTCGATCGGAGAATACGTTGCGACCGAGATCGAGAGCGTGAAAGAGGTCATCTATCTCGATAAAGAGCTAGGGTGTATGTTTTATATCGACACCAACGACGGCAAACGCTATCTTTTGTCGCTTATTGAGGGTTGAATGAAAAAAATTGCCGTCAGAAAAACATCATCTCTTAAAATCAAATAAGAGGTGATGTTTTGTATTTTGAGTCGGTTAGATGACAGGTTTTATATTTGCCGCATCATTTGAACAAAGAAAAAAACGCGCGTCAAGGTCATATGCTTGAATTTTAGTAGCGCAGAAATCACCTATGATAATGGCGTCGGGCTTTTCAAAATTTATTAAAATAAAACACGAAACGTGCTTTAGACATACCGTATGTCTTTGTTTGGGTTAAAAACACGATACGTCTTGTTCTGAATTTTTAAGATATTTTAAAATGCCAATATTAAAATTTCTTAATGTTTATGAGTGCTTTTTCATAAAAAACGATCGCAAAACTACAGAAATAATCAACATTAACCGAAATTTTGTATTACTATTTTACACTTAGTATGATTTTGTACAGTGTAATGGGGTATATCCGCTTGACTACTGCATTTTTTTGGATTATAATTTATAACAGTAGAGAGATACAAACTATATCGCTCGATATCGCATTTGTTGTCGTTTGTATGCTTTCTCGCGTCTCCCGCTTGCGGAGGATCGGCGCTCAAGCGCGTCGGATATTAAAAGAGGATATTAAAATGTTAAAACTTGTCAATATCGTAAAGGAGTACAAGGTCGAAGAAGAAAGCGTCCTTGCGCTTAAGAATGTCAGCATAGAATTCAGACGTAATGAATTCGTTTCCATTTTGGGACCCAGCGGCTGTGGCAAAACTACGCTTCTCAACATCGTCGGCGGACTTGACCGCTACACCTCGGGCGACATCCAAATAGAGGGAATTTCCACTACACAGTACGATGATGTGGATTGGGACACCTACCGCAATCGAAGGATAGGTTTTGTTTTCCAATCCTACAACCTCATCCCGCACATGAACATTTTGAAGAACGTCGCGCTCGCTTTGACGATAGGCGGCGTCGCGAGGGATGAGCGCAAACAGCGCGCTATGGAGGCTTTGAGAAAGGTCGGACTTGAGTCGCAGGCAAACAAGAAGCCCAATCAACTGAGTGGCGGCCAAATGCAGCGCGTAGCGATCGCTCGCGCGCTTGTCAACAATCCCGAAATCATTTTGGCGGACGAGCCAACGGGCGCTCTTGATACTGAATCGGGTGTGCAAGTCATGGAACTTTTGAAGGAAGTCGCCAAGGACAGGCTTGTCATAATGGTCACGCACAATCCCGATCTTGCAGAGAGGTACAGCACACGTATCGTATACCTGCGTGACGGTGAGATAGAGGGCGATACGATGCCTTATGATAGCGCGGCGGAGGCGGAAAGCGCCGATGCGGAGAATATAACCGAGTTGGGACTTACCGAGGACAGTGTGGGCGAACTTTCTAAAACACATGAGGGCGAACTCGTCGAGGTCTCTCCCGAGAGCAGCGAGCCTGTTTCGGATGAAAGCGTCGAGGGCGAACAAAACGCCCCCGCCAAACAGGGCAAGGCAAAGCAAAAGAAACCGTCAAAGCTGATGGAGAAGATCCGCAAGATACGCAAGGCGGACAAGGCGGCGATGAAGTTCGGCACGGCGATATCGCTCAGCTGGAACAACCTCATCTCCAAGAAGGGCAGGACGCTGCTTACATCCATAGCGGGCAGCATTGGCATAATCGGCATAATTTTGGTGCTTGCGCTCTCAAACGGCGCGAGCGTATACATCGACGGCCTCGAGGAGAGCGCGCTCTCAAGTTATCCTATCACCGTCAACAAGACGAGCATGGGAGTTATGGAGATCATGAGTAAGATGATGACCTCAATGGAGTCGTCGGATATGCCCGTGAAGGACGATACCATCAAGGTGCAGGAGGTCATCGGCAATCTTGTCTCGGAATTCGGCAACATGCTGACTTCTTCGCAGAATGATTTGCACGCATTCAAAAAATACGTGGATGAAAATTTTGATTCCGATCTTGCGGATGTCAAATACAATTACGGCACATCTTTCAACTGTTATGTCGAGGACAAAGGCACTTCCGCCGATGCTAAAAACAGATATATGAAAGTGAATCCGTACACCGAAACGATGCAATCTGTCATCGACCAGATCCTCAATGTGCCCGGCATAGGCGCTATGCTCCAAACCTGGAAAATCAACATAATGGGCACAGAATATACTTTTACCGAAGCGATCGGCTATCTCACGAACATGCTTGGCTCATCGTGGAGCGAGATGTCCAGCAACGAGAAGATGTTGAAGAGCCAATATGAGCTTGTCACATCCAAGTCGCATTGGCCGACAAGAGAAGATGAAGTCGTAATCGTTGTGGACGAAAACAACCGACTTATGGACTTCCAACTGTTCATGTTAGGCTTGCAGTCGCAAGATGAGGTCGTAAGCGCCATATCAAATGGTAGCGCTTTCTCCGCCAAAGAGTACAACATTGATGATCTGCTCAGCTTGAGATATAAGGTCATGAACAACACAGACTATCTCGAAAAGGACGCGCAGACCCCCGGCACATGGACTATGCATCCGCGTACGGAACAGAACAGAGAATATGTGGATTCACACTGCGTGACTTTCTCAGACGGTAAGAGCAAAGAGCTCAGAGTCGTCGGCGTCGTCAGGCCGAAGAAAGGCGCTGTCGCGACGTCGATAACGGGTGTCATAGGATATACGCCCGAACTTACGTCATATCTGCTTCGCGAGGCAGAAAAAAATGATGCTGTCCAAGAGATGAACGCTCGTTTCGATGCCGCAGTGAAAGCGGGAGCACAGAAATATGACAGCCCCATTACGTACTTTACAAACGCTTCCGGCAAGGAGAAAGGTCCCGGTGATAATGGAATAGATGTCAAGTCCGGCGACCCGATAGAGATAAAATATGAGGGGCACGATGTCTCGCATGAAAGCGGGCACTATATGCTTTTGAGGCAGCTCGGCTTTGCGGATGTCGAATATCCGCAATCGATAGAGTTCTATTGCTCGTCATTCGACACAAAACATGCGGTAGAGGAGTTTATCGAGGGCTATAATAAGATCGACAAGGACAAGACGATAACATATTCCGACTCGCTCTCGTCCATGATGCGCTTCATTGACACCATGGCGACGACCATCACGGGCGTACTTGTCGCGTTTGCGGCGATATCGCTCATCGTCTCCACGATAATGATCGCCATCATCATCTACACATCCGTGCTCGAGCGTCGCAAGGAGATCGGCGTGTTGCGCTCCATCGGCGCGAGGAAGAAGGATATTTCCCGCGTGTTCATCGCCGAATCCGCGATCTTGGGCGGATATTCGGGCATCATAGGCGTCGTGGTCAGTTTCCTCATCTCACTGGGCGGCAGCGCGATACTCACGCTTGTATTCGGTATATCCGGCTTGATGTCCGTCACGTGGTGGCATTGCGTGCTCATGATCGGCATAAGCGTGCTCCTCAGCATGCTCGCGGGCTTTATCCCCTCGAGGATCGCCGCCAATAAGGATCCCGCAATCGCCCTCCGCTCCGAGTAAAACCGCGCTATTTTGCGAATAACAGCGTCAACGCCCATTCCCCTCGCGGTCACGTTAGGGGAATGGGCGTTTCCTTACCTAACATCCAAATATTGCGGAATAGTGTACCGGTGGATAATTGCCCAAATACTGTGTCTTTGAACAAATGTCGCGGTTTTAAGATGACATTTTTGGCGAATAACTGCAGGTGAGAAATAAGTGCAAAATGTAGGCAAAAATGCTTGACACAAAGTTTTTGTTTTGATAATATAGTGAGGCAAGCAAAGGGATCCCTTTCACCACAAGCTATGCTAAGTGGTCGTCACAAAAAGCAAATTTTGTTTTGATGATGTCGGAGACTTTTGTGTGCGCCGACATTTTTTTGTCTAATTTGTCGGCAATAATACAAGATATAGGAGTGGCATTTGAAAGAGCTTTTGACCAACGAACAGATCAGAGACCGTGAAGTCCGCCTCATTGGCGAGGACGGGCAGCCGTACGGCGTCATTTCCATCCGCGAAGCGAGGCAGATCGCCGACGAGAAGGGGCTGGACCTTTGCAAGATGACTCCTCCGGGAGTTACTCCCCCCACTTGCAAGCTTATGGATTACGGCAAGTATTGCTACGATCAGCAAAAGCGCGACAAGGAGAACAGGAAAAATCAGCCCATCACCGAGACGAAGGAGATAAGGCTCTCCGCGACGATCGATATCGGGGATACGACGCGTCTTGCACAGCAAACGGCGAAGTTCATCGAAAAGGGCAACAAGGTCAAGGCGTCCATTCGCCTCAAGGGCAGGCAGC
>CANRBM010000054.1 GCA_947628855.1 uncultured Clostridia bacterium | reverse complement strand
GGGATCCGCCGAGAATATGGCGGCAAGGGTTATCGTTTATAAATCCCGAATGACAAAAACGATGCGGCGGACAAAGATACTTTGTCCGCCGCTATTTTTATTTCTTGAAGAAAATGATAAATCCGAACCCGTCGCCAACAGGCACTACAAGGTTCGGATTATTATCATTTGTGTCATGTGTGCTAAAGGGCTGAAAAATAGTTTTTGAGTTTGAGTGCTGTTTTGCGGTTTTACAAGAAAATTCATCCCTCGATGCAACATAAGAATGAAGTTTTATTGATTTTATTTAATAGAGATTGAATAGTGTAAATTTTATTGTAGGATATGATGTTTTATCTTTATGGATAGGAGATAAAACCTGTTGCCTAAAAAGAATATGCGTTAGATTTGAATCATAGATGCTTTCTTGTGCTAACGATGGGCTGTGTTTCACGGGATTGAATGTATTATTAGATATGCAAGAGATTTTAATGTTTTTGTTGACAACTTCAATCAAAACGTTTATAATATAGAAGAGGTAAAATATGAAGATAGATGAACAATTAAAGTTGCTGTGCCTCAACAGTGATATTTCGCTTTCGGAACTTGCGCGAAGGTTGAATAAATCGCCGCAGGCATTAAGTCAAAAAATGAGCAGAGGATCTTTTTCCTTGGATGATCTTGATGAAATTGCAATGGTGACAGAATGTCGGTTGGAATGCAATTTTGTGTTAAGGAATGGTGAAAAGATCAGAATAATCGAATAAGAGGTTTATTATGATAGAATATATTGAGGGGAATATTTTTGATAGTCCTATGCAGGTCATAGTGAATACTGTGAATACGGTTGGAGTTATGGGCAAGGGGCTTGCTTTGGAATTTAAGAAAAGATATCCCGCTATGTTTGAAGTTTATAAAAGGGCATGTGAAAAGCATTCATTCAAGGTTGGAAAATTGATGACTTATACCGCGCCGGATCATATTATACTTTTATTTCCGACAAAGGAGAATTGGCGGTATCCTTCAAAATTGTCATACATTGAAACGGGACTGAAACATTTTTGCGAGAACTATGCGCAAAGAGGTATAACGTCCATTGCATTTCCGAAACTCGGTTGCGGAAACGGGGAATTGGATTGGAATGAAGTTCGCCCTCTTATGGAGCGTTATCTGAAAGGTTTGCCCATAGATATTTGCATTTATACAAATGTAGTATCACATGATTCGCCGGAACATAAACATCAAAAAGAAATGTCGGAGTGGTTGCGTCAAAATGCAAAAGACATGTCCTTTAATGCTGTGTCCGACGATATTCGTCACCAATGTGTTCTTATTCCATATGAATTTGTTTGCGAAGGAGTAAAATGTATTGCACAATACATTGATGATGATTTGCATATACAATATGGCGAGCAAGAAATGATAATAGATGAAGATACTTTCTTCACTATATGGGATATTATGCGGAACAAGATGATATTTACGCTTGAAGAAGCTGACAATATTTTTATTGTATTATGCTATTTGCTGTATTCGCTCGGATATATGTCCCAAATAAAAAAGCAAAATAAAAAAGGGCAAATGGTAGACGGATTTCAAATGAATGAATGGCTCGGCAGAGCTTATGCTCTCAACAAGGAGAACTGATGGAATATTCAAAAATAATACAAGCGAATGTGGATAGCCTTCCGAAAGATATAAAATGGTGGGCGAGGTTTGCTTTTCATTATACCGATTTATCAAATGCTATAAGCATTTTGCAAACAGATAAACTGTATAGCAGGCATAAGGTTGAGGAAGAACATCTCATGCGAAACGATAATGCAAGCTATCAAGTTATCAATATGACAAATTCGCAGGCGCAATCATATGTCAGATTTTATTTTAGACCGCTTACACCAACTCAATACTACAATGAGGGATATAAACATCCTCAGTTACGGTATGATTTAGGGCAAAATGCAAATGTGCCGATACCGATATTCTTTGCGTTTGATCTTGAAAAACTTATACAAGATCCAAAGGTGCAATTTTCCGCACTCGGACAAGCCGGAAAAGGAAGTAAAATCGAATCCGGTATAGACGCTTTTGCAAATCTGCCATTCGATAAAATTTACAGCGACGGATTTGTGGATGATGAAATTCGGAAATATCGTCACGCGGAGTTGTTGTATCCCTCTTCGTATGCTATCGGTGATGCTCTTGAAGCAATACTATGTCGTAATGAGTTTGAGCAATCCATGTTGCTCACTATGTTGCGCAATGTCAATCTGTCACTATTTTATAAATATAAATCCAAAATCAAAGTTTGTCGGGATAAAATGTTTGAGAAGAATGGTTTATTTTTGCAAGATATTCATTTGAACGGCGACAATGTAGTCATTACGTTTGTTGATAATTATGCGAAGAAGCAATATATCCAACGTATGATGAGCGTTTATCAAATCGAAGCTATAGATCCAATAGATATTGTTATTTCATTTGACTGGAAGAACAGCAAAGGAACAATTCGTAAGGACTCGGCATCTTGTAAATTTGATTATGCCAATTCAACAGGTATCCGCTGTATTATCCATAACGTAAAAGCATCAATTTTAGCAATCAAGGTCGAGTGCGGAGAAAGTCTTATCGGGTATAAGGAATTTATGCTGAACAATATATTCTGATTTCACTGTATGTAAATCGTGAGTGGAAATTTGGGGAAGCTATGGAACACGATATTAAAATGAATTTTGTAGGCAATGTGCCGAGGAATTTGTTTGTTATTGGCAACGGCTTTGATATATGGCAGGGGATGCAAACCTCATATAAATATTTTGCGAAGTTTTATAATAATAATAAATTGCGCATCGCAAAAGAACTCGGTCTTGAACCCTTGCAAATTTCCGAACAAAAGGGCAAGTATTATGAGATAACTCATTTTGATTTATTCTATGGGATAATAAGCGGAGGCGGGAGCAAACTTGATGAGAAAGACATATTTTGGTCTGACTTTGAATCTGCGCTTGCTTATCTTGATATAGATAATATCAATCTATATTATGGCAAAGAGGACAGTGATCTTGAAGATATGCGTATAGGCATAGATCAAGCGTATAAGCTCATTCGCAGATGTTTTATAGAGTGGAATAAAACGTTCGAAGTGCCGGCGGGTAAAGCGCAATATTTGCTCAACAATTCTTATTTCATAAATTTCAATTACACGGACACTCTACAGCGACGTTTTGGCGTTTCATCCAAAAAAATTTATTATCCACATGGGCGCATTACAGATGAAGAAAGCATTGTGTTTGGACACGACAGCAGAGAGCGTCCTGTGGACACGCAATATGCGTCATATTTAGGCAACCGCTATATCGGAGAAATGCAATTAAATAATTTGTTGTATATGACAGACAAGAAAGTTCGATTGCATATTGCAGATATGATGTTGACAATGTTTGAGTACGGATTCCGTTGGGAGAGGATAAAAAATGTTTATATTCTTGGACATTCTATGGGTAAAGTTGATATTAAATATTTTGAGAGGCTTGCAAAAGAAACTGCATTTACAGCCGTATGGCATGTGACGTGTTTTGACCCGAATGAAAAACCGCGGGTGACAGCATTACTTAAAAATTTGCGTGTGCAGAATTATAAAATATATTCGACCATTGATGATGCAATAGCATCATTTAAGTTAAAACCAAAGAAACGAAAAAGTAATTGAATAGAAAAAAGATTGTGCCGAATACTCTAAAAATTTTCTCCATCAAAAAAATGACATAATTTTTTGCAAATTAGCGGTTGAACATAGTATATTGAAATGCTCATAACTTTACTGCCGATTTTTTGGCTTTTCCCCTATATTCTTCGGGTGTCATAGATGTTTGGTTTTTGAACAAACGGAGCAGTTGAAGTTCTGTTAAACCTACATTGGCAGCAATATCCGCAAGAGGCAAATCTGTTTCTGAAAGAAGTTTTTTTGCTTCTTCGAACTTTTTAATTTTTACATAACTTATCAAGTTGCAGTTGTATTGATATAGTAAATACATTTGGATGGAATATGTATCAACATTGAGAGCGCGACGTGCTGTCACGAGAGTGATTTTGTCATTCAGATGAGAGCATATATAGTCATCAAGTTGTTGGGGTAGGGCGGGATCTACGACGGCAAATTCTTGTAGGCAAGATTGAACGCTGAGTGAAATCAATCTCAGGCTGTCCTTAATGATAATTTCATCATAAACCGGCTTGCCGTAACGGAATTTCTTGATATGAGGATTTGCGTTTGCGTCGAAATAGAAGCGCGACATCACGATATATCCAATAGTCGTTGTACCATTTAAGCCATCAAAAACTTCGTCTATTACTTCGGCTGTATTGTTGGGAAGTAATCTCATGTCGGGATAACGCATTGTTATCTCGTGTCTTTGTTGCCAAGACTGAGATTGCTCTTCGGTGTTTTGTTCTCCTGTTGTGAGGATCAAATGGAATTGAGGATCGAAGATGGTTATTGGCACATTGATCAAATCACTCAACATACTCAAACATCTTCGCAAACCTGTTGGTCCTTCCGTATCATATTTTACACAAATCATTTTCTATTCTGTCCTTTTTATATTGATTTTCATATTCTATATGGAATTCTTCTTACGATATTCTATGGGCGTCATGCCTACCGTATTTTTGAATACAACTGAAAAATACTTATAACTGCTATATCCGGCATTTATAGCAATATCCTCTACGGATTTGGTTGTTTCCACTAATTCTTTGCGCGCAAAGGCTATTCTCTTTCTCGTTATCAAGTCATGCAATTCCATATTAAAGTTTTCGTGTACGAGTAAATTCAAAGCCTTTTTTGACATGAAAAGAACTTTTCGCAAGATTTGCGTGGTAAGTTTTTCACTGATGTGGCTTTCTATGTATTTTTCAAGAGCTTCGGCTTCTTCCGTCTTGTTTATCAAACACTCTGTAGCAATATATCGAATAGAACCTTCCATTAACAATACAAAATCTTCAATATCTTGCTCGCTCAATAGGGGAAGTTGTTTATACTTATCAAGCATTTCATCGACATTCAAACCATTTTGTTCGGCAAATTGTTTGACTCCTTCCTCAGATGAGTACAAGTTTTCATTATCTCTTATCTTGCCGAGCATCAAATAAGCAATGATTTCATCATCCCAAAATATCGGAGCAACGATCTCCATAATATTTGCATGGCAAGTATATTTGATTATCTTATGCTGTAATAATGCCTCTTGCGTATGTTCATAATTGCACATACTGCATTTGGCAAGCAGTTTTTCGTGTTCTCCGACGGCAAGGCAATACGGCTGCCACTTTCCTGCGTCGGCAATGCAGTTCAAATTGCAGTCAAATAATGAAATGGTGGCTTTGGTAGTTCTGTTCAAAGCCTTCATTATGGCGAGAGTTTTGTCTTTATCAAATAAAAATCTCATTTTATGACCCCGTCATCCAATTTCTACAACTGTAAATCCATACAATTATAGTAATTGATACACCTTTTTCTTTAGTATAACTTATGGAATTTATGCTGTCAATATCAATAATGCGCCTAAAATCGCGCTTGAATCGTAAAAACACTAAAAATTTCTAATAAAAATGCCCATTTTTTTCATCAATTACTATAATTTATGAAATTCGTAAAGACTTCCGATTTTTCTCATCATTTCAACTTTATGTTCATACAAACTATGGACATATCTGTTCAATGTAATGGTCGCATTTTTATGACCTAATATTTCGGAGAGAGTTTTTACATCCATTCCGCATTCAAGCGCACGAGTAGCAAAAGTATGGCGTAAAGAATGAAATCCTTTATGAGGGATGCCCAATTTTTTAAGCAATGTACTGAAACTGCTTTGATAACTCCTTACAAAAGTGGGTTTGGTTCCGTCCGCAATCAAAAAATCACATGCGCTTTCTGTTTTCCACGCGGAAAGGAATGACAAGATTTGAGAAGGTATGGGAATGATACGATTTGAGGTAGGGGACTTTGTAGAGCCAATAACTTTTTCATATCTACCGTTGATTTTACAATCGTGCGCCGATTTTGTTACGTTGATATATCCTTGTTGGAAGTTTATATCATCCCATGTAAGCGCAAGCAATTCGCCGATGCGCAGCCCTGTATAAAGGCAAAGAATTACTCCGAGCATTTTCTTTTTCTTGTGATTCAGCACCGCATTTTCGATTTGTCTTTGTTCGTCAAGAGAAAAGCATTCGACGCACTTTTCTGCGGTTTTAGGTCGGCGGATCTTACCTATGAAATTTTGTGATATTATGCCCAAATCAAATGCAGTTTTCAGAGAGCCTTGCACAACGTTAATTATGCTGTTTATATAATTAGAAGATAGCCCTTTTCCTGTTTTCAGATTGCCGCATTTTTTAAGTGAAGTTATAAATTTTTGAATATCTAATGCGGTCAAATCGTTCAATTCGATTTGCCCCAAAGTCGGTATTATATGTGTTGCGACAAGCCCATAATAACAGTTATAGGTCTGCAACCTAACTGTCGGCTTAACATAGTTTTCAAGCCATTCGTTGATCCAATTTTGCATGTTCATAATTGCCCCCCAAAATGCGGCTTAATGCCGCTATTTTAATAATGAATAATTATACTTTATATGTCGAAATTTTGTCATCGCCATTCGATTTTTTTCGGTTTTCTCGAAAATTGACCCACTTTTAGGATAAAATGGAGCCATTTTTGGGTATACGCGCGCTTTATAATTAGCTAAAATATATATAGGTGGTATGTGGGGAAATTTCTAAATCTCCATATATCTAAATCAAAATAAATGCGGGGGACATTTATATATGCCAAACACATTTACAGTCAACATTATCCACAGACCCGAACTCTCGCCCGAATACGCCGAAAAAGCTACGGGCGGAAATACAAGCGGAATGCAGGAAGAGTCGCTTGAAATTTTCCTGTTTCAACAAAACGCCGCGCATATCAACGGGCTGAAAACCACGATCCAAATAACGTATGCGTCACTGTTTTCGGACGAGATAGTCAAAATCGCAAAAGAACATCACGAGAAGTACGGTGACGAGATCGCTTTGTCTTTGCTTGGACTGCCGTGCAAGCAGTTCAAGGAGAAGTATCATACCGAGGACTTCTGCATTTGGATGTTCGACGAGGCGACCAAAAAGGAAATTGTGGACGACTGCTTTGGACTATTTTATGAAAAGTTCGGCTTTTATCCCGAATCCACGGGGAGCTATTTCCTCGACGCATTCACGATAAATTACATAAAGGGAAAGTATCCGTCTGTAAAGTGCGCCGTGGCAACGTGTTGGGAAGAAGGTCCGAAAGCCTATCATACTTGCAACAACAGTTGGTACACGTTTTTGGACGGTGGCCCGTGGAATCCGTGGATACCGTCAAAAGTCAATTCGCATTGCCCCGCGAGCGACGAGGCGGACGACAGCGGCATAGTGGCTATACCGCATCTCTCGCGCGATCTGCTTGCTTGTTTTGACGGCAACGGCTCCAACTTCGGGACGCATCCGCAGAACGTTCTCAGAGGACTCATTTACTACAAGGACGGAGATTCCATTGAGTATCCTTATCTTTATAACCTGATAGACCAATATCGTCACCTCGCCAAATATAATAATGGATATTCTTACAATATGATGTTTGTCGGGCCCGGCTGGATTAATAAGGCAGGAAGATGGGAAGCGCCGTATGAACTTCTTGCAAAATCATATTTGGACGGAATGAAATATTACGGCGAACTCAAAAAGAGAGGCGAACTTGTGGATATGACAATGAGCGAGTTTGCGGACTACTATCGTAGCACACATAAGAATTATAAGACGGCAGAATGTGCGCTTTGGAAAGATATTCTGTATGGTAGCGACAAACAATTATTGTGGTATGGCGACTCTGCGATGCGTGTCTGCCTCGACATGAATCAAGGCGGAGCAACAATAGACCTGCGCCCATACATTGCTCGCATACCGCAAGAGTGTGGCATAGGCACAAAGAACGTCTACGATGCCTCTTTCCCATATCTCATACAAGCGAACTATCGCGCGGGCTTCTTCACGCACTACAAGGGTGCGGGAACTATCAAATCTTGCAAGATACATTATCATGGAAAGAGTGTGGATCTCTGCAATTGTCGCACAATGGCAAAGTTAGAAAGAGAGAATGGCAAGGTGAGAGTGGTAGCAAATCCTGTAACGGTGGAGTTGGACGGTTTGGAAATTGAGATACAATCCATATTCACGTTTGAGGAAGGGACGGGGAAGGTCATTTTCGAGCGCAATATTTTGAACGACTTGCACGGCGAGGCGGTTACGTTTGAGGAATACTTTACGGGCGCGTTCGGTACTACGGAGTATCAAGCGGATATGACAAAACTTACGCTCGGCGTGGGCGACGATTATATGCAATATAGCTACCATGACAGGGAGATAGAAAGAAGCGCGCAAGGCAGGAGCGCATACGTCATCATTCCCGATGTAAAAACGACGGTGGAAGTCGGTGGCGAGGTCGATACGCTTGGGGTGAAAGAGGGCATAGCGTTCTCGCCCGTGTATCATATAACCGCGAAAAAAACAATTTCAAAAGGGGGTATAAAGACATGGCTCAATCTGCAAAAGGCGAACTGAATTATCGTTGTCCTATGTGTCTTAAACGCGATCTTGATCTTGATTTGGCTTATGATAAGGATAAAAAAGAGTATTATTGCTATCGTTGCGCTTTTCACGGGACGGAAAAAGATGTTTTGAGGCTCAACGAGCAATTCAAAGAAAAATATGGAAGGCTCAAAGAGCGTGTCGTAGATTTTGGCGAGGACAACGAGCCTCCCAAATTTAAGCCGCATAAAGCGGGGGAGCAATAATATGAGATTAGGAATAGATATATCAACGTATTTTGAAGAAATGGAACATGGCGCAAAATACTTTGTTGAGAACAGCGAAGTTGAGCCGCTTGAACTGTTCAGAGCGAACGGCGTAGATACAATGCGTATTCGCATATGGGTCAATCCACGCAGTAAGATAGGCGAGCCGTATCTTGCGGGAACATGCGATCTCAACAATTTTTTGAGGCTTGCAAATCTCGCAAAAGGCAAGGGCTACAAAATCATGCTCGATTTTCATTATTCCGATTTTTGGGCAGACCCTTCGAAACAGTTTCCGCCCAAGGGTTGGGAGCAACTTGACGCGGATAAACTTGCAGAGCAAGTATATCAATACACAAAAGCTACGCTTGAAACCATAAGGTCAAATGGCATTGAAATCGAGTTCATTCAAGTCGGCAACGAGATTACCAACGGAATGTTGTGGCCGCTTGGACATCTCGAAGGCAGCGACACCGAGCCGCGCACAAATTATGAAAATCTCATAAAATTTTTGAAGGCGGGGATATCGGCTTGCAGAGAAATTATGCCGAAAGCAGGTATTGTCCTGCACCTTGAAAAAAGCTATGATAAGTTCATCTACAATGACTACCTTACACATATGCAGGAAGCAGACGTAGACTACGACATTATAGGGTACAGCTATTATCCATATTGGCACGGGACATTTGATATGTTCTTTGAAAACGTGGAGTTTTGCAAGAAATTCGGCAAGCGGCAGATGGTGGTGGAGCTTGGATATGCGTTCACCGAGGAGGACTACATAAAGAACGAACACGGCGGGGCGAAGCTGGTCATAAGCGAGGACATCCCCGGCACGTTCGATTTCAGGAGCAGCTATCCGTATTCGGTCGAAGGACAGAAGGAGTTTGTAAGAGATTTCCTTCAACTTGCCGAAAAGCACGGCATAGAAGCGGTGTATTATTGGGAGCCGCTGTGGATCCCCGGCGACGGAATTTGTTGGGCGTCCGACGCGGGCAAGGAATATATAAAATCAGATAATCCGTCCAACCGTAACGAGTGGGCGAATCAATGTTTGTTCGATTACACGGGACGCAAGTTGCCCGCGTTCGACGAGTTCAGAATGGAGGCAAAATAAATAAGGTTATATAAAAATATATAAATAACTAATTTAAGGAGAGAATTATGAGAAAGAAAATCGTACTTATTATGTTGTGCGTATTGCTCGTGGCGACCGCGCTCGTCGGCTTTGCGGCATGCAACAAGGACGACGGCATCAAGATCACCGTTTGGGTGGGCGAAGGCACAGACGGCTTGACAAAACAACTCATCGATGAGTTTAATGCGACAAACGAGTTTGGCATAAAGTTCAACGCGACCATCGAGATGGTGTCCGAATCCAAGGCGGCTGGCGACGCATTGAGCAAGAAAGACTCTGCGGCGGATATTTTCACATTCTCGCAAGACCAGCTTGCAAGACTTGTCGCGGGCGGTATGCTTATGAATTTGGGTAGTACGTCCACATCGTTCATTGAGGAAAACAACGACGCTGCATCCGTCGAAGCCGCAAAGATAGGCGGAGAGATAAAGGCTTTCCCGTTTACGGCGGACAACGGATTCTTTATGTATTATGACAAGGATGTTTTCAAGGGCGAAAAGGAAAACGACCTCAACGATCTTGACGCGATTTTGACGGATTGCAAAGCCGCGGGCAAAAACTTTTCAATGAATCTCGATCAAGAGGGCGGAGCGTGGTATGCCGCTTCCTTCTTCTATGCCACAGGCTGCG
Organism: uncultured Clostridia bacterium; assembly: GCA_947628855.1. GTDB lineage: Bacteria > Bacillota > Clostridia > Christensenellales > CAG-917 > CAG-475. Next base: position 2,217 of record CANRBM010000054.1, on the reverse strand, counting down.
TTTCGGAGTGGACGACGGACGCAAACGGCGCATTCATCAATTATAACGACACGTTCAATTCAGATGAAGGCGTCATTGCTATGAAGGGCATTAAAAAGGTGTTGTCCTCCGGTTGTTACAGTGGATCTGACAAAATAGGCGAGTTTAATGCCGGTACGGAGTCCGCAGTTGTCATAAGCGGCATTTGGGACTACAACGCAGCAAAGACAGCGCTTGGCAATAACCTCGGCATCGCGCCTCTCCCCTCATTTTGGGTGGATGAAAACGGAAACGACGCGTGCGACGAGGGCGAAACCCATCAACTCGTCAGCTTCCTCGGTAGAAAAATGCTTGGTATCAAGCCACAAAAGGACGCAAATATGAGCCGCTATCTGCAAGCGCTCGCAAGATTTTTGACAAGCAAAGAATGCCAACAAAAACGTTTTGATGCGGTCGGTTGGGGTCCGTCCAACAAAGAATTGCAAGAAACCGACGCCGTGAAGGCTTCCGAATGTTTGAAAGTGCTTGCGGAAGAGAAGTCTGTCAATCAAGGTCAATATCCTCAAAGTTGGTGGGCAGAAGTTCAATCGCTTGCAGGCAACGCAAATGCAGAAGAAGCCACTATAAGGGAAAAATTAGGCATTTACTATGGCAATCTGCCCGGAGTTATGCAGCAAGGTTAAATCTTTCTTATGTCTGTAACTTCCAAAAACAGGGGGAATGTGCAATATGCTTGATTCACTCGAATATCTGAAACTAAATAAATTTCAGCGGATGTTGTATAAGATCGCCGAGTTCTTTATGAACTTGCCCAAATGGTTTGCGATAAAATTCAAAAAACTTGGGCTGGCAATCAAAAACTTTGGCATAAACATCGCTGAAAATGCGAAAGAAATATGGTTTACCTTTGTCCACGGCAGTTGGAAAACGAAGGTCAGCTATCTTATTATGGGATTCAGCTCTTTCCTTCATGGTCAGTGGTTGAGGGGTTTGCTGTTCCTATTGTTCGAGGGCGTGTTCATAGGCTATATGGCATGGACGGGCGCACATTGGCTGTCTAAACTCGGCACTCTCGGCACCGTGGTGACGCACACCGAGATGGTGGAGATCGAGGGCGAACTTTATCCGCAGGAGATACCCGGCGACAATTCCTTCAAGATATTGCTTTACAGTCTTATAACAATATTCTTCATCCTCGCTTTTGTCTACACTTGGTATCAAAACGTCAAGCAGTGCAAGGCGCTCGAAGAGATAGACGCAATGGGCAAGCCCGTAAAGACCGCAAAGGACGACTTGAAAGCCTTGCTCGACGATCAATTCCATAAGACGTTGCTTTCCTTGCCCGTGTTTGGCATAACGATGTTCACGGTGCTACCCATCATCTTTATGATTTTGGTCGCGTTCACCAACTACGACTTCAATCACGACGGATATTACAACCTCTTCACTTGGGTGGGACTAAACAACTTCAACGAAATGTTCAAACTCGGATCCAACATATCCGTAGCCTTTGGCGAGATACTCGGCTGGACGCTCATATGGGCGTTCTTCGCCACGTTCACCAATTACTTTTTGGGTATGCTTCTCGCCATGATGATAAACAAAAAGGGCATAAAGATAAAAAAGTTTTGGCGAACTATATTCGTCATATCCATAGCTGTCCCGCAGTTCATATCCTTGCTGTACATATCCAACTTATTCAACGCCAATGGCGTGATAAACGGCTGGCTTATGAGTTTGGGCTGGATAAGCGAGCCGATACGCTTCTGGGGCGACGGCACGATAGCGAGAATAATGGTCATCGTCATCAACATATGGATAGGTATTCCATATTTGATGCTTATAACTACGGGTATACTTATGAACATTCCGGAGGACTTGTACGAATCTGCAAGAATTGACGGCGCCAATGCATTCCAACAATATGCGAAAATTACGCTGCCATACATGCTGTTCGTCACAGGTCCTTATTTGCTAAACAGCTTCATCTCAAACATCAACAACTTCAACGTCATCTACCTACTCACACAAGGCGGACCCGCCAACTATGAGTGGGGCAGTATGGGCGGATATATAGCAGGCGACACGACGATCCTCATCACATGGCTGTTCGGTATGACGGCAGACGCCGCCAACTACAAAATTGCTTCGGCAATAGGTATTATAGTGTTCATAGTTGTTGCGGCGCTGTCCCTCATCGTGTTTAATGTTATTCCGTCTACAAAACGAGAGGAGGAT
>CANRBM010000053.1 GCA_947628855.1 uncultured Clostridia bacterium | reverse complement strand
TTCGAATCCCGCAAAGGTAAGAAAATCCCCGCCTAAGGTTCGACTTAGGAGGGGATTGGCGTGCCATAAGGGATTCGAACCCCTGACCTTCTGGTCCGTAGCCAGACGCTCTATCCAGCTGGGCTAATGGCACAATCGAGCATTAATCATTATAGAATGCGAACGGGGATTTGTCAATTGATTGCGGCGAGAATTTACATGAATTTGCGATTTGTAAGTTTTACTATTAAATGCAAAGGGAAACCCTTCGCATTTAATGTTGACATTTCCACATGAATTTGCGATTTTGCACGTTTTGATTTAAAGGTGAGAGGCGTTGTAGTTTGCATATTCGGTCGTTCAAGCGCTCATTAAGATTTTAGGCGCGAATTTATAGGCGGGCGATTTTGCGCGCGGCGGAGGCGCGGGTGTGGTATACCCTCGGGGTTGACAAAGATAGGAGGGTATTTTATAATTTACAAAAGGATATATAGTGGCGACAGTAGGAGATACCTCATATGCGCAAACAGCGGGAGATATCTAAAAAACGCCGATTTGGCGCAAGGCTCAAAAGCGGACGGGATAATGCCGCCAATAAATATCGGGCGCACGGTGAGCGCCGCTACGGAAAAAAGGAGTAAAACGCATGCTGAAACGCATTGTTATGAAAGGGGTCGCGAGCTTTCCCGCTTTTAGCGAGGCGGAGATCGACGGCTTGGACAAAGTGAATTTGATATACGGCGCAAACGGCAGCGGAAAATCTACGGTGGCGCGGTTTATAGGCTCGCCCGACGCGCCCGAGTTTTCTCATTGCGAGTTGGACGAGGACTCAAACGCACTTCCCTGCGTATTCGACAGGTCTTTCAAGGAAAAACAGTTTCAAAGCGACGCGCTGTCGGGCATATTTACGTTGGGCAGCGGGTCGATAGAGCTAAGGCGCGAGCTGTCCGCCCTGGAAAGTCGGCGAGAGGACGAGGCGGCGCGTCTGGACTTCTTGAAAGAAGGCCTCGAAACTCTTGGCAATGAGAAAACCAAGAGCGAGGATAAGTTTGCAAGATCGCTCCACAAGGAGCTTTGCAAGACGTATTGCGATGAATATCCCGAGGTCTTTAAGGGCTTCAAGTCGAGCAAGGAGAAGTTTGCCGCGCTTATGCTGGAGGCGTACGGCGACGGCGTTTCAGATCCCTCTCCGCTGAGCGAGCTTTCAGAGAGGTATCGCCTACTCTTCGGCGAAGTGGGAGAGAACGGATGCGAGAGGTTGCCTCTGCTCTCCTCGGAGTTCGCCGCGCTCGCCACCTCCATAGAAAACGACCCCATATGGCAAAAATCGATCCTGGGACGGGACGATTTGCCTATCTCAAAACATATCTCGAAGTTCGGCAATCAAGACTGGATGCGTCAAGGCATGGCGTATGCGGACGGCGACGTCTGTCCCTTCTGCGGGCGGCATACCATAGACGGCAAATTTTTGAAACAGCTCGACGAATATTTTGACGGGAGCTTTGTCAAGGCTGTGGACTCCGTCGCAAATTTCAAGCGGCAATATGAGGGCTTCGGCAAATATGTGCGCGGCTATCTGGACGGGCTTGGCGAATACGGCGACTCACTGCGCATAGCGGGCATACAAGCTAAAAAGCTGGACGCGCTCAAGGCTAATGTGCTGGACGTCGTCGATTTTAACCTGTCAAAGATCACGTTTAAGGAGGAGCATCCTTCTCAAACCGTCGCTCTCAAAAGCAGCGAGGCGTGCCACAATGAGCTGTGCCTCGCCCTGCTCGACGCCAACCGCAAGATATCCGCATTCAATGAGTTGTGTACGGCAAAAAAGCAGGAGCAAGCGATCCTCGTACGGGATTTCAGAAAATACCTCGCCGCCGCGAAAAAAGACTACATTTCGGCTTATCTCGAGCAAAAGTCCGCTTTAGACGACAGGATATCCGCACAAAACTCCGCCGTGAGCGACGCGCAAGCCGAGCTTGAGGGTACCGATAAAAAAATCGCCGAGCTCAAGCGGGAACTCTCGGGCATAACTTCGTCCGCGGACAGGATAAACTCCACTCTCGAGGCGCACGGTTTTTACGGATTCAAACTTCAAGCGGCGGAGGACGTAGGCAGTTACAGGCTCGTGCGCGAGGACGGCAAGGACGCCATACATACGCTCAGCGAAGGCGAAGAGACGTTTGTCGCCTTCCTGTACTTCATCGAGAGCCTCAAAAGCGAGCTCCGTCGCGAGTTCAGCGGGCGCATCGTCGTGCTCGACGACCCCGTGAGCGGGTTGGACGCGGAAACGCTCGCTGTCGTCGCTTCCATAACTTCAAACATCGCCGACTCCGTCTCGCAAGGCAAGGACGGCTTGGAGCAGCTCGTCGTGCTCACTCATAACAGGGACTACCTTGCGCATATTTTCCCGCCCTACGGCGGCGTAAAACGCTACTCCTTCGTCAAGCGCGACGGCAAAAGCCGCGTCATTCCGCTTGCATAGTTTTTGTGTTTATTTTATGTGGGCTACTCGCCCACACCTCGGCAAGGGGTTTCACCCCCTGCACCCCAAGCTAAAAATCGCGAATGTGTCTCTTTTAAGATCACATAAAATCACTGCGTAATTTTGCGGGGACCCCACATCGCACACATTCGCGCTTTTTGGATCGTGTGTAAGGTATGAACTCCTGCGTGAGAGCTTGATAGTGATGGACGTGGAATCCGAGGCTTTTCCATATAAAACAGGGGATTTCTCGACTACGCTCGAAATGACAACGTAATAACCGGGGATCTCTCGACAAGCTCGAAATGACAAATCTAAACAGACAACGCTTGGACTAGGCGTGACGTAAATATCAATGTTCTCACGCAGGAGTTTTGGCACTTACATACAAATCAAAAACGCGCGAACTAGTGACGAAAGTCACGACGTTTGCGCGTTTTTAGCTTGGGACCCAAAGGGCAAAGCGCCCTTTGCCGGGGCGTGGGGCGGAGCCCACACAGGAGATTACTTCTTCTCGTAGTTGAGGAGTTTTTTATACTCGAGTTTCCAATAGATGTATTTGATGGGAGGGCAGATGGCAAAGAGGACGCGAGCGAGGGAGAAGAGTTTGCAGGGATTGACGGATTTGCGACCGTGCTCTATGCCCTTGACCATGCACTTTGCGACGTGCGCGGGTTTTTGTACGGGGAAGGGTCGCTGGGTGATCTCTTTATCTTTGCCCTCGACTGCCTTTTTGAAGAATCCGGTGTCCGTAGCGACGGGATAGAGGCAGGTGAGTTTGATGTTTTTGGGGAGCTCGCGGCGCAAGCCTTCTTGAAAGCCTTGCATCGCGAATTTGCTTGCGGAGTACAGCGTATAGCCGGGCATCGCCATTTTGCCTATTGCGGAGACGGTGATCGCCATATGTCCCTCTTTGCCGCCGAGATACTCAGCATACTTCTGATAGGAGTAAATGGGCGAATACACGTTGACCTTGAAGATGTTTTCTATCCTCTCCCAATCCACATAGTTCATGCGCTCATAGTACGGAAAGCCTGCGTTTGCGTAGAAAATGTCTATGCCGCCGAGTTTTTCATCCGCGGTCTTAAAGATGAGGTCCACGTTTTCCTTTGTGGAGACGTCGAGCTGCATGGGGATGACCTTTTCCTTGTCGAACGTCGAGATCTTGTCTATGAAAAGGTCTACGGCGAGTATCTTGTTGTCGCCCTTGACGAGCAGTTTGAGGGTCTCGAGCCCTATGCCGCTGTTCGCGCCCGTAAGCACTATCTTTTTGCCTGTTATCATAATTTCCTCCAACTTTTTGACGATTTTGTCTTGTTTTATTGTAGCACCGCGCGCAAAATTTTTCAACTGTCCTTCAAAAGATATTCAAATGCCTCCGCCGCTTTTTCGCGGAGCTCCTCTATCGTGCCGTCGTTTAAAATGGTGACGTCGCCCGCGAGATATCTCTCCTCGCCCTGCGCCGCTATGCGCGCCTCGATATCCTCCGCCGTCATGCCGCGGGAAAGCAGCCGCTCTTTTTTCAAGCCGTCGGGACAGACGACAAGTAAGGTCTTGTCAAACAGCCTCTTCGCGCCCGAACCCGCAAACAGCGGCACTTCTACGACGAGCGGGTCATCTTTAGCGCGCTCTATTCGTGAGAGTATGCGCGGATGAGCGAGCGCGTTGAGTCTCGCCCTTGCCTCGCCGTCGCAAAATACCGCCTTGGCGAGCGCCGCCCTGTCCACCTTGCCCTCGCGTACCGCAAAGGGAAACTCCTTTTCGAGCAAGGCAATATACTCTTTTTCAAGCAACAGCTCACGGTTTATCTCGTCCGCGGAGAGCGTCGCCAATCCCATTTCGCGCGCGACTTTCAACACCTCGGATTTTCCGGAGCCTATAGTGCCTATGACAGCTATCCTCATTTGAGTTCCGCCCAATTTTTTGCCGACTTCGCCTCCGCAATGAGGGGGACTTTGAGTTTATAGGCGTTTTGCATCTCCTCCTCAAGTATGCGCTTGACCTCGTCCGCCTCGTCCTGCGTCGCGTCGATTATGAGCTCGTCGTGGATCTGAAGGATCATCTTCGACTTCATGCCCTCAAGCCTCTTCTCTACGCCGAGCATGGCGAGTTTGATTATGTCCGCCGCCGAGCCTTGAAGGGGGGTGTTCATCGCCATTCTCTCCGCCGCGGAGCGCACCATATAGTTGGACGCCTTGACGTCGGACAAGTTGCGCCTTCTTCCGAGCAATGTTATCGCGTAGCCCTTCTCGCGCGCGCTGTCCACGCATCCGTCCATAAACTCCCTAACTTTGGGGTGGGTGAGGAAATAGTTGTCGATGTACGCTGTCGCGCGATAACGCGGAATGGACAGGTTTTCGGCAAGTCCGAAACCGCTTATGCCGTAGATTATCCCGAAATTCACCGCCTTAGCGTCCCGCCTCTCAGCCGCCGTCACCTCGCTTATGGGCTTGCCCAAAATGTGGGACGCTGTCATGGCGTGTATGTCTTCGCCGCTTTCAAACGCATGCATGAGCTGCTCGTCCTCGCTGAAATGCGCGAGCAACCTAAGCTCTATCTGCGAATAGTCCGCAGACACCAGCACTCCGCCCTCACTTGGCAAGAACGCCTGCTTGATGTCCTTTGCCTCCTCGCTACGCGCGGGCAGGTTTTGAAGGTTGGGATTTGTGGAGGACAACCGTCCCGTCGTCGTGATGCACTGATTGTATTCCGTATGGATGCGTCCGCGCACGATGAGGGGCTGAAGTCCTACGACATATGTCGATTGCAGCTTTGTATATTTGCGATATTCGAGGATGAGCGGGATCATGGGGTGTTCATCGGCTATGCCCTGCAACACTTCCTCGCTCACGCTGTAGCCCGTCTTTGTCCTTTTGCCCCGCTTTAGCCCGAGTTTTTCAAACAGTACTTCGCCAAGCTGTTTGGGAGAGGAGATGTTGAAGGAGCCGCCCGCAAGCGAGAATATGCGGGAGGACAGGTCGTCAATAATGTCCGCGTACTTGCTTTCCGCCACTTTGAGCACTTCCGCCGAAACGCGGACGCCGCGCTCTTCCATATTGCGCAAAACGACGCAAAGCGGCTGTTCAACATCCAAAAAGAGCTTGTAAACCCCGATTTCGGTCATTTGCTCTTTTAAAATCTTCTTTTCTTCAAACAATTCCGCCGCGCCTTCGTCCAGCCCGTCCGCGCCCAAAACTTGCTCGAGGCTCTTTATGGGAGCGCTCTCCCTCGCGAGGTGCGCCGCAATCATGACGTCGAAAAACTCCTTCGCCTCTATGCCGTAACGCCTCGAGAGAGACTTATAGTCATAGCATATGAGCGCTCTCGTCTTTGCCGCGTCCGCAAGCACTGACAGCGCTCGGTCGAAGTCTATGCCGTCACTGAAAAGATCCTCCGCGCAGGCTATCTTGTACTCCGTGCCGCCGTCCGTAGCGAACAGTATATCCTCGCCCACTATGAGCGAAAACTCCTCCTTGCCTTCGAGCGCTTTCAAAATTTCCGCCTCGCTTTTGAGCGTCGTGAGCGTCTTTTCCAAATCTATCTTTTTGACGATCTCCCCCGCGCCCTCAAACTCCATTCTGTTTGCGAGAGAGGATATCTCGAGCTCCGCAAGTTTCGCCTTGACATCCTGCGAATATACGGGGGTGAACGCGATATCCTCAAGCGCGCACTCTACGGGGACGTCCGTCTTGATGACTGCAAGCGCGCGACTCAACAGCGCGATATCTTTGCTCGCCGCCAAAGTCTGCCCCAGCTTGCCCTTTATGCCGTCCGCGTGCGCGAGCACTGCGTCGAGCGAGCCGTACTCCTCTATGAGCTGTTTCGCCGTCTTTTCGCCCACTCCCGCGACGCCCGGGATGTTGTCGGACGGGTCCCCCCTGAGCGCCTTATAATCAATATATTGCGAGGGCGTAAAACCGTCCTCTTTGAGGCGAGCCTCGTCGTAAACTTCTATCTCCGTCACGCCTTTCTTCGTCCAGAATACCTTTGTCGTCGGGCTGACAAGCTGAAAACTGTCGCGGTCTCCCGTGACTATTACGCACTCGTCATCGAAACGGCGCGAAAGCGTACCCAAAATGTCGTCGCCTTCATAGCCCTGCATGCTCACGATCTTTATGCCCATCGCGGCTATGAGCTCCTTGAGCGGCTCGACTTGCTGACGAAGCTCCTCGTCCATTGGCTTGCGGGTCGCCTTGTACGCCGCATACATCTCGTGGCGGAAGGTGGGCCCCTTCAAATCGAACGCCGCCGCGATATGCGTGGGCTGCTGCTCCTTGATGAGGCGCAAAAGTATGTTCAAAAAGCCGAATATAGCCCCCGTGTACATCCCCTTTGACGTCTTGAGGTTGGGGAGCGCGTGATAGGCGCGGTGCATAAGGCTGTTTGAGTCCAAAAGCAATATCTTGTTTTTTGACATAGGCGCATCCTTTTTTGTTTTTTGCCTTTTTATATAGCGGACATTGCCGCTTGGATATCACAATAATTTTCGTCGTCACAGGGCAAAACTCACTACGTTTGTGTGTTTTGCTTCATTTTTTACGCGTAGCGGCTCTCACAGCCCCAAAAACTCCGCGAGCCCGTACTCCAGCGCGCGGCAGGCGTCCTCCCTGCCCTTCGCGAGAAGTTCCGCCACCTTTGCGGACGTAAAATCCATGACGTGGGCAAGCTCCTCGTCGGGCACTATGAAAAACAAGTCGAGATCCTCTCTGAACGGCTCCCTTATCTTGGGCTTTTTGTCCGCGGGATTTGTGCGTAATACGAGCTGTTTTTCAAAGCCGCCCCGCGCGAGCAGGTTTATGGGCATATTGTTGTAAACGCCGCCGTCTATATACTTTTTGCCGTCTATTTCCTTGGGCGGAAAGATAGGAAACGTCGCGGACGCGATAACATAGTCCACAAGTTGTCCCTCGGGCACCTCGTCCATGAGCACCTCGACAGGCTGTCTGTCCGTAAGGCAGTAGGTCACAAATCCAAACTGCTTGCCGCTTGCCCTGAGCGCCTCCTCGTCCACCAGCCCCGTGAAAAACGCCTGCGTCTTGTCATACGAGCCTCGTATTAGCGAGCGCATCTTTATCGCCCTTTTGCCGAGGCTCGCCGCGCTTTCGAGGTCTATACCGTGCTCCTTGATGTGTTTGAGCACCGTCTCGTCGACGTCCATTATTGTGCCCGCCCAAATTTGCGACCACATGTCCATAATTTTCTTTACGCCGCCCTGCACGTACAGCGCGCCGTTGACCGCGCCTATGGACGTGCCCGCGACGCCGCCGAATGTCACGCCGTGCTCGTCAAGCACGCTCAGTATCCCCGCTTCATATGCGCCTTTCGCGCCGCCGCCCTCGAGCGTTAGCCCTATCTTTTGATGCGTCATGCTCCGTCTCCTGCTATTTTGAACATTATATCAAATACGCAAAGCATTTTCCACTATATTTTTAATTTTTTTATAACCGCTATCATCTGTCGCGAAAGAACGTCATAAACTTTTTGAGAGGTGTATAATGACAAATTCCAAACAACTCATAGTGCTTTCGGGCGGCGGGCGCAAAGGTATTGTCAAACTCACGGCGATGGCGGGCAGCGCCAAGGGTACGTGCTCGCTCGACTTTCGCCCCGCGGGCGCGACGCTATATCTCGTGGGAGACGGCATTGCGCAAATACCGCTCAAAGATATGAATACGCCCTTTGACGTGCCCTTCCTCTCAAACGGCGAGGCGAGCTGCCTCGTGCGCTCGAGCTCGCTCACTATGTTCGGAGGCGCGCTCCTGCACAGCGAGATAATCAAGAAAGTGGACTCCTACATCAAAAATACGGCAAAGCCCGCCCCCGCACAAAACTCGGCGAGCGACGGTCAAAAATCGGGACGACCGTACGGGGCGACAGACAACGGCTCCTCGGCGGGTGAGCATGATGAGGGCAAGGAGGAGAACTATATCCCCAAAGAGCCGCAAAACGAAAGCGCGGAGCACACTTTTGCGGGCGAAGAGGCGCCCTCACACCAAACGAGCGCAGGTACGCCTTATGACGTAGGGCAAGAGGCTCCAACTGCGGAAAACAAAGGCGCGCGCTCCGCCCTGAGCGACATAATGAGCGAAAGGGACAGATTTGACGGCAACAATTTCTATTTTGCAGTCAAACCGCAACTCGACGAGATGTTTGTGTGCTATCCCGAAGAGCAACTGCTGACTGCGACGGTGGAGCGCTCGAAGTGGGTGCGCGTTGACGCCTCGGACGGCGCGTATGCCGTGGGGATACTGTACGACGGCGACGAGCCCGCTTTCATCTGCTATGCCGTGCCCGAGCGCACCTCCCGCCGCCGCCCGCCCGCCGAAATAGAGGATATGTGCGTGTGGCTTCCCGTCTCCTCGCGTGAGATCGTCGGCTATTGGGTCATCTATCAATCCGCAAAAACTGGCGAAATAATAAAATGAAAGTGGCGATTGGACAGATGTGCATAAAATGGATCGCCAATTCCGCTCGAAAGACAGATAGGACAAACCCCTCGGCATGAATGCGAGGGGTTTGTGAAAATGCGGGTATGAAAAAATATGCGGAGGAGGCGCTAGGTCGCCTCTATTTCTTTTATAGAGACTTCGTTGCCCTTTAAAAGATAGGTGTGTTCGCTGCCGCAAAGCGGGCATATCTTGCCGTATTGCACGGTAGGATACGTCCCTTTGCAGTCCTCGCAATATGTCACCGCGTCTATTTGCTCCACCTTGAGCTTGGCGGCGTCCATAATGGGCTCGCGCTTGACAGCCCAATTCCAACAATCCTCGAGCAGATGAGGTATGACGGTGGAAACTTCGCCTATCTCAAGCGTGACGGAGTGTACCTTTTGCACATGGTTCTCCTCCGCCACCGCCTTGACGTCGCGAATTATGTAGAATACAACTCCCAGCTCGTGCATCAGTCCGCTTTTTCCTCTGCCTTGTGCGTTTTCTTTTCCTTGCCGCCCTTGAAGAGTATCTTGACCGCGCGCTTTGCGGCGTAGGGCAGTATGACCTTGAATTTGTCCTCGGTCGGCACCATATGGCTGCATTCGGGACGTTCGCGGAAGAGGTGTATCGCGTCGAAGGCGCACTTTGTAGTACATACGCCGCAACCTATGCACTGATTGGGATCGACGACGGACGCGCCGCATCCGAGGCAACGCGAGGTCTCGATCTTGACCTGCTCCTCGGTGAGCGTGCCGTGCACGTCCTTGAAGGACTTGTCGCTCGTGTCCGTCTTTGCCTCCTGGCGAGAGGAGTTGTCATAGCTTGGCACGACGATATTGTCCTTGTCGAGCTCTATGAACTGCCTCCTGTTTCTGCCTATCGTCATGTGCGCGTTTTGGACATAGCGGTGCAGCGATTCCGCCGCCTCGTGTCCTTGCGCTATCGCGTCTATTGCGAACTTGGGGCCCGTAAAGACGTCGCCGCCCACAAAGACATCGCTATCCGCGGTCTGATAGGTCAACTTGTCCGCCTTGGGCGAGTTGCCCTTGCCCAGTTCTATCTTGCTGCCTTCAAGCAATTTGCCCCACTCTATGCGCTGCCCTATCGCGAAAACTATGTTCTCGCACTCGACGGTGATCGTGTCGTTCTCATCGTACTTGGGCGCGAATCTGCCCTTTTCGTCCGTGACGGAGAGGCACTTCTTGAAAACTATCGCGTGCGCTTTTCCGTCCTTGACGAGCACCTCCTTGGGACCGTAGCCGTTTGAGATCTCCACGCCGTCCTCGAGGGCTTCCTCTACCTCTTCCGCCGACGCGGGCATGCCGTCCTTAGGCTCGAGGCAGAACATTTTCACGCTGTCCGCGCCCGAACGAGCGGACACTCTCGCCGCGTCTATAGCGACGTTGCCTCCGCCGACTACGACCGTCCTACCGCTGACTTTGACGTTTCCGGTGTTCGCCACGCGCAAGAAATCGACCGCGGTAGTCACGCCCTCGGCGTCCTCGCCCGCAACGCCGGGCAACCTGCCGCCTTGGCAACCTATCGCTATGTAGAACGCCTTGTAGCCCTGCTTGCGCAAGTCGTCGAGCGTGATGTCCTTGCCGACTTCGACGCCGCACTTAATCTCGACGCCCATTTCGCGCATAATATCTATCTCCGCCTCGATGACGTCCTTTTCGAGCTTGTAGGAGGGGATACCGTAGGTCAGCATTCCGCCCGGTTTTTGCTGCTTTTCAAACACCGTGGGCAGATAGCCTTTTTCCGCGAGATAATACGCGCAGCTCAGTCCCGCGGGGCCGCCACCGATAATGGCTATCTTGTGCTCCCACCTCTTTTGTAGGTTGGAGCCTATGACGATGTCGGGCACAAAGCGGTGTTCCGCCTTGAGGTCCTGCTCCGCAATAAACTTCTTGACCGCGTCTATGGAGACCGCCCTGTCTATCGTGCCGCGCGTGCAAGCGTCCTCGCAACGGCGATTGCATATCCTGCCACATACCGCGGGGAAGGGGTTTTCGCGCTTGATGAGCTGCAGCGCCTCTCTGTACTTGCCCTCCGCCGCCTTCTTCAGATAGCCCTGTACCGCGATGTGCGCGGGACATGCCGTCTTGCAGGGAGATGTGCCCGTATCATAGCAGTTGACGCGGTTGTTGTCGCGATAATCTTCGTCCCACTTGTCTTTGCCCCACTTTTTGGCGTCGGGAAGTTCGTGCAAAGGATACTCCACCTCGCCCTGCTTTGTGCAAAGTTTTTGACCCAGCTTGACCGCGCCCGCGGGGCAATACTCCACGCATCTGCCGCAAGCGACGCAATTTTTGCTGTCAACGCGCGCTACGTATGCCGAGCGCGACATGTTGGGAGTGTTGAAAAGCTGGGACGTTCTCAGCGCGTGGCAGACGTTGACGTTGCAGTTGCATATCGCGAATATCTTGCCTTCGCCGTCTATATTCGTGACCTGGTGGACGTAGCCATTGTCCTCCGCGTTTTTGAGGATCTGCATCGCCTCTTCATAGGTGATGTCCCTGCCCTTGCCCGTCTCGCGGCAGTAGTCCGCCATATCGCCCACGCCCATGCACCAATCGCGGTAGTCGTCGGCGGCGCCTTCGTCGAGGGTCTTCATTCCGTAGCGGCAGGAGCACATGCTGACGCCGATATGCCCCTCGTACTTTTTGAGCCAATAGGAGATGTGCTCGATGTCCATGGTCTCGTTCTCCATGGATATCGCCTTTTCGACGGGTATGACGTGCATGCCTATGCCCGCGCCGCCGGGAGGCACCATATGCGTGACCTTCTCGAGCGGCAAAAACGCCATGCGGTCAAAGAATATGGGGAGCTCGGGGTGCTCTTTGATGTATTCCTCGCGCATATTCATATATTCCGCAGAGCCCGGCACGAAGGGCGGCAACCAATAGCGGCGCACGTGCGGAGCGCCCTTTATGGGGCCGTTCTTGTCATAGTGGTCGCCGTAATCGTACTGCAAAATGCCAATATGCGACATCTCGTCAAGCAGCTTTTGGAATTTTTCCTCGTCGCCCGGCTTGACCTTGCACAGCTTGAGCATTTGCTCATAAGTGTACTTTTGGCGCACCTTCATCTTGAGCCCGACGTCCGCCATTTCATCCGTGACGAGACAGGCAAGTCCCCAATACTCGGGGTCGTCCGCGGTGACCTTGTGCCCTATGCGATCCGTGATCTTCTGCGCGAGCTTGAGCAACTTTTTGCTCGGATTTGCTTCACCCTTGTGTTCGGGCGTGAATTTTGTGCTCTCTTCAGGCATTTATTTTCCCTCCCTTTTGTCCATTTACTTGATCTATGAGCCATGCGGCAAATTTGTCAATTCCTTCTCCCGTGAGCGCGCTTATCTCGATGACTTCGGCGCGCGGATTGCGCATGCGAATGTAGCCCTTGCACCGCTCTATGTCGAAATCGAAATACTTTGCGACGTCTATCTTGTTTATCAGCACGAGGTCGCATACCGAGAACATAAGCGGATATTTGAGGGGCTTATCGTCGCCCTCGGGCACGGAGAGTATCATGCAATTTTTTGTAGCCCCCGTATCGAATTCCGCAGGGCACACGAGATTACCTACGTTTTCAAGTATGCAAAGGTCTACGTCGTCGAGCGCGAGCCCGCCAAGTCCCTGCCTCGTCATCTCCGCGTCAAGGTGGCACATCCCGCCCGTGTGCAGCTGTATGGACTGCACTCCCGTCGCGGCGAGTATTTTCTTTGCGTCCACGTCCGAATCTATGTCCGCCTCCATGACCGCGACGCGCAACTTGTCCTTGAGCAGGTTTATCGTCTTGATGAGCGTGGTCGTCTTGCCGCTGCCCGGCGAGGACATGAGATTGAGCAAAAATACGCCCTTTTGTTTCAACTCCTCGCGGAGCTTCGCCGCGTCGGCGTCGTTGTCCGCAAACACGCTCTTTTTGATTTCGATTATTTTGACTTCGTCCATTTTCCCTCCGTATACAAGCGTGACTTTCTTCGGATCGCGCCCATTCAGCGCGCACCCTATCAGTTTAAGCATACTACTATGGCGATTTAATGTCAATATACAAATATTTGTAGATATATTATATGATTGGGGTCCCCACGAAATTACGCAGTGATTTTGTGGGGTGAGGACTTGGGGATTTCTCGACAAGCTCGAAATGACAGGTGGGTATAAGGGCGCTCGGGCGGAGGGGTGCTAGAGCTCAAGCACGTCGGGCGTTAGTATCTCAGACATTGGAGTGAAAGACCCAACCTCTCCCTTCGTTACGTGCAGCGATGAGTTGGGTATTAGT
>CANRBM010000052.1 GCA_947628855.1 uncultured Clostridia bacterium | reverse complement strand
AGCGCGATTGCGCTCCTCTGTTTCAATGTTTTGGTTCTTTGATTATTGCTCGCTGATCGCGCCGACGGGGCAACCGTCTTGGCAGGCGCCGCAGTCAATGCACTGCTCGGGATCGACGACAAATTTGCTTTCGCCCTCGCTTATTGCGCTCACGGGGCAAGTCTCTGCGCATGCGCCGCACTGAATGCACTCGTCACTGATAAATCTTGGCATAGTTCTCTCTCCTTTTAAAATCGTTTTATACATTCTAGCACAGCCGCGGCGTTTTGTACAGAATAAATTGCAAAATTTCCGTCACTTTTTTAAATGGAAAAATTTGAAGTGTTTAGATTGTTTGATTTGTCGTCGCATTGCTTGACACAGCAAAATTTGCAACCTATAATAGCATTGGAAAAAACGCATTTAGATGTTTGAATAATGCTGAAAAGAGGCGAAGTATATGGATAGAATTGCACTGCAAGCAAAATTAGACCTTCAAAAATGGTATGACAGCGTGGAAAATCGCTGCGACATGTGTGGCTCGTACAGCTACTGCGCGTATTGCGACAAGACGCTTTTGCACCCCTGCGCCTGCGCCTACGAGAAGATGAAGGAGAACGACAAACAGCGCTCTATGCCCGTGAGAAAGCCAAAAAAGATAGTGGAAAAGGCGGGCGCGCGCGACCAAAAGTCCTCCCTCGGAAAGAAGTTCGACTATGAAAAAGTTTTGAAGAAAAAGGCGGCGCGCAAAAGTCTGACATTTGCGGAGAAATACGCCCTCTCGAGCGATATTTTGAAGGAGAGATACCTGAAGTTGCAAGCCGCGCTCACAGACACTCCACACGGCACACCCAAGATCAAGAGCCGCGTAAGCAAGCAGTGCGACACCTACCGCCGCGAGGGGGAGATCGTCGCGAAGATAACAATCATCGGCACGTCGCTGCGTATCAACCTGCCCCTCGACCCCGACGCGCCCGAATATAACGACGGCCGCACCCCGCATACAAACACGGGACATAAAAAGGTGTACGAACAGGTCCCCTTCCAATTCAAGGTAAACAGCAAACTCGCCCTCAAGCGCGCCCTCGACCTCATTGAGCAAATAAAGTAAAAAACCAAACCAGCATAAGAAAAGCGCGTCCCACGGCGCGCTTTTCTTATTGTGCAATATGCTATGCTGCACTATCAATCGGTAATTCCGAGCAGGTAATCCGCTGAAACATCCAACGCACGGCACAACTTTTCAAATGTAGACAAGCTCGGCATTTTGCACGTGGTGTAGTATTGCGTGACCATCTCGGGCGACACGCCTATCTTTTCCGCCAATTCTATATTTGTCATGCCCGAAAGCTTGATCTCTTCTTTCAATCTCTTTTTAAAAATTTCATACATATTGTGAATTATAACCATTAGTTAAACAATGTGTACGCCCACCTAACTTACAGTTAATATTATTCCTTGACAACTAACTGTTGGTTAGTTTATAATTTAGGCAATTCTTCGAAAACGCGATTCGATAAGTCTCTAAAACAGCCTCAAACAATTCGGGCTTAACTATATAAATACGGACGGTGACATGGATGCCAAACGATGCATTGTTGAACGCTAAAAAGCAGCAAAATGATGAATTTTATACACAATATGATGATATTCAGCGAGAAATAAATGCATATATCGAATATGATCCCGACACTTTTAAAGATAAAGTCGTTTTGTGTCCTTGTGATGACCCCGAATGGTCCAACTTTACGAAGTTTTTTGCTCAAAATTTTGAAAATCTTGGACTTAAAAAATTGATAAGCACAAGTTACTCCATGGAAGCAAAAAGGCAAAAATACGAACAATGCCACCCTATGACAATATTTGAAACCGCCTATCCACAATATGACGAGCAAAAAGCCATGACAAAAGGAAAGATCTTCACTTTGACAAGAGATGTAAATAGGTCGGGAAATATAGACTATGACGATCTTGAATGGGCATATTTGGAGGGAACGGGCGATTTTCAATCCGAAGAAGTGCGTAAACTTCGTGACGAAGCAGACATCATAGTCACAAATCCGCCTTTTTCGCTTTTCAGAGATTTTGTTGCTTGGATAATGGAAGCAAATAAAAAATTTTTGATTATAGGACAAATAGGCATGGCGACATATAAAGAAATCTTCCCATTGATCAAAGACAACAAAATATGGATCGGACGCGGCTTTCAAGCGGGGAACGCCTATTTCGGGATTCCCGAAGGTGCCAAAAATCAATATGCGGATGGCGTTTACGATCCCGAAACAAATCTTGTAAAATTCCGCAATTGCACATGGTATACAAATTTGGATCACGGCAGAAGACATCAGCCATTGGAACTTATGACCATGGCGGACAATTTGAGGTACAGCCGACATAAAGATCTTGTTGCACGAGGCGGATACATAAATTATGATAACTTCAAGGCTATAGATGTACCTTATATAGACGCAATTCCCTCGGACTACTACGGTATTATGGGTGTGCCGTCAACATTTTTGGATAGATACAATCCAGAGCAATTTGTGATATTGGGAATAGGAACAGGTGATAGCGCTAAGGAATTGGGTATTAAAAAAAATTATCGCGGCCGGACGGATCTCTCTTATACAATCGATGGAGTACACTCCTGTCCTTATGGCCGAATACTAATCAAAAAGAGGATAGATAAATGATAACTGAATTGAAAATCGATCTGACGGTCGAAAAAATCTGTGAGGGCTTTGTCTACAATGAATATGAAGGCAAAGGGCTTTTCGGTCTTGCGGGAAAGCTCGTGATCCAACCCGAATATCAACGCAACTATATTTACGCGGATGGAAAAAAAGATGTCGCCGTCATACAATCTTTATTAAAAGGCTATCCCATCGGGCTTATCTATTTTACTAAAGTCGGCGAAGATAAATTCGAGATCCTTGACGGACAGCAACGTATTACAAGTATAGGACGATTTTTGACAGGCAAATTCCCTATCGTCGACGAAAACGGCATGCAGCAATACTTCCGTGGACTTGCCGAAAACTTGCAGCGCAAAATTCTTGATACAAAGTTGACAATATATGAGTGCAGCGGCACGGAGAGCGAGATAAAAGAGTGGTTCCGTACAATAAATATTGCAGGTGTCCCACTCAATGAACAGGAACTTATGAACGCTATTTTTTCGGGTCCGTTTGTCACGCTTGCAAAAGCGGAATTTTCAAACAGCCAAAATGCGAATATCCAAAAATGGTCGGCATATATCAGCGGGGATGTAAAACGGCAAGATTTTTTGCGCACTGCACTCATGTGGGTCAGCAAAGGCAACATCGATGACTATATGGGACGGCACAGGTACGACACAAATATAACCGAACTCAAAACATATTTCAACAGCGTGATCGATTGGGTTTCAAGTGTATTTATTGACGTGAAGCCACAAATGCGTGGCCTGAATTGGGGCGAGTTGTACGAAAAATATCACACCAATGCCTATAACCCAAATGCAATACACGAAAAAGTGACAGCTTTGTATACAGACTTTGCCGTAAACAACCACAAAGGCATTTTCGAATACATATTGGGTGGTTGTGTCGATACGAAGTTGCTTGAAATACGCATTTTTGATGACCGCATAAAACAAATCGTTTATGAGAGACAAACCGAACATGCAATCAAAAATCATGTTTCAAACTGTCCGTTATGCGCTTTGGGGAATGACAACAACCAGCAGCGCATTTACAAATTAAAAGAAATGGACGCAGATCATGTCACCGCTTGGAGCAAAGGCGGTGCGACCGATATAAACAATTGCACAATGTTGTGCGCCACGCATAACCGTTCAAAAGGAAACAAGTAAACAAACCACTATAGTCTAAAAGAAGTCGAACATTGAAAAATCTCGACTTCTTATTTTTATAACATAGGTTTTTAGCCGCAATAAAAAACTTTATATGTGCGTTTTCCACTTGCAGTTTTTGTTCACATCTATTTGAACAAGCCGTCTGTCCACGTTTTTATTTGTGCCGAGGTGGCGGAGGAGTCAAAGCGTCTGCCGCTGAGCCAGGTCGCGTCGGTCGCGAGGGCTTGAATTTCTGGTAGGCTGCCGTCTATTGGGCTGCCGCCCGAGGTGCAGAAGGGGACTATAGTCTTGCCCGCAAACTCATAGCTTTCAAGGAAAGTATAGATTATTTTGGGCGCCTTGCTCCACCAAATGGGATAGCCGAGATAGACGACTTCATATTTTGCCATATCCTGCACGCTGCCGCTTATCGCGGGACGGGCTGTGGCGCTGTTTTGCTCATTGTTTGCGCGACAGGAGGAGTTGCCGTAGGCGAGATCCTCTTGCGTATAGGGCTGAGACGGCGCTATCTCATACAGCTTGCCGCCAGTGGCGTCCGCTATCTTTTCAGCTACACCTCTCGTCGTGCCCGTCGCCGAGAAGTACGCGACGAGGATATTGTTTGTTTTGGGCGTATCCGAACATTTTACGACTATGTTTTGCGCGCCAGACTTCCACATCCTCTCCTTGCCGTTTTCGTCTTTTATCGCTTTGTCCCAATCCGCTGTCGTCCCCTCGTAATTTATCGTCTCGATAGAGCTGTCCGAAAAGGCATATTTTTCAATGGTCGTGACGGACGACGGAATTGTCAGCTTGGTCAGAGTTGCCTTGCGGAAAGCCGCCTCTCCTATCGTTTTGACGGTATTTGGTATGACGCTGGTGTTACTGCCCCTTATGAGCGTATCCGTTTCAATGTTTATGAGGCAGTTGCCCGCGCCCGAATAGTGCGTATTGCCCGCCGCGACCGTAATAGTATTCAAGCTGCCGCAGTTGTTGAATACGTCGTTGCCGAGCGTCTCAAACCCCGCGGGAAGGTAGATCTCCTTGAGCGCGCTGTTGCCCGAAAAAGCGTTGTGACCTATTGATTTCAGACGGCTGTTTTCGCCTATCTTCACTTCCTTAAGCGTTTTACGATTGTGGAAAGCGTTCAAGCCTATCTCCGTAACGCTGTCGGGTATCGTCACGGAAATTATGTCCGATTTGTGCCGCGAATACGCAAACGCGCTCTCGCCGATGCCGACTACGGGCTCTCCGTTATATTGAGCAGGAATGACTATCGTCGCGGCTTGGCTCTTGTCGCCCGTCACTATATAGCCGCCGTCGCCCATTTCAAAAGTGAGCGTATCGCTCGGAGCAGACGTGTCCTGTCTCGCCGTCCAACGCGCGTACAGCGTGATGTCGGACGCCACGCGGTCCAAGGCAAAATCCCAAAGACAGGCGTCCTCTTCCGTCGAAAGATACCAACCTACAAAGTCAAAATCCTCTCTCGCGGGAGATGTCGGCGCGACTATGGGATTGCCCGCAAGTACCCTCTGACTTGCGACAGCGCTTCCGCCTTGAGAGTCAAAAGTCACGGTGTAGTATGTGCCGTCCGAACTTTTATTGTTGTTTGAGTTTTGTCCGCATGCGACAAGCGTAACTGCCAGACACATTGCAACAATAAGTATCAAAATTTTTTTCATTTTGCCTTCTACATTTAAAATTCAGACGGTTTTCCCCATTTCGTAGGCTTCTTTGAGTTTTTTGTCTCCCTCTATGTCGCCTACGTCGTTGACTCCGCCGCAGAACACATAGCCCGCAAGCTGAGCGTTTTCATAGCACACGAGCCAGCCGTCAAAGTTGTCGAGAGTCCTTTGCTTTGCGTCCTCGCTGTCCTCCGCCGCCGTAAAGAGCAGATAGACTTCGCGAAATTTATAGTCCGAAGAATACAGCGGATTGCATCTGTCGAGCAGGGTCTTGAGCTGACCGCTTATGCCATAGTAGTAGACGGGAGTCGCAAACACCAGCACGTCCGCGTTCAGCATTTTTTCGCGAATGATGTCGGCGTCGTCGCGTATCACGCACCTGAGCGTAGTTTGACAGGCAAGACAGCCGCGGCAAAAGCCTATCGTCTTGTCGTGCAAAGATACAAACTCCACATCGTTGCCCGCCTCTTTCGCGCCCTTGAAAAATTCCTCGGCAAGCCTTGCCGAATTGCCTTTCGTCCTGTAGCTTGACGATATTATCAAAACTTTCTTTTTCATAAATTTTCCTCAAAATTTTAATTCAAACTTATTTTCACCGTTATGGCGTCTGTTTTTGTGAGCAAGGCTTTCAACTCTTCCGCGGAAATGCCCTGCATCGTCCCGAGTTTTGTGTATCTCCACGAATTGCTGCCGTAAAACAACACGATTTGATCGCCGTTGTACAAAATGACATCGCCCGCTTTCGTCGTCATCTGCACGTCGCTGTGCGGAAGTGAATGCCCCAAGCTGCCCACCTTTTCAAAGCCGCCGTATTCGTTTGCTGTGTAGGTGATGTCGCCCTGTTTCAAAAGCTCTACAAGCGCCTCGACCGCGGCATTTTTTTCAAGTTTGACGGCAATTTTTCTGTCGCCTATCGTCAAAAATATTTCTTCCGTCATCTCTTTTTCTCCGTCTGTCTCCTCCGATGTCATGATGAGCGAATCCACCCACTCTTTTATTTGCGCTTCGGTGTCATATGAATTGAATCGTCTGCCGCTGAGCCAGGTCGCGTCGGTCGCGAGGGCTTGAATTTCTGGTAGGCTTCCGTCTATGGAACTGCCGCCCGAGGTGCAGAAGGGGACTATAGTCTTGCCCGCAAACTCATAGCTTTCGAGGAAAGTATAGATTATTTTGGGCGCCTTGCTCCACCAAATGGGATAGCCGAGATAGACGACTTCATATTTTGCCATATCCTGCACGCTGCCGCTTATCGCGGGACGGGCTGTGACGCTGTTTTGCTCGTTGTTGGCGCGACAGAAGGTGTTCCCGTAGGCGAGGTCCTCTTGCGTATAGGGTTGAGACGGCAAAATTTCATACAGCTCGCCGCCCGTGGCGTCCGCTATCTTTTGCGCTATGCCCTTCGTATTATTTGTGCAGGAAAAGTATGCCACAAGGATATTCGAGGGGGCCGTCGGCGGAAGTTTGCCCTTGTCTGCACCCGCGTCCGCCCCGCTCGTGCCGTCGCAAGCGACAAGCGTACATAAAAGACAGCATATCAGCAGAAAAATGATGACATGTAGTGACTTTTTCATGTTTTTCTCCCCAAAATTCACTTTATCTCTTCAAACTTTTGCACGCGCATTTTCAGCTTGTACTTGTCGCGTAGCGCTGCGATCTCCTTCATCATAGGGCTTTTATGGTGGAAATCCAAAGCCTCTTGGCTCTGCCACGCGTCTATGAGCAGCACCGTCTCGCCGCCGTCTATTGGCAAAAAGTACTCGTATCTCAAATTGCCCTCTTCGGCGCGTATCTTATCGACGAGCCCGCTTGAGATCATCTCCTTTGCGAACTCTTTCGCACTGCCGTTCTGCCCCGTGTAATAGATGTTTATTGTGAATGCCATATTCTTTTCCTATTTCAATTTGTTGTATTCCTCGTCGCTTACGGGCTCCAGCCACTCGTTGGAGGCGTTTTCGCCCGGGATCTCTATCGCGAGATGAGAGAACCAGCTGTCCTTCGCCGCGCCGTGCCAATGCTTGACTCCCGCGGGGATATTGACGCAGTCGCCCGCCTTAAGCTCTACGGCGGCTTTGCCCCACTCTTGATAGTAGCCCCTGCCCGCTACGCAGACAAGGATCTGTCCGCCGCCCTTGCTCGCGCGGTGTATGTGCCAATTGTTGCGGCAAGCGGGCTCGAACGTGACATTGAATATTCCGATCTGCTCCTTAGATATGGGCGCGAGATAGCTTTTTCCGCTGAAATACTGCTTAAAGCCGTCGTTTGGCGCGCCTATGGGGAAAACCATACTGTTTTCATGTGCAGCGCGTGCGCCCTCCGCGCTCTCCTCCGCCCACACTTCCTTTGCCATATTGAATACCGCCCACGCTTTCGGCCAACCGACGTAAAAGCCTACGTGCGTGATAGCCGCCGCTATCTCACGCTTTGTCACGCCGTGCGCTTTCGCGTTTTCAAGGTGGTATCTTAGTGATGAGTCCGTAATGCCCGAAGACATCAGCGCGACTACCGTGATGAGGCAGCGCGTTTTGAGGTCGATGTCTGTATTGTTCCAATTCTCGCCGAAGAGGACGTCGTCGTTGAAGTGCGCAAACTCGGGCGCGAACTCCCCGAGCGACTTTCTTCCCGCAGTCTGTACTATTTTCTCCTTATTCATATATCCTCCGAATTTTTGAGCTCCGCGTCAGCCAATGACTATATTTTCGGCGTCTCTAGACGCCATAAAAACGCAACGCTTTATTGTTCTTATCAAAATGCGTCAAAACTTCTCGCCCCAGCTTTTAAGCTCCGCAGCGGAGTGCCTGCCGTTGAGCAGTCCGCCCTCGACTATCGTCGCGCCTTTCGCGGATTTCAAAAGCGCCTCGCGCGTGTGCCCGAATCCGCTGCCTCCGCTCGTCGCAAACAGCACTATCTTTTTGCCCGTAAAGTCATAGCTCTCAAGGAAAGTGTTTATTATTGTGGGCGCGACGTACCACCATATGGGGAAACCCAAAAACACCGTACCGTACTCCGCTATGCGGGCGTCCGCGTCCGCAAGTTCTGGACGAGAGGACGGATCCTTCATCTCGAGGGTGCTCCTCGACTTTTTGTCCATCCAATTGAGATCCGCGCGGGTGTATGGCACTTTGGGTCTTATCTCATAGACGTCAGCGCCGATCGCGGACGCAAGTTCTTCCGCGAGCTTCTTTGTCGTGCCGCTTGCCGAAAAATACGCAACCAACTTTTTCATAACTTTATCTCCTTAAAATGATGTCATAAACTGTCTTTTCTGCAATTTGAGCAATATATTTCCACGCTCTCCGATTGCGAAAGATACGATTTTATGTGCGAGAGGTTTGGGCGACGCCCGATATTTTCTGCATTTTCGTCGCAAGCTCGCAAAGCGTGCTCAAAAGCCCCTGCGCGTCAGATATTTCAAAAAACACTTCCTTTTCGCGCTCGTAAAGGTCGGACAATATGCCGTCCGCGTATTCCTTGCCGTGCGACGTGAGCGAGACAAGCATCTCCCGCCTCTCCCCCGCTATGCGGGAAAGCGTCACAAAGCCCCTGCCCTCGAGTTCCTTGATTATCGTGTTCGCCGTGCTGCGCGGGATGGCCCAATCGTCGCATATCTGCTTTTGACTGTGGCGCTCGCCGTCGTTCAAGGCGTACAGTATCCACAACATATTGGGGGAGCCAAGCTTGCATCCCCGCCCATACTCCTCGTACACGCCGTCTATGCGATATACAAGCTTGCCGAGTTCGTAAAAAAATTCGCGTTCGTCCATAGTTTGTCCCTAAAATCCTATTTCGTATTTTAATTATAATTCGACTTCGTATTTTTGTAAAGCGGTTTTGAAAAAATTTTTAAAGATTTTAGCGTCTCGCCGCGCTCAAACAAAGGATGCGTTAATTCGCTTGGACTAGGGACCCACAAAACCACTGCGTAATTTTGCGGGGATCCCGTATCCTATACCCCATAAAATTCGCTACGCTCATTTCTATGGGGACCCCGTATCCTATACCCCATAAAATTCGCTACGCTCATTTCTATGGGGACCCCGTATCGCTCAACATGACAACGTTATATTCCCTGTCATTCCGAGCAGCGTCGAGGGATCCCCAAGTACAGGATGAGCGCTCTTTTTTCATGGGGATATTCAATAATTTCCGTAAAGCTCGAAAATGCATCTCGAGAGGCGGACGCGGCGCACGGCGTAGGTGTGCCTCTCGCGCGAAAGCGTCAAGCCGGGACGATAGGAGCAATGCGCGCAGTCGTTTTCAAACAGCGTCTTATATGGACAGTGCGCAAGCGTCATAAGCGGGTGACGGTAGTCCGAGGAAAACACCCTCACAGGCGCGCAAAAGCTATCCCATATCCGCAATTTGCCTTCAGCGTTGCCCTCTTTTGCGTCGTTTACGGCTTCTGCCTCATCCTCGTTTTTCGCGTATCCGCCACCGCTTACGCCGCTGTTTTCACCGCGACTTTCAACGCTGTTTGCTTCGTAATTTCCGCCGTCTGTTTGAGGGACTGCCCTTATGCCGTCCTTGAACTCCAAAGACGGGACGACCCCGTATGCGCCCAACCTGACTGCTTCGAGGGCGGCATAACTGTTTGCAATGTTCATGCCCGCGCCCGCAATGACCCTATAGCCGCGCTCGGCATAGCTGAGTCCGTAAATATTTTCCGCAACAAGCGTCTTTATGGGGACTTCGCCCAAAAGTTTGTTTATTACGGCTATATCGCGCCCGCATGCCAGCGGCGGGAGCTTGAGGGCGACCTCGTCCGCGCCGAGATCGAGGGCGGAAAGCAACTTTTCCACCTCGATTTTGGTATATTCGGACGGCGCAAGCACGGGGAGCTCCCCGCTCTTCAAAAATACGCTCGAGCAGATGTCCTCGGACAAAACCGTATGCAGCTTCGCCTCGGGGAGGGCGGACGGATATTCGTCAAAATCTTTGATGTCCGACGACTCGGATATTTGGCATACGTTGCCCTTTTCGTATGCGGCGACTATCTTTTGCGCCAATTTTTCAAGCAGCTCGCGCCGCACGGCGTTCACGGCGGACTTAGGCACGAAAACATTGTCCGTCTGCACCCCGCAACTCGTCGCGGCAAAGCCCGCATATTGCGTTTTTGTCGCCTGTTCGCGCAACATATCCTCACTCATGGGCGCGTTTAAAGCCTCTTCGAGGGGAAAGCCCGAGCTCGCTTCGGCGGATATCGTGACAGCATTATGCTCAAAATCGCGAATGTCGCAAGTCGCTCTCATAGTGAGCGGCTTACCCTTTAGCGCCACGACGTCGAGGGCAATTTCACGATACCTCGCGCGAGAGAGCGATCTCTCCTCCTGCGCGCTGTCGAGAGTCATCCTTACGCTCCACCCGACTTTTGCATTTGTAGCGGAGACAAATTTGTATCTGCCTTTTCCCTCATCCTTTACGCCACCAACGCCGAGGCTCGCCTTTTCCGCGTCGCCGTCGAAAAACTTGAGCCCGTCGCCGTCCCTTAGCGGGCGCGTGAGCGAGAGCGATATCTCGTACAGTCCCTTTTTGAAGGGGCGCACTTGAGCCACTTTTCCGATCTCCACCCCGATATGCCCGTTTGTCCTCGGCTCTATGACGGAAGGCGTGCCGCCGTCGAGATAGCCGCGGGTCAAGTACTCCCCGCGCGAAAACGCCGTCCCCAGCGAGAACTTGTCCCCCTCGGACAGCTTGTCCTCGGCGCCGTCTAAAATTTTGCGGTAGACCTGCACTGCCTTTGCAACATAGCCCTCGCGGCGCATGCGCCCCTCTATCTTGAAGGACGTCACACCCGCCATGGCAAGCTCCTTTATGCTGTCGGCGAGGCAGAGGTCGCGCGCGGACAGAAGATAGCCCGTCCTTTTGAAGTCTCCCATCCTCGCCTCGTACGGCAGGCGGCACAGCTGTTTGCAAAGCCCGCGATTGCCGCTTGCGCCCTGCTCCACGCTGCTCATATAGCACTCGCCCGAAAACGCCACGCACAGCGCGCCCTGTACAAAATACTCGAGCTCGAGCGACGTGCCCGCTCTTATCGCTCTTATATCCTCGAGCGAGGTCTCCCTTGAGAGCACCGCCCTCTTTACGCCCATGCGCTCGGCTTGCTTCGCGCCCTCGAGGTCGTGAATCCCCATCTGCGTGCTCACGTGCAAAACAATGCCCGGAAATTTTTCGCGAAGAAGCGATACAACGCCGATATCCTGCACTATGAATGCGTCAACTTTTGCCGAAACGGCAACTTTAACAAGCGAAATCAGTTTGTTAAACTCTGCATTTTGCAAAATAGTGTTTATTGTGACGTAAACTTTTGCGCCGTAAAAATGCGCCCTTTTCACCGCCTCGCGCAAATTCTCCGCGTCGAAATTTTGCGCTTTCATGCGCGCGTTGAAATCGCCGAGGCCTAGGTAAACGGCATCCGCGCCGCACGCAATGGCGGCGTCAAAACTTTTCATATCCCCTGCGGGCGCCAAAAGTTCACACATGCTTTCAGTATAGCCTCGCGCCGTGCTTTTGTAAAGCGCTTGTCTCATTTTCCCAACCTCTACGCGTACGCATATTTTCAAAGAACGAGCTTTGTCGCCTACGCTGTAAACTCACCTGTGCGCACGTTTCGACTTTTCGCATTTCGGCCTATTTGTCCGCGCGGCATGCACAACATTTTGCTTTTGGTTGTATGCGGGAGGAAGATGTGCTATAATGAAAATATGAGGCGCGTCATTTGCCCCGTGTGCGGCAAACAACTCTTGACCTACGATAAGTCCGCTTATTGCGAAAATCGTCACTCCTACGACAGGGCGCGGGAGGGATATTTCTATCTGCTGCCGCCAAACGCTAAAAAGTCCGTCTCTCCCGGGGACAACAAGGATATGGTCGAGGCACGCAAGCGCTTTCTTGCGACGGGGAGTTATCTTCCGCTTGCGCACAGGCTTTTTGAACTTATAAACGCGCGCTTTAAGGATGATATCGCCCTGCTCGACGCGGGAGTGGGGACGGGCTATTATCTCTCGCACATCGCCGACTCGCGCGGGCACAGGGACGACATGATAGGCGTGGATATCTCCAAAGACGCGGTAAAAGTTGCGGCAAGAGCTGTCCACGACGCATTTCTCGCGGTAGCGAGCGTATATTCTCTGCCCGTCGCGGACGGGAGCGCGGACGCGGTGATAAGCGTGTTTTCGCCCTTCGCGGACAAAGAATTCGCGCGCGTACTGAGCGAGGGCGGCGCGCTTTTTGCGGCGGTCCCCGCCGAGGAGCACCTGATAGAGCTGCGTCGCGCGCTTTATGACGACGTTCGCCCCGTGCAGAGCGAGCTTAGGTCTGATGTCCTTCGCGAGGCGGCGCGTGAAGAGCTGTCCTTCAAGTTCGAGTTGGAGAGCAGCGAGGACATCTCCGCCCTGCTCTCAATGACTCCGTACGTCTATCGCGCGCCCCTCGACAGGGTGACAAAAGTCAAAAACTCAAACCATATGACGTTTACGGCGGACTTTTTGATATATACGTTCACAAAATAATATAAATGAAATACGAACCTAAAAGGAGGAACAAACATGAAACTCAGAGTTGTAGATTGGGTAGACTATGACGACTATGATATGCCCGAAGGAACTATCGGCTGGGCGGCGCGAAATGCGATAATCGACGACATCCGCAAGCACAAATATCTCTTCTCGGGCTGGGCGCATCAGGAAGGATATCGCTGCACGCCGCTTTTGAACGACGGCAAGATATATCGCTTTTCTCAGCGCGGTTGGGGAGACATTATGGCGGAGGCGCACGGAGAAGAGGGCAAAATGTCCTATGCCTCTTACGCCTTTATGATGGACAGAAAATTCGAAAAACGCCCGGACAGAAGAGCCATGTTCACAGGAGATTTTGAAACCGATCTGAACGAAACTTTTAAAGTCGAAACGTCCGCGGATGCATTTGAGAGCGCGCAACGGGAGAATAAAATCGTCTTTGACAACTTCGAAAAACTTCGCTATCTCGACGAGGGCGATACGCTTGTCCTCTCCTCAAACGGCGAAACAAGATCATACCTCGTTACAGGCGTAGAACGCTCCCGCGACAATACAGTCGAGGATGAGGACAAATTCTTGTTCACGGTAGACCTCGCCCCCGTCAAGTGATGTTGTATCTGTGGGGCGCTGCCCCTCCTCACGCAGGGCTGCGAGCCCTGCACCTCGGCTGCTTGCATTTGCACCATTACGAAGTAAGGTGCCTAAAAGCCCACCGCAAAATGCTACGCCACTCCGCACGTGAAAATCGCTTGTCACAAATTCCTCGCGTGACAAAAAATCAAGAAGTTGCTCTAAGACGCTCGTCATGGTTTGGCGATTTTCACG
>CANRBM010000051.1 GCA_947628855.1 uncultured Clostridia bacterium | reverse complement strand
AGTCTTGAACGTTCAAGAATGCGGCATAAGCCGCACGCATTGCAAATTGTTTGCAATGCGGTTCGAATCTCTGGTTTGAAGCATAATAAAAGCCGCCTTTTGAGGCGGCATTTATTGGCGGAGAAGAAGAGATTCGAACTCTTGAACCGCTTTTGACGGTTACGCGATTTCCAGTCGCGCGCCCTCGACCAAACTAGGCGACTTCTCCATAAGATTTTTATTAAGTTTTACTCCGTGAAGTCGGCAGTTTGGTACGTAGTACCATTAAACGCGACTTCTCCAAACGGTTTTATTTAGTTTTTAATTTGGGAAGTCGGCAGTTTGGTACGTAGTACCATTAAACACGACTTCTCCATACTATTTTTTATATTTTTACTCTGGTAAGTCGGCAGTTTGGTACGCAGTACCATAAAGTGCGACTTCTCCATAAGGTTTTTATTGAGTTTATTGCTTATCACATCTGATAGGGCTTAGCAGTTGAGAGAATGGACAACAAAACCATTTCCCTCAACTGTACAAGAGATAGCCCTCTTAACCCAACGAGAAGATTATAGCTTAAAGGCGGCGATTTGACAAGCGATAATTTGCGGAAATTTGTATAATTTTTTTCCGTGAGCGCGAACTAAGTCGAGATTTGGCATTCAGGTCTGTTTTGGGAGAGTTTTTCCATTGCGCTTTAAAACCGTCTTTGCAAATTTCGTCATTGGCGATACTTTATCTTGAAATAGTCGAGGTAGGTCTTGAATTTGTCCTGCGCGGCGAGGCAGGTGTCGCAAAGATAGGCGCGGTCACATTTCCACTCCTTCAAGCCGCGATAATAGTAAAGTTTCAGCTCCTCATCGATGATGAATGGCACTATGTCGCACTTCAAGCACTCCTTGAAGAGGAGCAGTCGCCCTATCCTGCCGTTTCCGTCCTGAAATGGGTGGATACACTCAAAGCGATAATGAAAATCCAGCAGATCGTCAAATGTCTTGTGCTTTTTTGCGTTGTATGCGGACAGCAATTCTTTCATGTTCGCGGAAACTTCATCGGGACTTGTAGTAGCCATATCCCCGACGGTGTTCGGCAGCTTTTTGTAATCCCCTACGGCGAACCACGCCTCGCGCGCGTCCGTTGTGCCGCCCTTCAGCGTACGGTGCAACTCCTTGACAAACGTCTCGGAGATCGCCCTATTTGCGTTTTCAATGATGAGGTCGATACACTTGAAATGGTTTGCCGTCTCAACGATATCATCTACAGGGAGCGCGCCGCCGTCCATTCCTATCGTATTGGTCTCGAAGATGTAGCGCGTCTGATCGTGCGTCAAGCGACTGCCCTCGATATGATTTGAATTGTAGGTCAGCTCGATCTGGACTTTATGATATATTCCGCCCGAAAGTTTTGTCCTCATCTCTGCGAGCAGTATCTCCGACAGCGAGGCGGGCGCGGCGGAGCTTTTGTTTATCCTATCGGGTTTTTGGGCGTTCTCGGGGATATTCCACGTCTTGCCCGTCAAAAATGCGCCGTCTAGTTTGCCGAGTGCGCAATAGTTGCGAACGCTGCGCTCGGACAGCCCCCATTTTTTTGCTATTTCCGCTACAGACAAATACCTCACTTTTATCACCTCGCATACAGTATATAATATTATCGGCAAAAAAGCAAGAAATTTTGATGTAGAAAATATGGAGTTTTTGCCGATAACGGCAAAGATTTTATATAAATGCAAAATGATGTTGGAAATCTAAAATGACCCATTCTTTTTGCAAGTAACGACAGAATATTATGCGCGCGGGTATATGTTTCGGCGACATTAAGCACATATTGCGCATATGTAAAAGCCTGCGGGTGGCAGGCTTTATATACAGATTTTTAATAATCTAATCGAATAAATTTTGATTTTTAAGATTTTGCATCAAATTTTCGGCATCACGATATTTGAGGGGTTCAAGCATTCGGACGCTTTGATTTAAGGTCATCACTTCGTGCCGAAATCGCCGGGTTTGGCGCCGCGCATCTGGAAGCCTTCCTTTTGGTACATCTTGAGCTGAAGAATGAGCTGTTCGATGAACTCCTTGTTTGAGGTCGTCTTGACGAGCATATTGATGAGGTTGGTCGTGGCGTCGATATTGTTTGCGCCGGACAACATACGGCGTATAGTCCACGTTCCCTCGAGCTCGGCGGGAGTGAGCAACAACTCCTCCTTTCTCGTGCCACTCTTTGCGAGGTCTATCGCGGGGAATATGCGCTTTTCGGAGAGGTTGCGGTCGAGGTGTATCTCCATATTGCCAGTGCCCTTGAACTCCTCGAAAATTACGTCGTCCATTCTGCTGCCCGTGTCTATGAGCGCGGTCGCGATTATCGTGAGCGAGCCGCCGTTCTCGATGTTGCGCGCGGAGCCGAAGAAGCGCTTGGGACTGTGCAATGCGCCCGGGTCTATGCCGCCCGAGAGCGTCCTGCCCGTAGGCGGTATGGTGAGGTTGTATGCGCGCGCGAGCCTCGTGAGGCTGTCGAGCAATATCACGACGTCCTTGCCCATCTCGACGAGGCGTTTTGCCCTGTCAAGCAGCATTTCGGCGGTTTTGGTGTGGTGCTCGGGGAGCTCGTCGAAAGTGGAATAGATGACCTCGCCTTTAATTGAGCGTTGCATATCCGTGACTTCCTCGGGGCGCTCGTCGATGAGCAATACTTTGAGCTCGATATCGGGATAATTTTGCGCTATAGAGCTTGCGATCATCTTGAGCAGAGTCGTCTTGCCAGCTTTAGGCGGCGAGACTATTATGCCTCTCTGCCCCTTGCCTATCGGTGAGACGAGGTCTATACAGCGCGTCGCGTAGTCGCGAGGACCCAGCTCCAGGCGGATGCGCTCGTCGGGATAAATTGGTATCATCTCGTCGAAGTTTGGGCGCTTTGACATCTCGCTTGGGCTTGCGCCGTTTATGGACGTGACCTGCACGACTGCAGCGGGTCTGCCCTCTTGTATCACCTTGCACACCGCGCGTACATAGTCGCCGCGGCGCAAGTTGTATTGCTTTATCTTGGGCACGGACACGTATGCGTCCATGTCGTTGAATTCGCCGTTTTTGACCCTCAAAAAGCCGTAGCCGTCGGGATTTATCTCAAGATAGCCCTCTCTGACTTGCTCGACGGGATCCTTCTCTTCGTGGAAGGCGGTGCCCGTAAACTCTTTCGTCACATTGTCGATATGGCGCTCGCCCTTCTCGTAGGTGCGCTGTCTGTATTTGGGGCTAAGGTCGTCATGATCCGTCTTGCGCTTTTCGGTCTGAGGCTGTTTTTGGGGCTGTTTCGGCTCCTGCGGGACGGCGTTGCCCTCCGCTTTCTTAGGTCTGCCGCGACGAGGCGCGGTGGGCGGCTCCATCTTGCCGTTCGTTATCCTGTATACAAGATCCACAAGCTCCGCCTTGTTCAACTTTGTGGGAGCGGGTACGCCCGCGTCCTTCGCAAGAGCGCGCATTTCGAATATGCTTTTTTGTTCAAGTTCCTCAACGGTATATTTTTGCATGGTTTTGATCTCCTTGCCGCAGCGATATGCGGCGCGATTTGTTCTTATCGATTATATCAAATTTTGATCGCGAAATTTTGAGCGTAGCATGACGCATTTTGCAATAAAACGGAAATTTTTAATACAGCTTTAAAATAAGTGCTATATCCCGTCGGACGCTGCCCTATGCCTATGAGCCTAAGGCGACATCCCAATTTTATGTTATTTTGGCAACAACTATGATCGACTTAGAATAAAAGCTGTATTCCGAAAAAAGTTTTGACAAAGCTCGAAGGATTTGGATCTGTGGACTGTTGCTTTGCCTCTCTGCGATGCGGACGTTTTGAGAGTTTTTGGAGCCTTTGACGCCGCGGCGTCTGTCGCGCCGTCATTTGCCGACTATATTTTGATGGATATCCGGGTCGCCTCAGTCCTCTTTTTTCTCGAGGACCAAGACTTTCGTTTGCTCTCCGTCAAAATCTGCCCTATCAAACTCTACGGTCGGTCCATCGACATACTCAATACATTCGTCGTCAAAGAGGTCGAGAAATTCATTCAGTTTGTCGATGTCCATGTCGCAGTCTTTTGTCTTGTAGTGCATGGGAACTACTACGTCGGGCATGATCTTGTCCACGTATTCCTTCGCCTCCGCCGCATCCACGGTGTAGGTGCCGCCGACCGGGATGAGCAATACGTTGACAGGCATGAGCGACTCCACAAGCATAGCGTTGCAATCCTCGCCAATGTCCCCCATATGGCAGACGTCAACGCCGTCCATACGGTATTTGAAAACGAGGTTTTCGCCGCGCTTTGCGCCCTTGACGTTGTCGTGGTAGGTGCGACGGGCAAGAATGTGTACGCCGCCTATCTCGTACGCGCCGACTTTGTTTAACACCGCGGGATCGCCGTCTACGGCGCTTATATTGTCGTGGTCGCCGTGAGTGTGCGAGACTGTGACGATGTCCGCGCTCACCTTTGGCATATCATAGCCGACATTTGCTCCCTTAAAAGGGTCGGTCACTATCGTCGTGCCCGTGCTTTCCTCAAGCAGAAACGATGAGTGTCCAAGCCAAGTAAGTTTCACTTTTATCCTCCTTTGCCCTATTTGTTTATATGATTTTGGACGAGATCCCTTATCTTCTGCGACGGGTCGAGCAGGTTTGAAACGGACTCGTTGAAGTTTGCCGCTGCGATTATATATGAAATATATTTGGACATATCCGCCTCGATGAACCAATCGCAATCCTTGAGTTCCGGTATGCGATAGGTGAGGTTTGTGGAGAGCACCGCGTCAAAGACGCCCTCTGCGTACGCCTTATTGAACTTCTCTACGCCCTCCGTGAAAAGCGAGAACGTTGCGGCGAGGAACACGCGCTGCGCGCCTTTCTCCTTGATCTCGCGCGCAAGTTTCAAAATGGAGTCGCCCGTCGCTATCATATCGTCGGCGACAAAGACGTCCATGCCCATGACGGGGCTGCCTATGTACTCGTGCGCGATGATGGGGTTGCGGCCGTTTATTATAGTGGAATAATCCCTGCGCTTATAGAACATGCCGAGGTCGAGCCCGAGCACGGACGCGTAATACACGTTTCTCGTCATTGCGCCCTCGTCGGGAGAGATGACCATGAGGTGATTTTTGTCAAGCTGTATCTCGGGGAAATGCTTGACGAGCTGTTTTAATATCTGATAATGCGCAAAGTAGTTGTCAAAACCCATGAAAGGCACGGCGTTTTGTACGCGCGGGTCGTGCGCGTCAAAGGTTATGATGTCGCTGACTCCCATGGATTCGAGCTCCTGCAACATCATTGCGCAATCGAGAGACTCCCTCGCGTTGCGACGATGTTGGCGTCCGCCGTACAGCATGGGCATAATAACCGTGATGCGATACGGCTTACCCGTGCAGGCGCAGATTATGCGCTTCAAATTGGCATAATGCTCGTCGGGAGTGAGCGGCACTTCCTTGCCCATCATAGTGTAGGTGACGCCGTGGTTGGACGGGTCACAGATGATGTAAAGGTCCTTGCCTCGCACGGTCTCGAACACTATGCCCTTCGCGTCGCCGTTTGTGAAACGGGGACAGTCGGAGTTTAAGATGAATGTGTTCTTTTTAAGCTTTTTGCCGAGGTGAGACTCTTTGAAAAGATCGATGAGACGCTTGTCGATAAGCCCTGCGAGCTCCTCCGCGCCGGGAGTTGCGATGAGTGCGATGGGAGCGCTTGGCGTCTCCCCGAAAACAGAAAAATCCGGTGACATAACTTCCTCCGAGTAATGTATATCAATTGTAACAAAGAATTTGTGAAATTGCAATCATATTTGAAAATATAATATATATAAATATCAAAATCTTCTTTGAGCTATCTGCCCCGCGCTTGTCTATCGCGGTCTGTCTGCCGTTTAATATTTTCAGTCGGCGTATACCCGGGTCACAGCGCAAGTATGCGCACGAGTATGCCGTTCATGACTTCCATACCTCGCCTGTTCAACGCTATCCTTCCATTCGCTCGTATGAAAAATTCCTCGAGCTCGGGCGATATCTTGCCTTTGAGCAAGCTTTCTTCCACTCCCTTCGTTGTGCGTAAACCGAGCATAATTCGCTCGTTTAGAATGTCTATTTCGTTCAAAACGTAAATTTCCGCGCGCGGTATCTTGTCAAAAGAATCCACGCAGTTTATGCCGCCGATGTAGGCGTTTATGTCGCGCGGGTGCGAAAAGCGTATCTCTGCGGGAAGCGGCGCGCAGCCGTCCGCCGTTTTCAAAAACGAATGAGAGCCCGCGCCCAAGCCTATATACTCCTCGCGCGTCCAATAGCCCATATTGTGGCGGGAAATGTTGCCGTCTTTCGCGAAATTGGACACCTCGTATCTTTCAAATCCGCGCGCCGCAAGCGCGTTTATGGCAATATCCATAAACTCCGCCACTTCGTCGTCGCCGGGCAACCATACCCTGCCCTCGTCCGCGCGCTTTTTCAGCGGCGTGCCCTCCTCCAAAGTCAGCTGATAGACGGACATATGCGAGACGAGGTCGCTCAGCTCGTCTATCTCGGACTTTATGAGCCCCGCGTTGTCGTACGGCAGTCCTATAATGAGATCTGCGGATACGTTTTTGAAATATTTGCCCGCTAGTTCGATTTTTTTCAGCGCTGTATCCCTGTCGTGCAGCCTGCCTATCGAACGCAGATTGCGGTCGTCGAGGCTTTGTACGCCTATGCTTATGCGGTCTATCCCAGCCTCAACGTACGCGGCAAGTTTGTCCTCCGAAATGCTTTCGGGATTTGCCTCTATCGAAAACTCTTTTACGTCGCTTAGGTCAAAATTCTCATTGAGTACGCGGCAGACGCTCGAAATTTGCTTTGCCTCGAGCATGGACGGAGTGCCGCCCCCTATATAGACGGAGTCTATCTTTGCCCTGCCGTACTGCGCGCCTGCAAACTTTATCTCACGACACAGCGCCGCAAGATAGGAATATATCGTCGCGCTGTCGCATGCGGCGTAGGAGTTGAAATCGCAATATTGGCATTTAGCCTTGCAAAAAGGCAGGTGGATGTAAATTTCCATATAACAGTTTTCGGCAAGATTTTCGCCCGCCAAGTATTTTTTATTTTTTGAGCCGCTTTGTGCTCGCGACGCAGGCGTATCGGGTTTCCTATATAAACGCAAAAGTTATCTTTTTCCGCTCTGCATTTTCCGCGACGTCCGAGGAGTTGTTGTCAAATATCTCTTCCACTTCCTTCTCGAATTTGCGCGGGAGCGTGACTTTTTTGACCGCGACGCAATTTTCAAACGCGCTCAGATCTATCGCCGTGACGCTTGCGGCAACGTATATTTCCTCGAGGCTGTGACAGCCCGCAAACGCGCGCGCGTCTATCGTTATCGTGCCGCTCTCGATTTTTACGCTTTTCAAAGACGAGCAATTTTCAAACGCGCCCCAATCAATGTCGGTCACACTGCTCGGAACGACAATGTCCGTCAACCCCTTACAGCCATAAAACGCCCACTTTCCAATATACTTTGCCGTCTCGGGGATATCTGCCGACTTGAGCCCCTTGCACATATCAAAGGCGCAGTCCGCGATACCCGTCGCAAATGGCGGGATAACGCTCCCTTTACAGCCCAAAATAAGCGCGCCGTCCTCCTTCGAGAGGAGGCAATTGCCGCAGGAGAGATAGCGCGGGTTTTGCTCGTCAACTTTTATGCGCTCCAGCGCGTAGCAGCTGTCGAAAGCGTATTTCCCGATATCTACAACGCTTGCGGGTATACGCAGCGTCCTAAGCCTTTTGCACTTTTCAAACGCGCCCTCCCCTATGCTCGTCACGCCGTTTGGAATGGAAATGGAGGAAAGTCGTCCGCAGTCCGAAAACGCCCTAGCGCCTATGCTCGTCACTATGGCGGGTATTTTGATGGACTTGAGCCCTTTACAGCCGCAGAATGCATATGCGCCAATTTTAAGGATATTATTGGGGATAACGCTCGTCTTACAGCCCGATATCACCTCTTTTTTGCACTTATCCGCTATGCAATTGCCGTCGGAAGCGAACGCCGCGGAATTTTTGTCCACGCTCAAAGTCTCAAGGAGTTTACACTCGCTAAACGGGTTTGCGCCCATACTTGTGACGCCCGCTCCTATCGCGACTGTCTTTAAATTTTGGCAGGCGCGGAAGGCAAACTCCCCTATTTGGGTCACGCTGTCGGGGATGACGACAGATTCGAGCGAGTCGCAACACTCAAACGCCAGATCGCCTATTTTCGTCACGCCGTTTGGGATATTTACAGATTTTAGCGACACGCAAGATCCGAACGCGCCCGCCCCTATTTCTTTCACGGAAGCGGGGATATCAACGGACGCGAGATCCAAACACCAATAAAACGCGCTGTCGCCTATGCGCGTGACTCCCGAGGGTATTTTGACGTCGACAAGCGACGAACAGCCGAAAAACGCCTCTTTTGCGATGACCTTCACGCTGTCGGGTATGACGACGTCGCGCAAGTTTTCGCAGCCGTAAAACGCGCGCTCGCAAATTTCCATGACATAGTCGGGAATGACGGAGGAGTTTGTGCCGCATATTACGCGCGAGAGGCTCTTTTCTATCACGCAATTGCCTTCCGACTTATAGCGCTCGTTCGCGTCGTCTACGATTATTGATGCGAGCCGCGGACAATTGCAAAACGCCCCGAAGCAAATTTCCCGTACGCCGCTCGGGATAAAAACGGACTCAAGTTCGTCAATATCCGAAAACGCCTTCTCTTCTATGCGCGTCACAAAGCGCGGGATGTAGACCTCTTGCGAACAGCCCAAATACGCGACGAGCGTCCTGCCCTCGATCTCGAACTCCTCGGGGTCGTAATTTTCAAGCGAAGCTCTATCCTCGCCGCGCAGATCGATATTGTCGTCGAATTTTTCCATATCGCTATTTTTCTCCGAAAAAAGCGCAACTCTTGCGACGAATTGCCGCAGATAAGACGCTTATATACGCGCCGCATATATCACGGCTCGCGAGCAGTAAAGGCACATCGAAACTCAGCTGTCTATCTTCAAAATGGAAATGAACGCCTCGCTCGGCACCTCTACGCTGCCCACTTTGCGCATACGCTTTTTGCCCTCTTTCTGCTTTTCGAGCAACTTCTTTTTGCGGGTGATGTCGCCGCCGTAGCACTTTGCAAGCACGTCCTTTCTGTACGCCTTGACCGTCTCGCGCGCGATTATCTTGCCGCCTATCGTCGCCTGTATTGGTATCTCGAACAGCTGTCTCGGGATGACGTCCTTGAGTTTTTCCGCTATACCTCTGCCGCGCGCGTAGGCATTGTCCTTGTGCACGATTATGCTCAGAGCGTCGCAAAGCTCGCCGTTTATCATCATATCGAGGCGCACGAGGTCGCTCTTCATATATCCGTCCATCTCGTAGTCGAGGGACGCATAGCCGCGAGTGCGGGACTTGAGGCTGTCGAAAAAGTCGTAGATTATCTCGTTGAGCGGCATTCTGTATATGATCTGCACGCGCGTCGGGTCAATGTAGGACATGTCCACAAATATGCCGCGCTTGCCTTGGCAAAGCTCCATTATGGGTCCTACATAGTCGGGCGGCGAATACAGCGTCGCTTTGACGACGGGCTCCTCGATGTAGGCGACTTCCGTCATGGGCGGGAGCGCGGTCGGATTGTCTATCGTGAGCTTGTCGCCGTTCGTCTTTGTCACGATATAACTGACGCTGGGCGCCGTGGTGATGAGATCGAGGTCGAATTCGCGCTCAAGCCTCTCCTCAATTATCTCCATATGCAGCAGCCCCAAAAATCCGCAGCGGAAGCCAAATCCCAGCGCGGTGGAGACTTCGGGCTCGAAACTCAACGATGCGTCGTTGAGCTGCAACTTTAAAAGCGCCTCCTTAAGATCGTCGTACTTTGCGCCGTCCGCAGGGAAAACGCCCGTGTATACCATTGGCGTAGCCTTTTTATAGCCGGGCAAAGCCTCTTTCGCGGGATTTTCCGCGCCCGTTATCGTGTCGCCGACGGCGGTGTCGCTCACATTCTTTATGCTTGCCGCGATATAGCCCACTTCGCCCGCCGCAAGCACCTTTGCAGGACGCATATCGGGTGAGAAATTGCCCACTTCCACGACTTCGAACGTCTTGCCCGAGGACATCATCTTGATCTTGTCTCCCGCCTTGACGGTGCCGTCCATAATGCGCACCATGGATATCGCGCCGCGGTAGTTGTCATAGAAGCTGTCGAAGATGAGCGCCTTGAGCGGGGCGTCGTCATCCCCCTCGGGCGCGGGCAGTTTGTCGATTATCTGCCCTATCAAGTCGTCTATGCCTATGCCTTCCTTTGCCGATACGAGGGGACAGCCGTCCGTGTCCAGCCCTATGATATCCTCAATCTCGAGCTTTACTGCGTCCACGTCCGCGGAGGCAAGGTCTATCTTGTTTATCACGGGCAAAATCTCAAGATTGTTTTCAAGAGCGAGGTAGACGTTTGAAAGCGTCTGCGCCTCCACGCCCTGCGTCGCGTCTACGACGAGCAATGCCCCTTCGCAAGCGGCGAGACTGCGCGACACTTCATACGTAAAGTCAACGTGCCCCGGGGTGTCGATGAGGTTGAGGGTGTATTCCTCGCCCTTATAAGTATAGTAAAGGCGGCAGGTCTGAAGTTTTATCGTGATGCCTCTCTCCCGCTCTATGTCCATATTGTCAAGCAGTTGCGCCTCCATATCGCGCGCGGACACTGTGCCCGTGCGCTCGATGAGCCTGTCCGCAAGCGTGGATTTGCCGTGGTCTATGTGCGCGATTATGGAGAAATTCCTTATATGCTTTTTGCTCAAGTCTACCTCGCGTCAAAGATATCGTACAATGTTGAAAAATGTCGATTTCTTTGAAAAAATCTGTTGACTTTATTATAATAGAATAATAAAATTTTATCAAGAAAATATTAGAGGAAATAAAATTATGAGTTTTCAATGGCTTTTCGATCGTCCCATCGCTCACCGCGGACTTCATGACGAGTCCTATCCCGAAAACAGCCTTCCCGCCTATGAAAAAGCGTGCGAGAAGCACTATAATATCGAGATCGATACCCACGTCACGAAGGACGGCTATGTCGTCGTGCACCACGACGACACCTTAAAGCGCGTGTGCGGCTATGACAAAAAGATCAAGGACTGCACGCTTGAGGAGATCAAGGCGCTACGCCTCGCGGGGACGGAGTATACCGTGCCCACTCTCAAGGAAATGCTGGACTGCGTGAGAGGCAGGACGGGCATACTTTGCGAGATCAAGGGGCTCAATCCGTTTGACAATACCATTGCGAAAAAGACTATTGAGGTCATAAAGGGCTATGACGGCCCCATCGCCCTGCAATCCTTCAACTTCAGCGCGGTCAAGTACTCCAAAAAGCATTGCGACCTGCCCGTCGGCGAGCTGTGCACTTGGTCGTCAATGGACGATACAAACCCGCGCTGGCGCGGCGCGAATTTCATGGGCAAAATGTCGATATGCAAGGTGTCAAAGCCCGACTTCATCTCCTACAACGTCAAGGCGTGCAATCCTTCCCTCCCCGAAAACGAATATATCCTCAAATGGGCGAAGAAACTCCCCGTCCTTTTCTGGACGATAGACTCCGAGGAAAAGATCAAAACCTCGCAGAAATATGCCAGCAACATAATTTTCGAGTACCTCCCTCTCGAAAAAGTTGAAGAGGCTGTCGGCACCTATCAGCCCTTCGCCTGCCCCGAGGACAGGCTCCCCGAAAATTACGGAAAATAAAACTCATATCTTAAAAATAAGTTTTTTGGATAGTAGCTCTTTCTGCTTGCTTACAATAAGCGATTTTAAAAATATCAAAGCGGGACGATTTCGCCCCGCTTTTCATATGAGTATTGTCTCTCAAACCTGTTTTCAAAATCAAGACGCTCCGCAAAAGCGAGGCGTCAAAATTGCATTTGTCAAAAAAGATATACTTCATTGAGTACGCGCGTCACAGCGCGACGATGAGCACTCCTACGCTGAACGCGAGAATGAGCAATCCCGCCAAAATGGAAATCAAAATTTGGATCTTCATAATTTTCTCCTTCGCCCTAAGCGGGCATCTGTATTTCAGCATTGACAATATATCATCTTTGAAAACGATTTGCAAGTACTTTTTGAATATTTTTTTATAAAATTTCAAAAAATTATTTGATTTTTTATGCTTTTATACAGTTTTATGAATAAATATACATATTTTATACATTTTGGCGCAAAAATTTATATTTTCATGCCATCAGATCTTCTTAGAGCGCGAACGCGATATGAGCCCGAATACGAAGCCGCACACAATGACGACGGTGAGTCCCGCTGCGACCGAACTCAGCCCGCCGGTGATAGCGCCGAGCATGCCGCCTGTCTTTGCGCCCTCTATCGCTCCCTTCGCGAGATTGTAGCCAAACCCCATGATGGGGACGGTCACGCCCGAACCTGCGAATTTTTTTAAAGGCTCAAAAGCGCCGCACACCTCGAGCAATGCGCCAATGAGCATATACAGCACTAATATTCGCGCCGAGGACATCTTTGTCTTGTTGATGAGGATCTGCCCCAGCATACAGACAAATCCGCCGACTGCAAACACTTTAAGATATGTCAAAAATATTTCCATATAACACCTATTAATTGCAAAAGTATTCTAATAATTTTGATAAAATAGAATACTTTTTATTAAAACTGTCTGCTTTCCACCGTAAATGCGTGAGCTATCCCGGGAATGGTCTCTTTTTGCAAAGGAGTGTCTTTGTTGAGCAGCGCGCCTGTCGGAACGACAATTATACGCTTGAGCTCTCCTCGTTGCAGACGTTTCAAAATGTAGCTGTTGAATACCGTGTTCACACAGCCTGCCCCACTACCGCCTTGGAAAGTCTTTTGCTCGGGAGTGAAATAACTCGCGCCCGTGTCCATATAGTAGGCGGGGAGCGATATGCCCTCTTTGCTCAAAATATACTCTAGGTTCTCTTTGCCGAATCTGCCGAGGTCGCCCGTGAATATCCCGTCATAGTCGCTCGGATCGAGTCCACTCTCCTTAAGATGCGTGAGTATAGTGTCCGCCGCGGCGGGCGCCATACAGCTGCCCATATTCGCCTCGTCGTCTATACCGAGGTCGATGACTCGTCCTATCGTCCCGCCCGTCACTACGGCGTAATGTGTGTTTTGCTTCATATAGTCATTATTAAGTCTTGAAAAATTGTCCTCTATGATATTGGACTTTTCGACGTTTATGACCTTTTTCTGCTTATCAATGCTCTTTTTGTACTTTTCGAGCGCCTTTTCGTCTATATTCATGTCGTCGTCTATCGCAATGATGTCGTCCTCATACACGCGCTCGTTTTCACGCGCGGGCATTTCGCTGCTGAGCACCGTGCATCCTGCGCCCGTGACCGTCCATTGAGCAGTGGGTTGACGTTGATTGCCAAGCTCCAGCGGAAAGCGGTATTGCCTCTCTGCCGATGAGTAATGGCTTGACGTCGAACATGTGACGTTCTTCGCAAATCCGCCGTCAATAAGCATGGAGCCGACAAGCACAGCCTCTCCAAACGTGGAGCAGGCGTTGTACAGCCCCATAAACGCGCACGGAAAGTTTCTCGCGGCGAGGCTTGTGGAGCTGAGCTCGTTGAGCAAGTCTCCGCCCAAAATGATGTCGATATCGCCGCGCTCCAGCCCCGCTTTTTTGATAGCGCCCGTTATGGCGTCGCGGTGGAGCTTGCTCTCGCACTTTTCATAGGATTTTTCGCACCATAGGTCGTCACGAAGCACTATGTCAAAG
The DNA here is from genome assembly GCA_947628855.1 of uncultured Clostridia bacterium. Lineage (GTDB taxonomy): Bacteria > Bacillota > Clostridia > Christensenellales > CAG-917 > CAG-475. The sequence continues at coordinate 258 of CANRBM010000051.1, read as the reverse complement.
CAGTCGCCGAAGTTGCCGTCGCCCTCTTTTGGTCCGACGATGGTAAATCCGCTCTTGATATACACGGGGTTTTTAAGTCTGAATGTCCTCATATCACACCACAAAATAGCTTATAAAGCCTATAAAAAAGCTTACGGTCACGCCGAACACTATGATCGGGCCCGCGATGACGAACATTTTCGCGCAGATACCGAAGAAAACGCCCTCGCGATTGTACTCCATAGCGGGAGAAACGACGGAGTTCGCAAATCCCGTTAT
>CANRBM010000050.1 GCA_947628855.1 uncultured Clostridia bacterium | reverse complement strand
ATCCTCCTCTCACTGCATTCGCAGGACGCCAAAATAGACGTGTACGGCATAGGCACAAAGCTCATCACAAGCTACAACAACGCGTCTTTGGGCGGAGTGTACAAGCTGTGCGCGCTCGAGGAGAACGGCGAGCTTATCCCCAAGATCAAAGTGTCCAACAGCCACGAAAAGACTACCAACCCGGGCGTAAAAAAGGTGGTGCGCATATTTAAGGACGGCATGGCGCAAGCAGACCTCATCTGCCTCGAGGACGACGTTATAGATACCTCCAAGCCGCTCACGATTTTCCACCCCGAGCTCACCTACAAGCGCACGACTTTCACGGATTTCGAGGTAAAAGAGCTTATGGTGCCCATATTCAAGGGCGGCAAACTCGTCTACGATATGCCAACCCTCAAAGAGATCGCCGAGCACGAGGACGCCTCTATCGCGGAATTTTTCAGCGAGTATCGCCGCGTCGTAAACACGCAGGACTACAAAGTGGACCTCTCCGACAGGCTGTGGGCGCTCAAACAGGAGCTCCTCCGCGCCTCGCAAAAGTGATGATGAAAGAAATGTATCCGTCCGCTTTTATTGCTCGGGGACGAGCAATAAAAGCGGACGTTTTTTATTATATGTGGGCTACTCGCCCACGCCTCGGCAAGGGACTTCGTCCCCTGCACCCCAAGCTAAAAACGCGCGAAAGTCGTGACTTTCGTCACTAGTTCGCGCGTTTTTGATTGTTTGCAATGTTCAAAACTCCTGCGTAAAAGATTTAATTATACGTTACGCATAGTCCGTTCTTGCGTACTTATTTTTTACACTTTCAATTTAAGCGATTTTGACAAAAAACGGGGTTTATCGACAGGAAATGACAGGCATAACCTGCATTTTATTGCGATAATAAGTTGAGAAAATTTTGGAGCGTGAGTATGAAAAGATCAAAAAAAGCGACGCGATTTCCCATCAAAAGAAGAGGGTATGACATTGACGCGGTCGAGAGTTATATTTCATCTGAAATAAGCCGTACAGAGAGCGCGCAACTTTCCGCACGTGAGAGGATATCTTCGCTGGAGGCGGAGCGCGAAGAGCTGAGGCGGCAACTCGGCGAGCTTAAAGGCAAGGAGGAGCAGATCAAAGCCGCATTTCTCTCCGCCACGCAAAACGCAGACAGGCTGACGGCGGACGTGAAGGCGCGATACGCGCTGGAGCTGAACAGGCTCAAACTCTTTCGCGCGAAGTGGACGGGCGCATACGAACAGCTCAAAGAGAGGTATCACTTCGATAAGGACGCATTGAATATGGAGAGCGTGGCGGTGTCCGTAGAACTCGACCTTAAAAAGATGCTGGAGCAGGACTTCTCGCTGAACAACGGCGGAGGCGACGACGAGATGGAGATGTACTTCAAGAGCGAAGTAGCGCGTCTCACTGCGCAGCAAACTAAGGAGCAGGATAGGGCAAAAAAAGAGGATATGGGGGCGCAAAGCTCGCCCGCGCTCGAAGAACTCAAGGATAAGATCCGCGAGGCGGAGGCAAGGGCGGACGGCTCCGCGGCGTTCTCGCTTGACGAGGCGTTGCACCCGACTGAAAGCCTTGCGGAGATATGCCGCGCACTGGGTCTGAAAGCGCTTTGAGACCGCGCGTATTTTTCGTTTGGAAATAAAGAATAAAAGCGATTGACAACGGCATTTAGGGATACTATAATTATTCATACTCCGTATAAAGCGGAGAATTTAGTATGCGTACAGCCCTCGTGAGGCTGATTGCGCGGAGGTTTTTATGGATATCAAATTGAAAGACGGATCATTGCTGTCGCTCGAGGGGCCTATGACGGCTTACGAGGCGGCAACACACATCAGCGAGGGGCTTGCTCGCGCGGCGCTTGTATGCAAGATAGACGGCAAGCTTTGCTCGATGGACACGGTGATAGACGGCGACTGCTCGCTTGAGCTGTTCACGTTTGACAGCGACGAAGGGAAAAAGGTTTATCGTCACACCTGCTCGCACATACTTGCGCAAGCAATCTTGACCATCTATCCCACCGTACAGCTTGCGATAGGTCCCGCTGTGGAGGGCGGATTCTATTACGACTTCGATTTCAAGACTCCCATTACGCAGGCGGACTTTGAGAAGATAGAGGCGGAGATGAAGCGCATCATCAAGGCGAACATGCCGATAAAGCGGTTCACGCTCGAGAGGGACGAGGCGCAAAAACTTGTGCAGAAACTGAAACAGAATTACAAAATGGAGCTGCTTGCGGATATCCCCGAGGGTGAGGAGATAAGTTTTTATCAGCAGGGCGACTTCATCGACCTGTGCACGGGGCCGCACCTCACCACTACGGGACGTATCAAGGCGTTCAAGCTAACGTCGCTCACGGGCGCATATTGGCGCGGAAATGAGAAAAACAAGATGCTCACCCGCATTTACGGCACCTGTTTCGAGAAGAAGGCGGACCTTGACGAGTATTTGCAAAAACTTGAAGAGGCAAAACTTCGCGACCACAACAAGGTAGGCAGAGACCTCGGATTCTTCATGACGGACGAGAATATAGGGCAGGGCTTGCCGCTCATGATGCCCAAGGGCGCGCGCGTACTTCAGATCATGCAACGTTTCGTTGAGGACGAGGAGCAGAGGCGCGGCTATCTTTTGACAAAGACGCCCATAATGACCAAAAACAACCTGTTCATCACCTCGGGACACTGGGACCACTATAAGGACAAGATGTTCTACATAGGCGAGGAGGACGTTGACGACGAGATCCTTTGCTTGCGCCCGATGACCTGCCCGCTGCAATTCACGATATACAAAAACGGGCTCAAGAGCTACCGCGACCTTCCCGTGAGATACGCCGAGACGGCGATAGAGTTCCGCAAAGAGGCGAGCGGCGAGATGCATGGGCTCACCCGCATACGTCAGTTCACGCTTGCGGACGGGCATATAGTCTGCACTCCCGACCAGTTGGAGCAGGAGTTCGCGGGCTGCGTTGATCTCATCAAGTATATGGCGAAGGTGTTCGGCATAGAGGACGATATCTGGTATCGTTTCTCGCGCTGGGATCCCAAAAATTCAAGCAAGTACGTGGGCAGCAAAGAGGATTGGGACAGAGTTGAAAGCACTATGAAGAACATCCTTGACGACCTCGGCATCAAGTACGAAGAGGCGTGGGGCGAGGCGGCATTCTACGGACCCAAACTCGACGTGCAAGCGGCAAACGTCCACGGCAAAGAGGACACGCTGTTCACGGTGCAGATAGATTTCTCGCTCGCGACGCGTTTCGATATGATCTATATCGACGAGAACGGCGAAAAGGCAAGGCCGTACATAATACACCGTAGCTCCATCGGCTGCTATGAGCGTACTCTCGGTATGCTCATTGAAAAATATAACGGCGCGTTCCCCATGTGGCTCGCTCCCGAGCAAGTAAGAGTGCTCTCGCTCACCGACCGCACTATGGACAACGCGAAGGACATCAAGAAACAGCTTGAGATGGCAGGCCTCAGAGCGGAAGCGGACGTGCGCAGCGAGAAGCTGGGCAAGAAGATACGCGAGGCGCAACTCGAAAAAGTGCCGTATATCCTCGTCATCGGCGACAAAGAAGCGGAGCAGGGCGTAGTAAGCGTGCGCCACCGCACCGAAGGCGACCTCGGTACAATGACCGTGGAGCAGTTCATCTCCAAGTGCCTTACGGAAGTCGCCCTCAAGCAGATCAAGTGAGGCAAAAACTCCCGATATTTGCACATTTTTTTGACCCATATCGCATTTTATCCCCGCAAGAGCAACTTTTGCGGGGATATTTTTGAGTCAAGCCTTATGCCGCGCATATTGTTTATAAGACGCATTAGATTTTTGTGCTAAATAAAAAAAACAGGGAAAAGTCAAAATAAAACGGCGGAAAATTTTCCGCCGTTAATATCCGAATGTAGAAATGATTTTGCGCTTGTGCCGCAAAATCACGGCGCCTAACAATTGCTTCAAGCGCTCTTTTCTATGGTGATTGTATAGTGCATATTTGTTAATGCCGAAACACCGCATAAAAGAGAGACGGTTTGACCGGCTTTGAGTTGCATCTCAAATGTTCCCGAACCTCTGATCATTTCATTCATATACGCATAAGGATCGTTGGACTCTATGATTTTGGCACTGCCTTCTGTTGTAAATGTGTAAGTGCCAGTCTCTGTCGGAGTAAAGGTACAGAAAATCGCGCTGAACTGGGTAGGTTCAAGAATCTCTGGAGTAAGCGGCAAGTCGTTTTTTCCCATCTTTAAAGGAATAGGATTTTTCAGCTGCAAACCAAGAGGATCAGGATCTTTCAGCGGCAGATTTAAACTCGGCGCGCTTGTGCTCACCGTGTATGCGTTCACCCAATTCTTTGGATCGGTGCCGACTCTGTAGTTTATGCTTTGACCCGCCGCGAGACCCGAGACCACGACGGTATAAATATCGCCTTCAAGCGTAAATACGGCTTTTCCGTTGGCGTCCGTCATTGTCGATGCGGCAAGAACGGGAGGTGTGGGAAGTCTGCTCAGATTGTCGTCTGCAAGCTGTCCTTCATAAAGGGATACGGTGACGCCCTCTGCAGAACCTGCGGGTGTTATGAGGTTGCCGAAGATGTCATTGACGTCTTTATATTTGATGGTTACGGTGTAGACGTTGCCCTGTTGCAACTCCAAGTTGCAATCTTTGACTGTATCGTTGAGCGTAGCTTCTTTGAAAAGATAGCCGACGGGGACGCCCGACAACGTCACGGTATATTCTGCCGCGGAAAGCTCAAAAGTCGCTTTGCCTTGATCGAGCGCCTTTTCTGCCGCGATCTCGCCGTTTGAGTCTTTCAATTGCACTTTGACATTTGTCAAATCGACGTCATCTTGGCAAGTCACCGTGACAGTGTACGTCGTTTTGGCGTCTTTTTTAGGGTCGCAAGCGACAAACAGCGCCGCGCACAATATCAAGCAAAGTACAAGCCCTAGGACAAGAGCGCATCTCATTATCTTGTTCATATGAACCTCCCGATGTTGGTTTTTTGTATATTGGGAATTTGAAACCCTATATGTTATTTATAATTATGCCATACGCATACGGCTTTTGCAAGGAGAAGATGAATGAAAGTTTTAAATATTAAAAAAAATTCTATAAAAATTCAAATTTTTTAAGCTAAAACCGTATAATTATTCAATCTTTTTTTGCGCTTACTTTTGAGAAAATCGTTCATATATAGCAAGTTATACGGCAAAATTTTCCTGTTTTTAGGCGGAAATGAGTATATTTCCCAACTTAAAAGTATGCTTAAATATGGAGTTTTAAAAAAAAATACTTTACACATATGCGGACAGTAATGTATAGTTATAATATAAATTTATATAAGGAACAGAATAGCATTATGATGTTCAAAAAATTGAGTAAAGCAATCTATATTTTGGCGATAGTCGCGCTCCTTGTCGTTATTGCGGCGGCGCTTGTTGCGTGCAACAAGAACGTCACGCTGTATTTCGAGACGAACGGAGGCGACGCTATCGGAGCCATCACGGCAAAAGGTCTCAAAGATATCACATTGCCCGAACTTGGCAACAAGGTGGAAAACGGCGTCACGTATGTCTTTGACGGGTGGAGCCTCAACAACGATCTTAGCGGCGACGTCTATCGCGGCACGGTCACTGCGCCAAAGTCAAACGCTACTTTCTATGCGAGGTGGGAAAGGGGATACAGGCTCACTTTGAACGCGGGCAGCGGCAAACTCAAGGACGACCAATTGTCCAGATATCTCAAGGCGGGCGCGTCCATCCTCGACGCAGTCAAGGATATCGTCCCCACGGTGGAAGGTGATCTGACTTTCAGCGATTGGTATCTGGGCGCAGAACGCGTCAAGGACACCACTCTTATGCCCGACAGCAACGCCACTCTGACTGCAAGATACAATGTCGGCTATACTATCGCATATTATTTGCAAGATTATGACGGAGAATATCAAGAAAAAGAGGAATTGACAAAGACAAGGTCCGGTCTTGTCGGAGTGCAAGCGTCCGAAGACCAAACGGACATTGTGATTGAGGGATATTATTATAACGAGGTAAGATCCGAAGAGACGAATAGGATCACGCTCACCGAAAATGCGTCTTTGAACGTCTTGAAATATTACTATGACATCGACGGATATCACGTCACCTACAATGCCAATCCTCCCCAAGGGCTCACTGCGCAAGGAGAGATGAAAGAGGGCATTGCCGGTTTTGATGATGAGCCTTTGAAAGCTGCGGATTGCGAATTCACCGTCGATGGCTATCGTTTCCTCGGCTGGGCGTACAGGGCGCTCTCCTACAGTCCGACAAATAACACTATTGAATGTAAAGTCGGCGAGGATATTGAATTCCTTAAAGGCGAGAATGCTCTCGTTCTGTATGCGATATGGCAACCGGGCGCGGCGGACGCGCTGGGCGGAAGCGACTATCTGTTTGTGGAGCCCGACTATGAGGCAGATGATAATACGATTACGACGCGCAAGGTCTATCTTGTGAGAGATCGCGTTGAAGAAAAGACGGGCGAATTCGATCCCAAAACAGGCGTTTTCACATTCAAGGAAGGTAATAATGTCGTGCTCAAGGGCGTTCTGAACATCGAGACCAACTATTTCTATTATTACAACGCGACGCTGTATCAAGAGTATCATTCCAAGGACGATAATACAAAGTCCATTACCATAAATCAAGATTATGCCGCGACATACAAGAACGGCGAAAAGCTGACGTCGGGCAAAGTGACATATGACACCGAGTGGGGATACTATGTGTTCACGTCGGAAAAATTTGATGACGAAACTGCCTCTGCAGATGAAAAGATCATGTTGCGTTTCCAATTTGAGGAAAACGAGCAGGGCGAGACGGTGCTCGCTTTCCAAAATATGGATGAGGCGGGCTATTACGCTACTGCGGACGGCTATCCCGTCATATATCTTGACGGCCTCGGCAGTTTCAGATATTTCTATGACCCCGAGCATCCTACCTATTACGACATTACAAACGAACCCGTGCTTGAGACAAACGGCATATATTATTACGCAGACGGACATTATGTCTGCTCGATGCATGCGGGCGATCCGACCAACCACGACACTCATCTTGAGGATTTCGCATTCCGCATTTTGAAAGGAACAGAAGCGGGCAAGAGCAAAATAGATGCCGGATCCAATCCAAATTTCCCCGCAGAATTCGAAATTGACGATATCAAATCGAACGCAATAGAGCGCAGTACATTCTACGGGCAGCTTTCCGACGATCTCTATCTTGACGGGTTTGGCGGCGGTACTTACACGGAGCGTTCGGACGAAAGCGACGAGATAGTGACAGAACATAAAGGCACCTATAAAATAGTTCACAATTTCTGGATGACGGAAAATTCCGCGGAAGCCGATCAAGTATGGCTCATCAATTTCTACTATGACGGCGCGACTGAGGACATCTATTTTGCGATAAGACAGAGTAGGAGCGGAACGATGACGGCGCAATATTTCGGCAGCGTTTCACCAAGAGGCGGCGACGGCGGACTTTGGATATTTGACGGATCTGTAACGCTTGACGGTAAGACATACGGCGATGCCTTCATAATGTTCCTTCTGAACAAGCCCAACGAGACCATGTTGCTTGTCGAGATAGATGAAAAAGAGCTCGGCTCCGGCGAAAAGGCAAGCATTTATGCGCCAATGTACACGGGGACTGTTACGAAAACGGGAAACACGTTCACTTTCATATCCGTTTCAAATGATGCGCAACTCAGTTTTGAATTCAAGGAAGAAAAGAACGGCAATAAATACGCACATGTCGTGACAGGCACGGGCGAGGGTACGCAGGATGACCGCGTAATTGCAGACAACCTTACAGTGCATCCCGCGACGGGCACCGCGACATATACCGACGCGCAAGGCACTGTGCATAACGATGTAAGATACACCTATTCGGGCAGCGAATATATTGAATTTTACACTTTCAACCTCGACGACACGCACAATCTGTACTATTATCGCGACGCGAAGAACAAGGCCGAAAAATTTATGCAGATATCGGGCGACCGCTTGCTCGATTACGCCTATATCACCGAAGATGTCATGTTCGCCTATCCCGCGAGGCTGTTGCTTGCGGACGGCGGCAAGGCGTTCATTGCGTTGCCTATGGCGATAGGAGAGCCCGTATATGTCGGTCTCGGCACATACACGGAGGCGGATGGGCTGTACAGTGTGGAATTTTCCGATTGGCGTGATGATACTGAATTGCTCGATTTCTTCGGCGGCGAAGGTTATGAATCATCGCTCAGGACCTTCCACGAATACTACAACAGCTTCAACTTCCGCAAGGAGGGCGGCAGTGAGGACGAGACGGGCGAGTTCTATGTGCGTTTTGACAAGCGTTTCAATGACGATCTCGGCGATATGTACTTCGACCTTTCCAACTTCAAGACGGACGGCTACAGCAACAGCGCGACATATACGTTGGACAGCGGATACGTGCTTGAAGGCACATTCTACCGTATGGATATCGTCATAGTGTTTGAAGTGCGCGACTCCGATGACAGAGTCATATCCTCCTACTATCTCAAAGAGGATACTGCAAACAACAGGATGAAGAATGTCTCTGAGGACGCAGGACTATACTATTTCTACGACATCGACAGCACCTCATTTGAGACGTTCGGACCCGATTACGGCGGAAGTTTGACGGATTATATCATCTATGACGGCGAAGACAGCGTGACCGTGGTGGATATCCAAGAGGATTATTTGGAAAATAAGTACTACGGCACAATGACAAAGACTCCGAATTGGACGGAGGACTTCCGCGAATATGAGATACACGAGAACGACAGCGGAAAGGTCTACAGAGTTTTGCTCGGCACATTCGTGTCCTTGTGGCATGAAGAATACCTCGTGTACGATCTGCAAAGCAGCGCTTACAGCGGAGAATATTTGACGGAAGAGTACGGCGTATTGAAAGGCAACGGCTATCGCCTCAACTCCGCGACATACGATAAGGACGGCGACGGCGTAGCCGATTACACCGGCCTCATGGTGCGCGCGACATTCGACGAGAAGGACATCCAGACTCACGCCTATACGGTGGACGAAAACGGCGACGTAATAGTGTTCACCTACAAGGTAGACGAGGAAATATCCGAGTCCTTCGTCTTTGACGCCATAACCGATGTCAACGGCAACATTATGTATCTCAAGGAGCGCAAACTCCGCTTTGGAGCATTTGCGGCGTGGGATGTCGGAAAGCGCACGGGCGAATATATGTATCTCGACGGGCAAGGCAATGCGGAACTTTATGACGCGGATGGGACTTTAAGCGGCGAGGGTACTTATGAAGCCGCTCCCGAGATCAGCGAAACAAGCTATCAATATATGAGCGGGGACGGGCAACAGACATTCTATTTTGCCATCTACATCGAGAGCGAGGAGGGGGGGAACACCTACTTTGAGTTCCGCAGATATGAAGAACGCGTCGAGGGCGAGTATGACGCCGAGGATTGGTCTCACCTCACCATGAACGGCTTTGGCGAGATCACCTATACGGACCGATACGGTGTGGTCTATGAGGGCTATTATGATATGATAGACAGCGCGCATATCATGCTCATAACTTATGACGGTTCCGGCGTCACATTCACATTTACTTTTGCCTATAGCGAAGATGGCAACGGGACATTCCAATTTGACTCGCAAGGAAAGATCGAAGTGCCCGAAGAACCTGCAGAACCCGCACCGACAGAGCCCGCCGGTGAAGAATAAGTATTTTGTCGTATCGTCCGTCAATTCTGAACGTGGCGGGCGGTCACTTGGCAATATATATGGCAGTATTACTATCGACAATTTGCATAGATAGTTTACAGCAAAAAACAGCCTTAAAATATGAGGCTATAATGTAAATGTATAAGCGAGGTATAGCTTATGAAAACTTTCAAAAAATCGGCAACTATTCTTCTGACATTACTTATAGTTGTGTTGTGTATTGCGGTCTTTGCCGCTTGCGATCCCAAAGACGATCACGAGCATAAGTGGCAAGAAGTAGAAAACACCGCCACATGCACTGCGGCGGGAGAAATCGTTAGCAAGTGCGAAGTGTGCGGCGAGGAAAAGCGCGAGCCGTCCGAGGCGCTCGGCCATGATTGGGACGAGGAAAATATCGAGATTGTAACCGCCTCCGATTGCCAAAAAGAGGGCGCGGGCAAAGTGAGTTGCAAGCGTTGTCCCGAGAAAAAGGACGTCGTTATTCCCAAGTTGCCGCACAACATCAAGAGACCCGTTTTAAGCAAGATAAAACCTGCCACATGCACAACTCCAGGCTCCAAAGAGGGCGAATGTGACATGTGCAAACAATATGTCACAGTCGAGATCCCCGCGCTTGGGCACGATTTCAGCGGCACCAGCGTCATCGTTTCCGAGCCGTCTTGCGAGGGCAAGGGCATAAGAGAGATCACGTGCAAGAGAAAGGGGTGCGACGGAGGCGAAAATGGCAAACCCGCCGTGCAGGTCATAGAAAGCCCCGCGCTCGGACATGATTGGCAAACGAGAGCGGTCGTGGACAAGGATCCTACCTTTGACGAGGCAGGTAAGCGTTCCGTGCACTGCAACCGCTGCGAAAAGACAAAGGACGACGAAGTGTTGCCAAAACTCGTCGCAGGGCAAAAGACGACATACAAATGGCGCATATCAACGGCGAGCCTCTCAATATAGGGCTTTCAAGCGTGAAGATCGCCGTGAAGGACGAAAACGGCAATCCCGTGAAGGGCGATGACGGCAACCCCGTTGTGTCAAACAGCTCCAATTTCAACCAGAATGACGCGACGATGACAGTTGCTTTGCCTCCCGCAAATTACACCGTTGAGGTCACGGGGCTCCCCGCCGGATACACTGCCGAACGTTCGTATTCAATCGCCCCCGGCAATGTATATAAGGACCTTCTCATCCACTCGTCATTGCTGCCCGCCTCTCAAGCGACGGACAAGACGAGCTACAACCTCGGCTCCGTAATGCACGACTATACTTTCAAAGATGTAAGAGGAAACAAGACCGTCAAATTGAGCGATTTGCTTGCCCAAAAGAAGATGGTTTTGCTCAACTTCTTCTTCGTATCTTGCGGCGCATGCCAAAGCGAGATGCCGGGACTTGTGTCCGCTTACAACATCTACAAGGATGATATGGCGGTCGTCATGCTCGATTGCGTGCCTTATGACACCAACGAGAAGATAATAAGCGACTTTTTGAGACCTTTTGGCGTGCCGCAGGAATGGGTAGTTGCGCAAGATATCACTCCAAACAATCCCGATCCCACAATCAATTACAACAACATATGCGAAAAGTTCCACTCCACCAGCGCGCCTCAAAATATGATCATCGACAGGGAAGGCGTCGTCGTCTACTGGGAAATAGGCTCGACAAGCGAAATGGCTTTCCGCGACACATTCAAGAAATACACGTCTGCGCAGTATGCAGGATCCGAACCCGCCAAAGACGCGTCCGAGCAGCAAACAATGGCATTAAGGATCGACCTCGATATCCCGAGGAAGGACAAAGAAGATCTTTAAAAATCAATAGTTATTGTATCAAGGTCCGCTCTCATTTGAGGGCGGATTTTTTATAACGGCGCTCGCGCTTGCAAGACGCAAAAGGGAGTGGTATAATGACTTTATGAACGCATTGACTTTGGTACATGAAACCGTGAAAAAGTTTGTGAAAGCGGGCGACATATGCGTTGACGCGACGGCGGGGCGGGGCTATGATACGGCTTTCCTCGCCTCTCTTGCGGGGGACGGGTGCGTCACGGCTTTCGACATACAGCAGGAGGCGATCGACTCCACGCGCGCTCTGCTTGCCTCGCGCGGGCTTGAGGCGCGGCTCATACTCGCCTCGCACGCCACTATGGACGAGTATTTCGAGGAGGGCAGCGTGAGCTGTATCATGTTCAATCTCGGCTATCTACCATGCGGTGATCACAGCGTGTTCACGCACTTTGAAAGTACGCGCGAAGCGATAGAAAAGGGATTTAAACTGCTCAAAAGCGGCGGTTTAATGTGCGTTTCGGTGTATTATGGCGGGGACAGCGGCTATGAGGAGCGAGACGCGCTGCTGCCTTATCTCGCCTCGCTTGACGACAGCAAATATCAAGTCATCATGGCGTCCTTTTACAATTGGAAAAAGGACCCGCCCATTCCGTTTTTTATCGTAAAATTGTGAGCGGCGGGACACATTATTGAGCGCGGGACGGCAAAATATTTTTGAAAGCCGAACGGCTTTTTCAAGCTATTTTTGTATTTTGCGCGATAATTTGAATTGTTGAGTATACCTGCGCCTTTTGATGTATGTGAGGAATGTTGCGCTTTTTTTGGCGATATGCCGCGTGCGGATACGCTTCGGCAAACCCTTCTTGACGAGGAGATATTGTTGTAGTAGAATATTTGTATAGAATGTCTCGGCAAAAAATGCGCCGAAAGCGGGAGTTTAGATTATGAAAACAACACTTTGCAAGCGGGTCCTGTGCGCTTTATTTGCATGTTTCTTCGTCGCAATTTTCTTTGTCACGCTTTTGGGCGGCGCGCTCACGGCATATGCAGAGGATGCGGCAGAGAAGGACAAGTATCGCACATTTATTTTTCCACAAGGCACCCGTCCTGATCGCGACAGTCTTATAAATGCCGAGGATAGCGCGCTGATACATTCCGCGCTTGAAGATGGAGCCGATGCGGCGACGCTCAAGCAAGCGGCGATAAAACTTTACGACATCGCCAATGAAAGCAGGATGGGCAACCATGGCGCATCGCTCATGTTGCAGGAGTCCTATATGGGCATCAAAAGCCTCGGCGGAAGCATGAGTGCGAACATGGATTTCAAGGACGCGGCGGCGATCGTCAAAATGCGCGGTTTCACCCTAAAAGACGGCGAGGATTGGTACAATCAATTTGCGGCGGCAGTGCTTGGCGAAGGTTCTATGGGAGGGTTGATGCAAGTCCTCGGGGTGTCAACGATGATAAAACTGAACTATCATCTGTCAAGCGAACCCGACAAATATTACTTCAATTTGATGAATAAGCCATCGGAAGTGCCGACTTACGCGATAAATTGCGATCTTGACACTTTCCCATATCAGTCGTTTTCGGTGACGCAAGAGGCGACGGCGTACGATCTGGACGGTTTTAAAAATGCCGTCAATATTTTGGATGCGCCAAATGAGATATACAATATGGAATTTATGCCTGAGATACTCGGCGATGATGTGACGATCAAGCATGAGGACGGGCTGTATAAAGTGCATTTTACGGTTGACCCCAATGCGGACAAAGAGCTTTTGGAAAGGTGGTTCCGCTTGCCGCAAAAGGATATGAAAGAGGGCAATCAAGAGATAAAGTCCTATCTCAAATACATCTGCGAGCTCGAGGTGTGGGACAACGGCTATGTCAAGTCCTACTTCGCGGAGTATGCGCGCGACGCGGGCATGGGCAGCGGCTTGACGGTGGACAAGTTCAACTATATATGGAAGGATGACGAGATCTTGAACATCATAAGCTCCGATCATCGTCTCAAAAAAGAGGGGATAAATGACAAAAACATCCTCAAAACCTACGAGGATTATATCAGATATTACATAGACCAAGATATCGTTGCAAGCACTATGCCGCCGCTGTACATTGCGCTCATCGTGATAGGCGCCGTCGTATTTGCAGTGATCGTCGCAGTCGTAGTTGTGGAGATACTCATTAGGAAGGGCAAACTGCCCAAGCTCGCCGCAAAACGCGAGGCAAAAAAGCAAAAAAGCATTGCAAAGAAAGCGGCGAAGAATGGCACTGCTCCCAAAACGGACGGTGAAGAAACGCCCGAAACTATGGCGGAAATTGAAAATGCCGACGATACTCAGTTTGAAGAAGGCTCGCCCGAGACAGACCATGACGAGCAATAAAGCAGACGTAAAACGACCTTGATCCAACTTGAAAATTTGAAAACGCGCTTTGCGCGTAGCAGCGTTTAAAAAAGCCGTGACATTACCGTAGTTCCCATAGGGAATTTAGGTAAGTCGCCGCTCAAAGAGAATTAGGCGTGGCGTGAAGCCACGCCTTTTCTCATATCTTGTTTTAGATGTTTTTGTTAGTCATCGTCGTCATCTCTGAAACACGACGGAATGATAGCGCCAACGAAGTTATAAACGATTTCAATGGTTTGCTTGTAATGTCCGTTTACTTTTGTTTTCTCGT
>CANRBM010000049.1 GCA_947628855.1 uncultured Clostridia bacterium | reverse complement strand
GCGCGCGGCGAGTTGCACTGCATAGGCGCGACGACGCTGGACGAATATCGCAAGTATATCGAGAAGGACGCGGCGCTCGAGAGGCGCTTCCAACCCGTACAGGTGGACGAGCCTACAGTCGAGGATACTATAGCGATACTGCGCGGGCTCAAGGAGCGCTATGAGATATTCCACGGCGTGCGCATACACGACCGCGCGATAGTGACCGCGGCGACGCTCTCCGACCGCTACATCACGGACAGATTTTTGCCCGACAAGGCGATAGACCTCATCGACGAGGCTTGCGCTCTCATCCGTACGGAAATCGACAGCATGCCTACGGAAATGGACGTCATAAGCCGCAAGATAATGCAGCTGCAAATCGAGGAAATGGCTCTCGAAAAGGAGACGGACAAGCTCTCCCTCGACAGGCTCGAGAGCGTCAAAAAGGAGCTCGGCGAGCTTACGGACGAGTTCAACGCCATGAAGGCTCAATGGGAAAACGAAAAGAAGGACATCACCTCCGTGCAGGACGTCAAGGCGGAGATAGACAGCATAAATCTGCAAATACAGGACGCGCAGCGCAAGGGCGACTACGGCAAAGCGGCGGAGCTGCAATACGGCAAACTCCCCGCCCTGCAAAAGAAGCTGGAAGAGTCCGAGTCCAAGCCCGAGGGCAAGCTGCTTAGGGACGAAGTGACGGCGGACGAGATCGCGCGCATAGTATCCAAATGGACGGGCATCCCCGTCACGAAGCTCATGGCAAGCGAGAAGGAAAAGCTGCTGCACCTCGGCGACGAGCTACACAAGCGCGTCATAGGACAGGACGAGGCGGTAAACGCGGTCAGCGAGGCGATATTGCGCTCCCGCGCGGGCATAGCGGACGAAAACCGCCCCATCGGCTCCTTCCTCTTCCTCGGCCCCACGGGCGTGGGCAAGACGGAGCTTGCAAAGACGCTTGCGGCATATCTGTTTGACGACGAGCGCAACATCGTACGCATAGACATGACCGAGTACATGGAAAAATTCAGCGTGTCGCGTCTCATCGGCGCGCCTCCGGGATACGTGGGCTACGACGAGGGCGGACAGCTCACGGAGGCGGTCAGGCGCAAGCCCTATTCCGTCGTGCTGTTCGACGAGATAGAAAAGGCGCATCCCGACGTATTCAACATCCTGTTGCAGGTGCTCGACGACGGCAGGATAACGGACAGCCAAGGGCGCACGGTCAACTTCAAAAATACCGTCATAATCTTGACGTCCAACCTCGGCAGTTCCGCCCTGCTCGACGGCATAGACGCGGACGGCAACATCTCGGACGAGGCAAGAAAGCAAGTAGATTCCCTGCTCAAAGCCACATTCCGCCCCGAATTCCTCAACCGCCTCGACGATACAGTGCTCTTCACGCCTCTCAGTCGTGAGCACGTGCGCAGCATAGTGGATCTGCTCCTCGATAAGCTCCGCAACCGCCTCGCAAAGCAGGAGCTCAAGCTCAACATCACCCCCGCCGCCAAGGACGCGATAATAGACGGCGGCTATGACGTCACCTTCGGCGCCCGCCCCCTCAAGCGCTACATCGAAAACCACGTCGAAAACGCCGTCGCCCGCACAATCCTCGCCGGTGACCTCCACGAAGGCGACACCCTCCTCGTAGACGCCAAGGACGGCGCCTTGACCGTTGCCGTCAAAAAAAACTGATGTTCTAAACGAACAAAGATCATAGCGGAGCTTATGCTCCTCCCCTCTGCAAAGGGACTTCGCCCCTCTGCACTCCCAAACCAAAAACGCGCGAACGTCGGCTCTCACATCGCCCCATTCGCGCGTTTTGATATTGAGTTTGCAAAGTTATTTTACTTTGCTCAAATTTTCGATCGCCTCTTTGATATATTGGCGCTCCAAATCGGTTGGCAATATCTTGGGACTTGTGGACTGCCTATTGACAGGATATCCCAACTCTTCTTTCACTCTTGCTATGGCGCAAGTGTGAACATTTTTGCCATACTTGTCTTTAATGTAACCTGCAATGGCTTTGTACGTAGGACATTTCATAGTTTTTATCTCCTTTATTTTAGGCATATAGCCTTATTTTTTAATCTTGTTTGACCCAAATGTCAAGTCTGTCGCAAGCAATCAAGACGGGTTGGTCGCTCGGCAGGGCGGAAATGTTGCTCGCCGCTTCGGGCCCCGTGGAGTTGTAGTGCATTTGAAAATAGATCGTGTAACTGCTACCCATACCATTGGAAGGAGAAGCTTGATTCCACCCACCACCTTTCTTAATATTTCCCCACTGCGTGGAGCTACCCGCATAATACATATGTCCTAGACCTTTGCAGTCATAAAACGCACCTGCGCCTATGCTTTGCACGCTGTCGGGGAAAGTAACAGAAGTTATGCCTGTAAGGCCGTAAAACGCATAATCGCCTATTTTTGTTGTGCCTATAGGGATATTCACATCGCCTGTTACTTCGACATCGTTAAGATACAATTTGGCCTTGCCGTAGTAGTTAACGTTGTAGTAGGCAGCAGACAAAGGATTGGCATACTTACTTTCAAACTCGATCTCGCACCAACCTTTGAGGTCGCCAAGATAATTCACTCTTGTTATGCCTTCACAACCGTAGAATGCATATTCACCAATACTTTGCACGCTGTCGGGAATTATAACTGTTCTTATACCTGTGCAACCATAGAATGCATATGTCGGAATTGATTCCAACCCATCCAAATCTTCGACTGTCACCACTTCTTCGTCATTCAGATACAACTTTGCAGAGCCTGGTTTGATACCGTTTGCGGCATACAAAGGGTTGGCATAATAACCAAACTCAATCTCGCACCATCCTTTGAGAGTTCCAAGATAGTTTACTTTTGTTATGCTCTTGCGGCCGTAGAATGTCAAAGCAGGAATTGATTGAACAGTCTCTCCTATATTTACTGTTGCAAGTATTGTGCAATCTTTGAAACTTGTATAATCGGAATATTGAGCTTTATTATAGTCATATTTTCTCTCCCCAACCTTTGTACATTTTGTCGCATACCAATTTATCGTCTGCAAGCCCGTGCACTCATAGAATGCAAGATCGCCTATGCTTTGCACATTTTCACCTATAGTCACTGTCTGCAAACTTGTGCAATCTTTGAACGCCTCATAACCTATACTTTGGGCATTTATAGTCGCCGTCTGCAAACCTGTGCAATAAGAGAATGCATATTCGCCTATGCTTTGCACGCTGTCGGGAAGTGCTATCTCTTTCAATCCTGTGCAACTTTCGAATGCCTCATCGCCTATGCTTTGCACTCCTTCGCCTATTGTCACCGTCTGCAAGCCTTCGCAACCAAGGAATGCATACTCGCCTATACTTTTCGCATTTATAGTCGCCGTCTGCAAGCCCGTGCACTCATAGAATGCCTCATCGCCTATGCTTTGCACACTATCGGGAATCGTAATCGTCTGCAAGCCCGTGCACTCATAGAATGCCTCATCGCCTATGCTTTGCACACTATCGGGAATCGTAATCGTTTGCAAGCCTGTGCAATCTTTGAATGCATATGATGGAATTGATTGCACATTCTCCCCTATATTGAGCGTCGTAAACTCGGTACAAACTCTAAAAATCTGAGAAGACCACCATCCTGCTTCCGTGCAATTAGTTGCATTCCAATTTACCGTCCTCAAACCAGTGCAATGCCCGAATGCACAATCGCCTATGCTTTTCACGCCTTTGCCTATAGTGACCGTCTGCAAGCCTGTACAATTATAGAATACACTTTCTCCTATGCTTTGTACACCTTCGCCTAACGTCACCGTCTGCAAGCCTGTGCAACCATAGAATGCACTATTGCCTATGCTTTGCATGCTGTCGGGAAGTGCTATCTCGGTCAATTCGGTGCAACCATAGAATGCCTCATCGCCTATGCTTGTCACGCCTTCGCCTAACGCCACCGTCTGCAAGCCTGTGCAACCATAGAATGCACTATTGCCTATGCTTTGCATGCCGTCGGGAATGGTAACAGAAGTTATGTCTGTGAGTTTATAAAACGCATAATCGCCTATTTTTGTTGTTCCTACAGGGATATTAAGATTTGTAAGATCTACAATCTCTCCATTGCAATATAATTCTGCTTTACCACCGGTAACAAACAATGGATTGGTATTATAGCTTCCAAACTCTATCTCACACCAACTTTTGAGAGTGCCAAGATGATTTACTTTGCTTACGCTCTGGCAACCATAGAATGCCAAATTAGGAATTGATTTAACATTCTCTCCGATATTGAGCGTTGTAAGTCCAGTACAACCCTTGAAAATAGTATTGTCAGCTCGTCCCGCCCCTGTACAATTTGTAGCATTCCAATTGACAGCTTGCAAGCCCGTGCATTTGGAGAACGCCAAATCGCCTATACTCGTTACACTGTCGGGAATGGTTATTTCACTCAAACCACTGCAATTATAGAATGCATAAGCTCCTATGCTTGTCACATCGTCGGGTATGGCAATTGAAAGCAAACTATTGCATCCGTAAAATGCTTTATCACCGATAGTTTTCAAATCATCATTAAGAATTATCGAGCGATATTGCGTCTTATCTTTGAATGCCTCAGTTCCTATAGCGGTCACGGGATAGCCGTTTATCCTCGGCGGCACGGCGACGATGTTTGTTCTGCTTATGTCCATTCCATTAAGCGTAACTTCGTTGCTGCTTATCGCATACTTCATTCTACTGTAATACTCAACCACTGCCCACCCGTAAATGTCACAGTCCTCATGGAATGTTGCCCCTTCGGGTACAGGCTGTTCATAATATTCATCATAAAACCACCCTGCAAAATAGTAATAGTAGTTAGGAGTTGAAGTTAAATTAAGCTGTATTCTATCGAGCACGGAGAAATTGTTGTCGGGCGCGGCATACGTCGATTGGGAATGCATTCTCCCTTCATTGTCCGCATAATGTATATTTACCTCGACTGCAAGCGGGTCTATGTTTCTGCAAACAGCGCATATCCCATCCACATACCTATGATCTCCTGCGAGGATAGTTTCCGTTTTCTCCTTATTGCACACATTGCACTTTTCATGCAAGTAGCCTTTATGTTGACATGTTGCGTCATAGCTGTCGCTGAGTTTGACAAAGACATGCGATTGCGGGTCAAGGTGTTCGTCGCATCGTTCGCATTTTGTCCAATGCCCGTTTTCATCGCTGCCATATTGTTGTGTGGCCTTATGCCCCAACGCTCTCGTTTCCTGTTGCTCCTCAAGTACGGTCTTGCACACGTCGCAATGCGAGCCTTGCGTTTTGCCGGGTTCGGTGCAAGTCGCGGGGATCGCTTGGTCTATAACGATAGTGTGCGATGTCTTGTCCACCTTTGTTTGCGCGACAATAACTGTCCCGCAGACCCCGCAATGCGAGCCTTGCGTTTTGCCTTCCTGCATACAATTCGCCTCAACTGCCGCATCTATCACGGGCGTGTGATTCTTTTTTGCCACTGTCCTTTGAGCAACAATAGTGGCTCCGCAGACCCCGCAATGCGAGCCTTGCGTCTTTCCTTCCTGCGTGCAAGTTGCTTCAACTGCGTCGTCCGTTACGGGCGTGTGAGCGGTTTTGGGGATAGTTTCTGTTTCAACGTTGCCGCATTTTGAGCATCTGCGGGTTTTCAACCCTTCGACAGAGCATGTCGCACTTCTGCTTATGCTCCAACTGCCATACGCATGCACATGCGTCGTGTCTCCACCCGTGGACGGTGTGTCTCCGCCTGAGGACGGCGCGTCCTCTGCGGTGGGCGGGGTCGTTTGGGTTTGAGCGTCGTTGTTGCACGCCGCAAGAGCGAAAGCCAACGTCGCAACCATCGCCATTACGACAAGCACAAATATGAGTTTTTTGATCGAATTTTTCATAAAAAACCCTCCAAAACAGCATAGCTATTTAATATATAATATCCATTAAAATTCAAAATGTCAAGAAAATCACCACTATAACACAGATATTGCGCTAGTGATTGATGATACTCTATAGTCATGTTATTGAATGAATTTATCGCTCAAAAATTGGAGACTTTGAGGAAGGAACGCAAGCTCGGGGTGTACACGCTTTGTAACAAAGCGGCGATTTCCTATGAGACGTATCGCAGCATACGCAAAAACAGAAACAAGGATATCTATCTGCGCACGCTCTTGATATTGCTCAAAACTTTGGACGTGACTCCTCAAGAATTTTTCAGCGACCCGATGTTTTCAAGCGACGACCTTGAAATAGATTTCAAATAAACCCACAACTCATCAAAAAAAATCACCTCCCTGCTCGCTTTCGTCAAAATGAAAGCGTTTTTTTAATTATATGTGCAATGCACATAATTGTCAATGTGCAACGCACATATTTATATAATTTAGTTATGAAATTCGGCGAAAATTTTAAAAAATTGAGAAAACAGTCGGGGCTGTCTCAAGCGCAGGTCGCAAGCGCGCTGGGCATACGCCAATCCAACGTCAGCGATTGGGAAAACGACGTCTCTCGTCCCGAATACGAAAAGCTTATCGAACTATGCCGACTCTATGACGTCACCCTTGAGGAGCTGCTTGGCGTATACCTTTGACTGCCTCGGAATTTGCAACTTTCACATCGGTTTCCCTGTCAATAACTCACTACGTTTGCGCGATTTTGCGCAATTTTTGGCGTGGGCGGAAAAATTTTACATACTTTTGCGGAGCGGGGACAAACTATGCGCTAGAGGTGAAAATATGGCAAATATGGCAAATAAAAGCATATCGTCGGAGTTTTTGATAGGGCTTGCCGTGACCGCGGTGGGCATACTGTTTTGCGCATTCAGGGCGAGCCTTGTGAGCGTACTTTTGACCGTCGTAGGCGCATGCTTTGCCCTGCTGGGCGTCGCGGAGATCTTCCGCCGCAAGACGGCAAACGGCATAATCGAGATCGTGGCGGGCGTCATCCTCATCGTGTGTGCGTGGACTATCGTGGACGTGACGCTCATCCTGCTGGGCGTGATGTTTTGCGCCTACGCGATATACAGCGTCGTGGCGGGGCTGCCCACGCTCAAACGGCAGCGCGGATGGGAGCTTGCGATGTCCCTCGTCTATCCCCTGCTTGCCTTCACGGTCGGCGCGCTGCTGATAGCGGCGAAGTGGACGCTTTCCGACGCGCTTTTCATAGCGATAGGCGTACTTGCGATAGTGGCGGGCGTAGTGCAGATGTTCTCGGGACAGATGACCAAACCGCGCGAGAAGGCGGCATAAGCGCCCCGCAATAACCCAAACCCGCAGACTTTTACAAAATGGCAAAATTGTGAATTGAGGACGGCGCTTTGCCGCCCTTTTTCCTTTCGAAAATGTTTTCGTATGCAAAAATTTGCATATGTATCCTCATTTTGTTGCCACGTGCGCGCAATATATGATAAGATGTGCGGGTCTTGAGCGAAGCCTCGGACTAGCTTTGGGCGTTTCTGACATCAAATGCCAAATCCGCATCGAGAGGTCTTATTGTGAGGCGTAGGCACATATTTTTCACGGAATTTGCGTACATCGCGGGCATATTGCTGCTCGCGCTTGCGACGGCATTTTTGCAAAAGGCGAATTTTGGGATGTCCATGGTCGTGGCGCCCGCCTACATACTTCACCTGAAAATATCCGAGTATCTGCCCTTTTTCACGTTCGGCATGGCGGAATATTGCTTTCAAGGCCTGCTCATCGTCCTGCTCAGCGTGATAATGCGCAAGTTTTCGGTGGGATACCTCTTCTCTTTCATCACCGCCGTGCTGTACGGCACCGTGCTCGACGCCTGCGTATTGCTTGTGGGATACCTCCCCTTAGGCGGCATTGTCGGGCGCATAGCGTTTTTCATTTCGGGCATGCTGATATGCTGTTTGGGCGTAGCCTTCCTCTTCCACACCTACATCCCCTCCGAGGTGTACGAGCTTTTCGTCATCGAACTCACCGAGCGCACCCGCGCGCCCCTCGCCCTCGTCAAGACGCTGTACGATTGCTCAAGCTGTTTCCTCGCGGTAGTGCTCTCGTTTGCGTGTTTCGGCATGTGGCACTACGAGGGCATAGGCTGGGGCACAATAATTTGCGCCGTCTGCAACGGCTTTATAATCGGCAAAATGGGCAAAGCCCTCGAGCGCCTCTTCTCCTTCAAAGACGCCCTTCCCCTCCGCCGCGTGTTCTCCCCCTCCCCATTCACCAACGACATCCTCTATCTCGCATGATCCGGCAATGCCCCACGCCCTACGTGGAGCTCCGCCCCACACTCTGGCAAGGGACTTCGTCCCCTGCACCCCAAGCTAAAAAGCGCGAATGTGGCTCTTTTAAAACTCCATAAAATCACTGCGGAATTTTGCGGGTACCCCACATCGCCTGCATCCGCGCTTTTTGGTTTGAATGTTAGTGTCAAAATTCCTGTCGAAGGAGCGGATATCAATAAAAACATATTTGATCGACAAATAAATTTCAAATGCGTTCATCACTCGCGCGCAATGCAATTTGATTGCAACTGTTGACATAAACTTGCCCCTTGCGCTATAATGACACTGCCACAATCTGAATAAAACCACTATATTAGCACTTACTATAGGTAACAAGTGCATTTCTTGGTGTGCAATATAGTGGTGCATATCAAAGATTGTGGCAAATCGGCAAGAGTGCACTTGTTATATTTGTCAAAGACTGTGTGCGCCCTTGTCGGGCGCATTTTTGTATATCAAAACGGGCGCAAGCCCAAAAGGAAAAACAATATGAAAAAGCACAGCAAAATCTTACTTGCCCTGCTTGCAGTGGCGCTGCTTGTCTGTATCGCGACAGTATCACTTGCCGCATGTAACAAGCATAAGCACATCTACTCATATGATTATGACGAAGAATATCATTGGCAAGTGTGCTTGGACTGCGGCGAAACAACCGAAAAGGAAGCGCATGTCGTCGAGGAGTGGGTTACAACAAAACCCGCAACTTACGATGAGGACGGAGAAGCAAAGGGAGAGTGCACCGTTTGCGGAAAAACGGTTCAAAAAACCCTTACAAAGCTTCCTCTCAGCCCTACAGATCAGGAGTCCGAAAAACTGTTTGATCTTGAATATCACAGTAAAGACGGCAATAATCCCGCATATTATTCGATAGGAGAATATAAAGGCACTGCGACCGAGGTAGTAATTCCCTCTACATATAAAGATGTGCCGATAACGGAAATATCTTTTGGATATTCTTCTTGGGATAATGTCAAATCTCTTGCGGTCGAGGACGACAATCCGACTTTCCAAAGCCAAAGCGGCGTATTGTACAAAAAAGGCGAGACCCCTTCATTTTACTTTGCGCCCAAGGCATTGGAGGGCGAGGTAAATATTTTGGACGGGGTGACCGAAATACCGAGAGAGGCTTTTAGCGGCCGCGTCAATGTCACCGAGCTGACTATCCCCGACAGCGTGACAAACATAGGCTATAAAGCGTTTTACGATTGCGACTCGATAAAAGAGCTGACGGTGCCCAAAAACGTAACATCTGTGGGTGAACTTGCGTTTGGTGGGATGGACAACCTTATGGAGATCACTTGGGACGCATTTGATTGTGATATCACCACATATGACAGAAACTATGGTGTGTTTTACGGAAGTGCGGCAAACATTGCAAGCGTCAATCGTATGAACGGCATATGGGTGCATATCTGCCCGAATTGCGAAAACATCGATGACTACACTTTTGCGGGACTTGACATCGACACGATCTTCATCGATTCCGGCTCCTCATTGAAGAGCATCGGGGAGTATGCTTTTGCATATTGCCGCACTTTGAGAAGTATTTCCGGACTTACGGATGATGTGACAGTCGCCGACACTGCGCTTTATGGATCAACTACCGTAATGCACAAATTGCAAGACCTTGACCCAAACAAATTGTATTATGATGTAGGTGGAGAAGGTCTGGTGTTTTATGAGGAGAGCAAAAACAATTTCACGCTTGTGGACTACAACCTCAACGGAATATTCAATGTGCTCAACCTACCAAAGAAGATAACCATAAACAGAGTGCCTTATGATTATTACAAAATCGGTAGATATGCGTTTGCATACAGGA
Organism: uncultured Clostridia bacterium; assembly: GCA_947628855.1. Taxonomy (GTDB): domain Bacteria; phylum Bacillota; class Clostridia; order Christensenellales; family CAG-917; genus CAG-475. Next base: position 4,408 of record CANRBM010000049.1, on the reverse strand, counting down.
AAGACCCTGTCGTGACAATTCCTTCGGCTGTTACGGAAATCAACTCTTGGGCATTTGAAGGATTCAGAGGGACAAAAATCAATTTGGATGAAAACACGCGCGTTGAAGAGCAAGACAACATAGTCTACAAATATGTCAATGACGAGCCGTCCATTTTGTACGTGCCAAAAGATATAAGCGGCGACGTCAAAATTTTGAACGGCGTGACCGAAATACCCGAAGACGCATTTTCGTCTTGCAAAGACATGAAATCCATAACCATTCCCGACAGTGTGACAAGCATAGGCGATGGTGCATTCCGTAATTGCACAGAGATAACAAAAGTAAATGTAACTTCACTCAAATCTTGGTGTGAGATTGAGTTTGAGAATGAGGATGCAAATCCTTTGTATGCGGCAAAGGGCAATGCAAAATTATATCTCAATGATGTAGAAGTTAAAGATGATGTGAATATTCCCACAGGCACAAACAAAATTGGAGCGTCTGCATTTTATGGGCTTACAGGCATAACCTCTGTTACAATTCCCGACAGCGTGACAAGCATAGGCAATGATGCATTCCGTGGTTGCAAAGGCTTGCAGACTGTGACAATAGGCAAAGGCGTGACCAGCATAGGCTATTATGCATTCGAGGGTTGCACAGGCATAACAAAGGTGGATTATCTTGGAGACCTCAAATCTTGGTGCGAGATAGAGTTTGGATCAAATCCTTTGTATGCGGCAAAGGGCAATGCAAAACTATATTTGAATGATGTAGAAGTTAAAGATGATGTGGATATTCCCACAGGCACAGCCAAAATTGGCAACTATGCATTCTATGGGCTTAAAGGTATAACGTCTGTCACCATTCCCGTCAGCGTGCAAAGCATAGGATCCAGTGCATTTGGGGGTTGCACAGGATTGAAGTCATTTAAGGTTGCAGAAGGAAATTCTGTATATCAAAGCAAAGACGGCATTGTGTATTTGAAAGAGACCAAATCAATTTATCTTGTGCCAAAAGCAATAGAGGGCACAGTGGCAATTCTTGACGGTTGCACAGGCATAGGCAATTCTGCATTTTCGGGTCTCACAGGCTTGAAAGAACTAACAATTCCCGAAAGCGTGACAAGCATAGGCGAAAATGCATTCGAGGATTGCGAAGGCTTGCAGACGGTGACAATAGGCAAAGGTGTGCAAAGCATAGGCCAGTATGCATTCTATAAGTGCACAGGCTTGCAGACGGTCAATTGGAATGCGACAAATTGCACGCGAGCAGGTTTGCAATATAATTATATTTTCGAAGGTTGCACACAACTTACAAAAGTAAATATAGGGGATAAAGTTCAAACAATTCCCGCTTATGCATTCTATAGACTTACCGGCATAACCTCTGTCACCATCCCCGACAGTGTGCAAAGCATAGGCAGTGATGCATTCTCAGGTTGCACAGGTTTGAGCGAGATAACCATTCCCGACAGTGTGACAAGCATAGGCAGTAGTGCATTTTCCGATACTCCTTGGTATAATGCCCTTCCCGACGGTGTTGTTTACATTGGCAAAGTATTGTATGCATATAAAGGTGAAATGTCCGAAAACACAACAATAAATATCAAAGACGGCACGGTTTCGATTTCACCAAATGCATTCAATGGTTGCACAGGCTTGATTGAAATAAACATTCCCAATAGTGTGACAAGCATAGGCGGATACGCATTCTATGATTGCACAGGCTTACAGTCAGTCACTATAGGCGACAGCGTGCAAAGCATAGGCCAGTATGCATTCTCCGGTTGTACGGGCTTGAAAGAGATAACAATTCCCGACAGCGTGCAAAGCATAAGAGAAGATGCGTTCTATAAGTGCACAGGCTTGCAGACGATGACAATAGGCGAAGGCGTGACAAGCATAGGTAATTATGCATTTGATGGTTGCGAAGGCATACAGGCGGTGTATTATGGGGGAACGAGCGAGCAATGGAACGATATTTCAATAGGCAGCAACAACTCTCTTAAAAATGCCAAACGCTACTATTTCAGTGAACAGCCGAATTATGACGGCAAGCATTGGCATTGGAATGAGGACACCCATACCCCGGAAGTGTGGGTGAAAGAAAACTGACAAAAGCTAATTTGATGTGAAACTCTCACTTTAAAATCACACGGCGTCGCTCGGTTGGGCGGCGCCGTGATTTTTGATCGTATTTGCAAATTTTGAAGTTTAAATTGTCAAAATGTAAGCATAAAATGTGTTTTATGCGATTTTCTCACGTTTCATACGTTTTGTCAAAACCGTGCGTTTTGCCCTGCTGCGCTCATTCCGCGCAGTAAAGTTTGTAGGCGGCGGCGAGGATGTCCACGCTCTTTTCCACGCCCATGGAGGCGCTGTCGAGGCAGATGTGGTAGTTGTCGGGGTCGCCCCACTCCGCGTCGGTATAGTAGCGGTAGTGCCTCGCGCGTTGCTTGTCGGTGCTGAGGATAAGTTTTGCCGCCCTCTTCTCGTCGTTTTCCAGCTTGTAATATTTGAGCACGCGCTGCACTCTGTCCTCGAGGTGCCCGTGGACAAACACGTTGAAACACTCGCACTTGCCCTTGAGGATGCTGTCCGCGCACCGCCCTACTATGACGCAAGCGCCCTGTTTTGCAAACTCCTCGACGGCTTCCGCCTCCGCCGCGTATATGCGGGACTCGAAGTTTTCAAGGCTTGTCCACACTCCGCCGAGCCAGGCGGGAGTCGCCATAGCGATGGTGCCAAGGCTTTTCATCTTCTGCTCGTTGTCCTCGATGAACTCCTTTGCAAAACCGCTTGTTTTTGCGGCTTGGTCGATGATCTCCTTGTCGTAGAAAGGTATGCCCAGCTTATCCGCGAGCATACGCCCTATAAGCCTGCCGCCGCTGCCGAATTGTCTGGATATAGTGATGACCGCGTCCATAATTTCACCTCCGAAAGGCTGTTTTTTCAAGAATATTATCCCCCTTTTGCGCTTTTCAGTCAAGAGCGAATATTTTTTCATATCCCGAAAATATTGTATGCGCCGCTTCTTTTTGCCGCCATACCCCGCCTTATCCTTGCATTTTCCGCGCGGGTCTTATATAATTGTGGCAGGAAGATCTTCAAGGAGCGAAAATTCATGGGCTACACGGTATATCTCAAAAAAGGCGAGGAAAAGCGGGTGCTCGCGGGGCATCCGTGGGTATACGCCAACGAGGTCGCGCGCATAGAGGGCAAGGACAAAAACGGCTCGCTCGCCACGGTGCGCACATTCGACGGCAGATACGTAGGCAAGGGCTACATCAACCACCTGTCCAAAATACTCGTGCGCATATTCATCCGCGACGACTCCGAGGACGGCGAGGAGCTGTATCTTGCCCGCCTGCGCGCCGCAAACGACTATCGCCTCTCCCTCGGCTTCGAGGGCCGCTACCGCATGGTTTTCGCTGAGGCGGACGCCCTGCCCGCGCTGATAATAGACCGCTATGGGGACTACCTCGTCATGCAGTGCCTCTCACTCGGCATAGAAAAACGAAAACAGCTCATCGTGGACTGCCTTGTCAAGCTGTTCGCGCCCGCGGGAATATACGAGCGCAGCGACGTATCCGTACGCGCCAAGGAGGGACTAGAAGAGGTCAAAGGGACGCTGTACGGCGACGTCCCCGACAAGATCTACGTCACGGAAAATGGCATAAAACTCGCTACAGATGTGAAAAACGGACAAAAGACGGGTTATTTCCTCGACCAAAAGGAGAATCGCCTCGCCGTACGCAGATACTGCCACGGCGCGCGCGTGCTGGACGCATTTTGCAACAGCGGCGGGTTTTCGCTGAATGCCGCGACCGTAGCAAGCTCCGTCACCGCCCTCGACATTTCGGGGCTAGCCTTAAACAACGTGCTTGAAAACGCCGCCCTCAACGGCTTTGACAATATAACCACGCTCAAGGGCGACGCGTTTGACGTACTGCGCGATCTGAAGGCTAAGGGCGAAAGCTACGACGTCGTCATTTTGGACCCGCCCGCGTTCTGCAAGAGCGCCGCGGAAGTCAAGGACGCCTACCGCGGCTATCTCGACATCAACCTGCTCGGCATGAAACTCGTGAAAAGCGGAGGCTATCTCGTCACCTGCTCCTGCTCGCACTATATGACCCTGCCCCTGTTTGAGAAAATGCTCTCCGACGCCGCCTCGAGGAGCGGCTGCACCGTGCGCACCGTCGAGATGAAGTCGCAATCCCCCGACCACCCCTCCCTGCTATCCGCCGACGAAACAAGCTACCTCAAGTTTTTCGTCCTGCAAGTGATTTGACCCTCCCCCCCCTTAGGCATAAAAACGTCAGCACATATGTATACTCGGACAAGCGCATACGTCCGTGTATTAGAAAGCTCGGACAATGTGTTCGTTAAATTCAGTGACCCCCCCCACCCGCCGTAAGGCGGGTGGT
>CANRBM010000048.1 GCA_947628855.1 uncultured Clostridia bacterium | reverse complement strand
GACGTATGTGCAGACTTAAACAGTGGAACAATTACATCCATTATAGTACCAGGAAATAATAAACTAATGGGAAAAGTGCCCCAAATTCGACCTCAAAGAGGAAAAAGCAAAGCTTGTGGAGGCGCATAGGGCGGAGAACGATGCTTACGAGAATTATGACGAAGCCGAACACCCGGGGCCTCTCGCATATATGACAAAGCCCAAATTCCACCCCGAAAAGGAGACTAAACGCAAACTTGCGCTTATGCCGCTTGTGGGGATAGGAAGAAGAATAAAATTCAATTGGCTTGCCAAAAAGCGCGCGGATATTGTGCAGGACATCGCAAACCGTTTTGGATTTAAAATAGACCTAAAAAAGAAAATATACGACATGTCTGTCAGTGAAAAACAGACTGTCGAGATAATAAAAGTGCTGTATCGCGGCGCGGATATCCTCATTTTGGACGAGCCTACCGCGGTGCTCACTCCGCAGGAGATAGACAAGCTGTTCGACGTACTTCGCAATATGAAGGCGGCGGGCAAGTCGATAATAATCATCACCCACAAGCTCAACGAAGTTATGGCGATATCGGACAGGGTCGCGGTGCTCAGAAAGGGCGAACATATTGCGACAGTCAATACGTCCGAGACAAACGAGCAGGAGCTTACCGAGATGATGGTGGGCAAAAAGGTCTCCCTCAACATCGATAGGGCAGAGCCACACGACGTCAAAAACAGGCTTGTCGTCAGTGGACTTACAGCTGTTGACGCGGACGGAGTCAAGGTGCTCGACGACATTTCGTTCGATGCGAGGTCGGGCGAGATACTCGGCATCGCGGGCATCGCGGGCAGCGGGCAAAGGCAACTTCTCGAGGCTATCGCAGGGCTGTACAAGGTCAAAGACGGCACTATCACCTATTTCGATCCCAACAAGGACGATGCGCCCGTGGATCTTCGCTCCAAAACTCCCGTGCAGATACGCGACCTCGGCGTGAGGTTGTCATTCGTGCCCGAGGACAGATTGGGCATGGGACTTGTGGGCAACATGGACCTCATCGACAATATGATGCTCCGCTCCTATCGCAAGGGCTTTATGTTCCTTGACAGGAAGTCGCCCAAGAAACTTGCCGAGACGATAGTGGAAGAGCTTGAGGTCGTCACGCCGAGCACGCATACCGCCGTCAGAAAGCTGTCCGGCGGAAACGTGCAAAAAGTGCTCGTCGGGCGCGAGATAGCCGCGTCGCCTTCCGTGCTTATGGCGGCATATCCCGTGAGAGGCCTCGACATCAACTCGTCCTACACGATATACAATCTTCTCAACGAGCAAAAAGAGAAGGGCGTCGCGGTCATATTTGTGGGCGAGGATCTTGACGTGCTGATCGAGCTTTGCGACAGAATACTCGTCATCTGCGCTGGAAGGGTCACAGGAATCGTGGACGGCAGACGTGCCATAAAGGAGCAGATAGGCTTGCTCATGACAAAGACATCGAACGAAGTTGACGAAAATCAAATGTCCATAGACGATCTGAATGACGAGCAAGATAACGGCAACGACGAAGGAGGGGAGACATTATGAGATCTGTGACAGGCAAAGTGAGCAAATTCGACGCATTTGTCGATAAGCTCAAAAAAGAATCCCCCATACATATTTCAAAGCGTATGGACGCTCCTAAGTGGCTACCTATCGTCATAAGGATAGCGGCAGTCGTCGTAGCATTTTTGGTGTGCGCGATCGTTACTGTATTTTTTGAACCGACTGCGTTTGGAACATTCTTTACCGAGATGTTCAAAGGAACATTCGGCACGGAGAGACGCGTCATCAACCTATTTTGGGAAGCGGCGATATTACTTCTCATAGCGCTTGCGGTCACTCCCGCGTTCAAGATGAAATTTTGGAACATTGGCGCGGAAGGGCAAGTGCTCATGGGTTCGCTTATGAGCGCCACCTGTATCTTCTATCTTGGCGGAAAGATGTCCGAGGGCGGACTTATCGTCCTATGCTTGCTGGCGTCTATGGTAGGCGGCGCGATATGGACTCTTATCCCCGCGCTGTTCAAGGCGAAGTGGAATACAAACGAGACGCTTTTCACGCTTATGCTCAATTATATAGCTACGGCGATAATTTCCACAATAATTGCCGTTTGGGTCAAGACAGGTTCACACGTTATGGGCATTATGCCGAACGGGCATTTGCCAAAGATAGGAGGGGAAGACTATATTCTGAACATTCTTATCGTCGCTTTGATCACAGTACTCGTTTGGGTTTATCTTAAATTCTCAAAGCATGGCTATGAATTGTCTGTCGTAGGCGAATCCATAAACACTGCAAAATACATCGGCATAAGCGTGCCGAAGGTCATAATTCGCACAATGATACTTTCGGGCGCATTGTGCGGCGTCGCAGGCTGGTTGCTTGTAAACGGAGCAAGCTATACTATCAATACGACACTTGCGGCAGGCAGAGGATTTACGGCGATCTTGGTCAGCTGGCTTGGTCATTTTGATCCGCTGACTATGGTTATAACATCATTCCTTGTCGCGTTTATGGGCAGAGGTGCCGCGCAGGTGTCTACGATAGCAAACATAGGCGGTTCATTCGCCGATATAGTGACTTCGGTATTTTTCTTCATAATCATAGCGAGCGAGTTCTTTGTAAACTACAAGGTCAAGTTCTCATTCTCGCACAGCAAAAAGAAAGTGGAAGGCGAGACAACTCAAAACACATCGGAAGACGATTCCTCGGACGCTGAAATGATGAGCGATACCTCGCAAGCGACCGACAGTGAAGCGCAAGCGGATGAAATTCTCGAGGAAAGCTCGCCCGAATTGCATAGAGGTCAGCCGTTGGCGGCAAAGACAAGCGATGTCGCGGCACAAAATAAGGAGGTGACAGAGTAATGTTTTGGACTTTTTTGACAAGTACTATAAAATTCAGTACGCTATTCCTTTACGGCTCTGTCGGCGAGACGATAACCGAAAAGTCGGGGCACCTCAACCTCGGCATACCCGGCATAATGTGCCTTGGCGCGATAGGCGGTTGCTACGGCGTACGGTCATACATAGACTCGCTCGGCAGCCTGTCGCAGATGAGCGGGTTTGCCGTAGTAGTTGTAGGCATAATTTGCGCTTTTCTGTTTGCGGCGCTCGGCGGAATGATATTCAGTTTCTTCACAGTGACTTTGCGTTGCAATCAAAATATTACGGGTCTCACTATAACTACGTTCGGCGTCGCGCTTAACAGCCTTATGCTCAGCAAACTCGATACGCGAGGCTTTTATGAGGCGGGCAGACTGTTTGCTAAGGGCATCGTTGACGCAAACACGACCGACGGGCTTGTGAAGGTGCTGTTCTCGCAGAGCGCGCTTGTGTATATTGCCATCGCTACAGCGATTATCACTGCCATAGTCATAAAGAGAACAAGAGTAGGTCTCAACTTGCGCGCCGTCGGCGAAAATCCCGCTACGGCGGATGCCGCGGGTATAAGCGTCGGCAAATACAGATATCTCGCCACACTTATAGGTTCGGGAATTGCGGGACTTGGCGGTCTGTTCTTCATTATGGACTTTCTCACGGGCAACATTGAGTACGGCATTGACACCTACGGTTGGCTTGCCGTCGCGCTTGTTATTTTTACTATATGGAAGCCGAACTGGGCAATACTTGGTTCCATTATTTTCGCAGCGCTGTATCGTATGCCTATTTACTTGAATATCGGGCAAATGGAGCGCGAGATCATCAAAATGTTGCCGTATATAGTCACGGTGCTCGTGCTTATCATCACGTCTATTTTCGGAAGGAAGAGCGTACAGCCGCCGGCGGCGTTGGGTACGACGTACTTCAGAGAAGAGCGATAGGGCGTTTTGCAGGGCGCATAAAGGCGGCGCGAGACGCAAAATACAAGACATTCAAAAACATCCTCATTTTTGGGGATGTTTTCAAAGTTTAGGGTTTAATCGTGCACAATTTGGGGTTTAAATGCGGGTTTTGCGAAAAGCGGCAAATTTTGAGACGCGTCGGACAATACGCTTTCACAGCCTCAAATCGTCGCCGCTCAAGACTATGATGTGCGAGGTCTCGCGCTCGGACAGGCGGGAGCATATGCGCTCTTGATAGCGGCTGCGAAGCGCGCCCATGCCGAGGTTGGACGTTATCACTGTGCTCAGTCCCGCGCGTAGCCGCTCTTCGAGCAGTACGAGCAGATATTCCAGCGTAACGTTGCGAAGGACGGGCTCCGTGCCGAGGTCGTCTATGACAAGCACGTCCGCATGCGTGACGGGGGAGAGTATACCGTCGCGTTCCGCTATGGGCGAGGTGTGGCACTTGAGAAAGAGGCTGTTCAGCTCATACGCGCTCATTATCAGCGCGCTCTTGCCCCTCTCGACCGCCGCGAGCGCGACCGCACCCGCAAGCGTAGTCTTGCCCGTACCCGTGCCGCCGAGCAGTACAAGCGTCTTGTACTTTACATTCGGCAATTTCGCGGAGTACGCCATAAGCCAGCTCACGATCTTTTGCATATCAGCGCGCTGCACAGGGTTTTTGATGCGCTCCGTGGCCAGATCTTCAAAGTGGGACAGCGCGCGTCCGTCCAGCCCGCATTCGCGCTTGAGATAGGCTACGTATTCCGACGCGGCGCAATTGCACAGCTTGCCGTTTGCGACGCCGGTATCGCCGCATATGGGGCAGGCGGGGACGAAATAGAAATCGCTCTCGCTGTATCCGTGAGCGGACAGCGCGGCGACATACTTCGCATGCGCCTCTTCAACTTTCTCTTGTCCCTTGCCGCTCATGCCGCTTGCAAAGCTCGCCTTGACAAACTGCGTGTGCGCGTCCTTGACGTCGGGCAGGGCAAACGCGGCGGTAAGCCTCTCTTCCGCCTCCGCCTTTTTCAAGTTTATAATCCTTTGCCGCGCCGAAACGAGCGCGGACATAGCTCTCTTTTTCATACGTCGTCCTCGCTCAATTTGTCTATGCTTGTGATTATGGAGTGCAGCTCCTCGTCGGAGTAGTCCCGCTGCTCGAAATTCGCTTGCGGAGCGGGGGCGGACGCAGGCGCCGCTACAAATTTTTCAGCCTGCTCCACGGTGTATATGCCGTTTTTGCGATATGTGGACAGCAATTGATTGATGTACGGCGTAGGATATGTGCGCCCCGCCGCCTGCTCGGCCGCGTACAGGATGAGCGCGTCGTCAAAGCCCCAATCCGCCGTCCATGTGCGGTAGAGGTCGCGGTCGCTCTTTGTGACCTGCCTCGAGGAGCCGCTCTTTTCGATGATCTTGCGTATCTTGCCGTCCTGCGCAATTTGGTCGTTCAGATATTCGTCAATGCTCGCTTCCGTGAGGAGGCCGAGCGAGAAGAAACGATTTACAACGTTGTTCATGCCCTCGAGGGTGCGTACGCTAGTCAGATAGCAGTAGTGGGCGAGCCTCGCAAGCGCGCCGTCGTCAAATCCCTTTGCCGTCCACGGCACGATGTACGTCTCGATCTCGTGCTCAAGTGACTCATAGTACAAGCCGAGATTTTTGTTTACGGATATCGCGAGCGCCTTCAACCTCTCCATTTGCGTTTGGTAGTCACTTATCTGCTCCACGGTGAAGATGGACATTCGGTAAAATTCGTCGAGTTTGGCGTCCAGCTTTGCGAAAGTTTTGCCGCCCTTGAGGGATTTGATTGCCGCAAGTATGGCGTCCAACTCATAGCCCCAACTGCGCGTCCACTTGAGAAGTAGTTGCTTGTCCTCGAGTTCCGCGCCGCCCTTTCTGCCGAGAGCGGAGAGCACTTGACGCATATCCTCGCTTTGGTTGTCGTATTCTTTGAGTTTTTCCTCGACGTCCGCGACGGTACGCACTCCGTCCGCCACCCAATTGCGCGCGACGGTGAGGATATAGGGGTATCTGACGCCCATGCCCTTCAGATTTATGCAATATTGCACTATCATGAGCAGTGCGTCCTGCTCCAGCCTACAGCTGTCGAGAAACATATAGTATTCGTTGTATTCGTTTGGCGTGAGCATGCGCTCCGGGAAGAGCTGTTGAAGCTGCGTATTGAAATCGTTCCACTTCTCGCCGCGGTACTTTTTTGGCGGCTGATTTGCCTTTTTTACACTGAGATAGGAGACCTCAAGTGGCGATTTCGAGATTATGCGGCATAGACCCATATCCTCAAAATAGCCGTATGCGCCAATCACTTCCGCCTCCGTCATATCCAGCGTGGAGCACAGCGCGTCAAGGGTGTTCTGCTTTTCGGGAGTTGTGCACAGATACAGCCCATACAAATACACCTTGATCTGTTTCTCGTCAAGGTAGGGCAGGTGCTCCATAATGAAAAGATTGTCCACCAGCGTGAACGTCTCGAGCAAAAAATCGCTTGAAAATTTGACGAAACTCATCTTTTCATCTCCCCGTATGTGATGCTTTGATAGCATACCACAAAATCTCGCCGCTGACAATTGTTGTTTGCAAATTTTTTTGCGACCACAACATCTTGTTGCGCGCGCCAAATCAAATCATATTACGCGACAGTTGTGCGGTCGGGAGAGCGGTAAGCGAGGCTGCAAAAAAAATTGTGCCCGCTCCGAGCTTGCCATAAAAGGCGAGCTGTGATATGCTATTGCTATGAAGATCTGGGCAAAAGTGATGAAAGGCGACAAAATTTTGCGCGACGCCATCTATGAGGACGGCGCGCAGCTCACGCCTGCCACGTACAAGCGCGCGCTACAAGAGGTGTCCTATACGCTTGACGTCTCCACGCCCGTCACGTTGCCCGCGCACTACAAGCATTTCGAGCGTTTCAACCGCGTGAAATATCTCCCCCGCGACTTCGTCGAGGACGTCGATTTCACCGCCTACATTTTGGAGCGAGTGGTAGAAAAGAAGAAACCCGAGAATTACTATGTGTAAATAAGAGGGCAATGCTTTGAAGCGTTGATATTGCTCAAATCTAGCGATATTCAAAAGTTTTTGAATGATATTTTGTGACGGTTCAGTCGTCCGTAATGTCGAGCAAACGATCCGCGCTCACGTCAAAATACTGCGCCAACTTGAAGGTAGCTGCCGCGTCGGGTTCCTGCTTGCCCGTTTCCCGATAGCTTATCCGGGCATTGCTCAATTCTAATTTTTCGGCAAGCAAATTCTGGTCTATGCCTTTTTCAAGCCGCAAGGCGTGCAAACGTTCTGAATACCTTTACATCGAAAACCTTACATAACGCGATCAAAGACGCTTGATAAAGCTGCTCTTTGATGATATAATCGATTTATAGTATTTACGAAAGGAGTCTTGATATGAAAACTTTGTTTGAATGTAGCAACAAGTTTTTTGAAATGCTTGATATGAGCTGTTACGATAAACAGGAGACAGCCGAAAGCGATAAACTTTGTTTTCAAAATTCATTAAAACAGTTTTTGACAAGCGGGAAAAAAGAGGACGCGTTTTCCGTCTATTTCTGTTTCAGCGAGATATTCAAGTTGTTCGGTCAAGGATATGATAATATCAAAAAATTGATCGAAATGCTTTCGGATCATGAATATCATTCAGGAGAGCTGCTTTCAAAGCACAGAGACCATTATTCTCATTCGGTCTATGTTTTTGCTTTGGGGCTTGCTTTTTACGCCAACGATCCCGCTTTCAGGAGAAATTATCTTGCTTTCTATCATCTTGAAGATGACGGAAATTCCGCGTTTGATTTCTTAAAATTTTGGGGGATGGTGTCGCTTTTTCATGACATTGGATATCCGTTTCAGATCGCCCATGAACAGATCAAAACGTACGCCGAGGAGGTTTGGGGGACTGAAGGAGATGACAGACCCTTTGTTTCCTATGGCAATTTTACAAAAATGATAGCGCTGAACAGCTCCGTCAGCGAAAAACTTGCGTCGGTATTTCCCGATGCAGAGCCTTTTCTCTCATACAACGACCTTTTCGCATACGGACTACAAAAAAGAGAGGGGTATGACCCAACAGCCGTATGTAAAAAACTCACCGAACGAGTGATCGAACAGCCGAAATTTATGGATCACGGATATTTCAGCGCTGTGATTTTGGCGCGACAGCTGTTTTCGTCTCCCGATTATGATTTTAACATGCAATATCTCGACGTGCTGACGGCGATACTTTTGCATAATAATTTTAATAAACATGACGCCCCGAATAAACATGCTATACGTTTTGACGAACATCCGCTTGCGTATCTCATTATTTTGTGCGATGAATTGCAATGCTGGGATCGTCTTGCCTATGGGAAGGTCAGTAAGCGTGATCCTGTCGCTTGGGATTTCGGACTTGAAATTGCGGAAAATAAACTTCGCGTCTGTTACACATACGATTCTTACGAAACGCGCACTTATAACGAAGACGACTTGAAGTTAAAAGTTGCACTGAACAAGAATTATGCCGAGATGGACACTGGCGTTTTTGTTGAAAAGATCCGCGAATATATAGATACGCCGCTCAAGATCATAGTAACTACGCGGGAAAAGAAAAAGCAGAAAAAAACGAATTTGTTTGCCTCCGATGATAATTTCATCAGTTTATGCGATCTTGCCAAAGCGATCCATGCAAGTTATAACGATCATTGCATGTTGCTCAGCAGCGATTTCATGAGTGAAGATTTTGGCAATCTGGATCTTGAGTTCAAACTCTCCAACATCGAACAGGCGAAGTCTTACAGTTATAAGCTCGAGCTCATAAATTGTTTTTACAGCAGGAAAGATCTCGACTATCCCGTGGTGGAAGATTTTAATAAAGTGGATACCAATTATAAAAACAATCTCGGATTTTTGTGCCGCGAGGAGCATGTCCGTTGGGTCAAAGAAAAGCTCGCTATGGGGTGGAAATACGGCACTGATTATACTACCAAAGAAGAGCGTAATCGTAAAAAGATACATAAGGACATCGTTCCTTATGAAATGTTGTCAAAAGACGATCGATCCAAAGATGAACTCATGGTGAAAAATATACTTCGACTCTTGAAAAAATTTGATAGCAACATCAAAATTTATAACTATCGCATGGGGAGAAGACCGAATCTTGAGATCGCGGGGACAGGACATCGATTTTTCAATGATGATCCAATTAAACTTAAAGAACGCGTAAAGGAGATATTGGCGGAGTACAGCAAGACGAATAATGTGATAGTGAGGACTTGCTTTGCCTACGGAGCAGACCAACTTATTGCGGAATGCGCATTGGAATTGGGACTTACATTGAAAGCCAATCTTCCCATGCCCCTGGAAAAATATATTGAAAATGTCAGACAGGACGTCATTGCTCATGGGCGGCCGTTTACTGAAGAGGATGAACTTAGGATGCGGCATCTTTTGGCGCAGACGGCCGTGTGCAAGATCGTTGAAGATTCGAAATTCACTTATGCGGAAGCCAATAATTATATCGTCAACCAATGCGATAAATTGATCGCTCTTTGGGATGGGAAGGAAATTCCTTTTGAGGATCAAGACGGTCGTCCGATCAACCGCGGTGGCACATATGATTGTATCAGAATGGCTAAAGCGAACAAAAAAGAAGTCATAGTCGTTGAATGCTATCGCTGACGATAAGGAGCCAATGATCGAATTGAATGTTGTGCGTTCAGCGCATCGAGACTTTCGCTTTATCGTGATTTAGTACAAAGCTCGGCTACGAACGGGGAAACGATAAAGCAAGGACGTTCGGGCTATGGATCTATTGCGGGTCTACGAGCGTGTGCGCTGAACACTTATATGCGCGGAGAGGACTGTATTTTCAAAAAAAAAGCCGCATTGCAAAGACTCGCCAGCTGTTGCCTTCCTTGTAAGTCTCTTAGGAGGACAAAAAGGTAAAAGACGACTTTACACCAATCTTAACTTCTTGTGATATGTCGAGTATAGATCGTTTTTGCAGGAGCATTTTGAGTCCGCAACACGGTATTCTTATTTCTTGATCAACTTATATCCGCATTTTTCAAGCAACCAAACGATGTCGTCCATGAATTGATAGTCGTAGCGAATGACATCGGTATTCTCCGCTGTTTTTCCGGTTTCCTGCGCTACCAAATTGCGAAATTCGATAAGTCCCTCCATCGTCGTGAGATTGCCATGTTTACGTTTTTGCAGTGCGTCTTGCTTGTTTAGCGTCAAAATTTCTCGTTTGTTGCAGGGAATGAACCCGTTTACGATCATATTCGCGCACCAACGCTGGTGCTCTTGTACGGCAAACGTCCAACGCAAAGAATTTCGAAATTGTTCTGCATTTGAATATTTCCAAATTTTCTTTCCCTCTATGCTCAACTCGGACGGAATACGCGGATCGTTCAGCTCATATGCGCGGAGGAATTCTTCCGAACAAGATGTACCTTCTTCGGCATAATCATACCCGCATAATTGCAATTTCATGCGAGCGCTCAAGCAGGCGTAGAGATTTGATTCTCGTTGGTATTCGTTGAAGGAATACCACTTCTTTCGGGCGGATTCACATATCGCCGCATCGCTCAAAGTGACGGAGTCGGGATGAGGCGATTTTTTGACTTCATTTTCGGCGGTATAAAGGAGGTGCCTGAGCCGAGCCATTCGCTCCACCTTTTCACGTAAGATAACTTTTGCATTATAGACGCAATCTTTGTTTGAACCGAAGAGAATGATATTCGGAAATTCATCGCGCAGGGCATTTGTTGTCTTTGCATCGCGGACTTTGACAAAGATCTTTACGGGTGACTTGATCTCCCACTCCATCAATTTTTGTTGCAGTTTTTCGGCGAGTTCGATATTCTCCATGTCAGTACCGAATGAAATGATAATATAATTGTAAGAGTTTTCATTCATAAGCGTGGATCGCATGGAAGAATAAAAATCGGGGTGGGTTACTTCGAGAGAATGCTTGATCACGTCCGCCGGCATGGGGATGATAGGAAGAAATTCATTTTCCCGCCCTTTAGAATAATTCAGAAATTCCTTATACCGTAGGTACCCGTGGTGAAGATAGCCGCTGTGTATTTGAGAATCTTCTGTAAATTTGCCTTGAGGATAGTAGCGATCGTAGATATGATATGTGACAACTTTCGGTTGCAATTTTCCGTTTTTCACAGTGAGAAATTGGTTGTTTGAAACGGAAGTAAGAAATAAACTTTCGTTCAGTTTTCCGAAACCTATCATAATAACGTTCGGATCGATTTCGTCATGGATGGTCGCGGTGGAGTAATCGATCTCTCTTTCCGTCATAAATTGAGTCAAAGGATAGCGCTCTATAAAATCCATCGAGATCTGTTTATGACGGTTGATCAATTGGATGATACCATTCGACATCTCCGTATAATGTGCGAATATGTCCTCATTCAGTCTAGATGTAAAAACAAATACGTTCAATCCACTATCCTCCGTCAAAGGGATAGTTGTTAAGTCGGCATTTTTGATCAATTCGCAAAATTGCTTTACATAGAGCAAACTTCTTTCGTCGTTATCCAATTCCATAATGACGGATATTTTCCGATTTGAAAAGTCTCCGAAAAGCTTTTTGAACAGAACGCCGATATCATCCTCTTCCTTTATTTGGTAAGCTGCGGCCTTACGGACGAATGCCTCATCTTTGAGTTCGGGAGTAAATTTTCCCAACAGCATCGCCTTATGTTCTTTCGGAATGGAGCTGAGGATGTCGAGTGCATTTTTGTTCGTGCCGACAACGACAACGATCTTTTTATGAAATTTTCTTGCGACGAATAGTGAAATTTGATTGTATATCCATTGTCCGCAGAAAGAAAAAGTGAACATAAGCGTGTTGAGAACAACGAGAGAGAAAAGGATATCTATCGCAATATGGAAGAGGAGATTTTCCTTCAAAAGGGGGGCGACGGTAGCAAAATCGAACCGAAGAACGACCACTTCGATGCAGGCGCGTACGGAGAGCCAGAACGCTCCGTCTATGCTTTGCCCATTAAAACGTTGAGCAAGGAAGAAGAGAGGGATCGTCGCTATGTAGATGAAAGCGAACTTTCCGTGCTTGAAATTTTTCATACGTTCAAGTCTCTCTCTTCGCGAGCATTTAGAAAGCCAAATTATAATGGCCGCAAGTAAGCCGACCATGTAGACGAGAGTAAGAATGATCATGGCGTTCATAGAGTCTCTCCCTCCTTCAAAGGGTCATGTGCCGTTTATATATCGCGATCCGCGTCGCGCATCGCGTATAATTTATAACATATTTGAGTGGATAAATCAATTGAAAATGTAAAATACCGTCGGATATCCGGAGATAGTCTAATCGTCCGTGAGCCCGAGCAAATAATCCGCGCTCACGTCAAAATACTGCGCCAACTTGAAAACAGCTGCCGCGCCGGGTTCCTGTTTGCCCGTTTCCCAATAGCTTATCGAGGCATTGCTCAATCCCAATTTTTCGGCAAGCAAATTCTGACCTATGCCTTTTTCAAGCCGCAAGGCGTGCAAACGTTCTCCGAATACCTTTACATCGAAAACCTGCATAATATTATTCTAACAATAATTATAATTTTTACTTGACTTCTAATTATAATTAGAATATAATGTAGAAAATTATACAAAAAAGGAGAATTTCAAATGAAAATTGCAAGTTGGATATTGACGATATTGTCATATGTCGCAGGCGTTACGCTATTATTGGTGCAGATTTTTTTCCACGTAGACGACCTGTTTGTTAACGGCTTATTGCCCGTGCTGCTAGTAGGGTTTACAGGGCACATATTAATGTGCGTGATGAGAAGGCGTGGCAAAGATATAGGCAAGGACGGATTGGCTGTTTACATCCTGTCCTTCCCGCCATTTATTGTTATTGCCCTAATACTGTTCATCTTCCTCCTGATATTCAAGTTGGCAGATCTCATATGTTATCTTTTTTCAGGCGAACATCCTTTGGGCTGGCTTTGCGACAATGGGTTCAGATTACTTTTGGGCATACCCCGCGCGTCCACCGATTCGGATGACAGCGATTTAGATTAGAGGAGTATTTTGAAGTGATCGACGATTACGGCAATCATCTCCAATTGCGTTTTGTGGGACGGTCTACAGACTACGACGGCTATTCGCCTTACGCACATCAAGATTATCTTCGCTATCGCGATGACTTGGGCAATTATTGGCGCAGTTATGACGGTGAACATGTCATCGGGGAAAAGAAAGTGGAGCAAGCCTCGACAAACAACCGTATTGGCATAAAATGACATATATATGTCGCGTGCAGATGCGCGAATGTTGAATTATCATTGCAAAGTGCGGCTGTCCAACACAGACAGTCGCACATTTTATATTTTTTAGATTTGAAAATCCCTGTCGGCAAGCATTATAACAATACATCGCGACAGCATTTGTAGCCTTTCATTTAGGATATTTTCGCATAATACCTGCAAAGCGGGGCAAACTAGGTTCGATTTGGAGGTAGTTATGTCGGCAGGGATAGTCAGACGCATTGACGAGCTTGGGCGCATTGTCATACCCAAGGAGATGAGGCGCACTATGCGCTTGAAAGAGGGCGACGAGATGGAGATCGCCGCAGACGGCGACGTCATTACGCTGCGCAAATACAGCGGTTTCGAGAGCGTGCTCGCGGCGGCGAAGGCGGTGAGCAAGCTGCTTGCGAACTCGCTTGACGCGGACGTGCTGTTTGTCAGCCCGGAGTGCGTGGCGGTCGCGGAAGGCAAAAACAGAAAGAAGTACGCGGGCGCGACGCTCACGGACGGCTTTCAAAGCAAGGTGCGCGCGAGGAAGGAGGCGATACTGCACGGCGAACAGCTGAAAGACCTGTTCGAGGGCAGGGACGTCGATGCGGCGTATCTCGTGCTCGAACCCGTCGTCGTAAACGGTGACCTTGTGGGCGGAGCGGCGCTTTTGCTCTCCACAATGCCCAGCGACATCGCGAGGGCGTATCTGCACTTCTGCGCGGAGCTCATAGAGGCGGCGCTCGCGTGATGTTCAAAGTCAAAAACTCACGACGTATGCGCGATTTTGGCGAAAATTCGGGCAAGAACGCACAGATTGAGGCGGGCGCGGACATTGTTTTGAGCGGGGAGACGAGGCGCAAGTCGCGCTCCCGCTTTATGTCAGGCGCGGCGCTCATTGCGGTGGCGAGCGTAGTCGCAAAACTGCTCGGCGCGCTTTATCGTATTCCGCTCACAAACATACTCGGCGCGGAAGGAATGGGCATGTATCAGCTCGTTTTTCCCGTTTTCGCGCTGTTTATGACGCTGTCCACTTCGGGCATTCCGACCGCGCTCTCCCGCATTATATCCGAAAAGCGCGCGCTCGGCGAGCCTTCCCGCAAGTATTTTGCTATGGCGATGCTCGCGCTTGTCGCTACGGGGCTTGTGAGCGGCGCCATTTTGGCGGGTTTGGCGGGCAGGATAGCGCTTTGGCAGGGCAATGGCTCCACGCGCGCGGGATACTATATTATCGCGCCGACTGTGGTGCTCGTCAGCATGATAGCGGGCTTTCGCGGGCTGTTTCAGGGCGAGCTGGATATGGTGCCGACGGCGGTATCCAATATCATAGAGCAGGCGGTCAAGCTGGGCGCGGGCATAGGGCTTGCGATATTGCTGAAATCGCGCGGCGTGACGGCGGCGGTTATGGGCGCGCTGCTCGGCGTGAGCGCGTCCGAAG
>CANRBM010000047.1 GCA_947628855.1 uncultured Clostridia bacterium | reverse complement strand
CGTTAACTCTAAATCTTCACAACTGGATAAAGGTGTTTCAGCGTGGTTCTGGCGTCACGGGTTGCGAAGTGCCAGTCCGCACCCTTCTGCGCCGCATTTCTCAAGGATGCCCAAGGCTTGATCAAGTTTCTCAGGGTGGGCAGATCCGGAATTCTGTTGTTTGCAATACACTGCCGCCCGAGCGCAGATAGCTCAATTTCCGCAATGTCAAGCCAGTTTCCATGCTTCGGCGTATAATGGCTCTCCAAACGCTCGGCGAGTTCTCTTGCGTGCTGCGGCGGAAATGTGGCATAAAGCGAAGCAATGCTGTGGGTGTTGAGGTTATCCATAACCAGAACCACCTTCTCTGCCGCCGGATATTGTTCTGTCAGCAGCCAGTCGATCTGTTTTGCCCAGTCCTGTGAGGTTCTTCTTTCCTGAGCGTCAGCATATCTCCAGCCCACCAAGGGTTCGGTGAACAGGAATATGCTCGCCGTACCGTTTCGGATGTACTGGTAATCTTCATAGAGCACCCCGTTCTTTTTGGATCGGAATCCTTTACGGAAGTCCGCAAAGAATTGGACCGGTTTTTCATCCATACAGACGACCGGACGCGATTCATCATATGGACGGCTGTAGACTTCGAGCACATCCTCCATCGCGGCAACAAACGCTGCATTTTGTTTCGGCGGGATGCACCAGCACTTCTTCAGGTTAGGCTTAAATTCGTTTTTTTAAGAATGGTTGAAATCGTAACATACGATATGGAATCTATATATCCCATCTCAACCGTCTTATCTGCAAGCAGACGAAGCGTCCATCTGGAATATCCCTTCGGTGGATCGCTGCATGCAAGAGCAATAATATGTGCTTCGACTTCTCCGGTCACTTTTGCCGGCACCGGCGGTGTTTCACGCTTTTTCCTGTTGATGGTTGCTTCAAGCCCCTTATCGCAGTACGAAGCCCTCACAGTCTGCACCGTTGTAGGCGTAGTATGATATGCTTTCGCGATCTCGGATACGGTCATATGGGTTTCATTTCGTCGGTCAGAAGCAAGCAGAATATTCGCTCGCAAGATCGTCCGAGCGGTGCGTGCCCCTTTCTTCACAATATCCAGGAGTGTTGCTTTATCCTGATCGCTTAGCTCGATCATATACTTGATCGATGGCATATAATCTCCCCCTTATCTTATATCTTTTGGGAGTATTATAACACAATGTTCTCGACAATGCAAGATTTAGAGGCAACAAAGCACTAATGCTTTTTTCTGTATCATCTGATGCGAAGAAGTACGCAATGTGACACGGATTTAATGAACATTATGAATATACTATGTATATTTCAGCCTGTCGAAAAATCATGCATCAATCAAACTCCAAAGCGGGGACTTTTCGGAACAAACGCACAAAATCAACGAAAATCGCAAACGGTGCGGCGGAGCGGGACTCCCGCCACTTTCGTTTCGCGAATTTTTTCAGATTCATGACGGCAAACTTCAGTTTTACCCAGCTCGACACCTGCGCAAGCCCTCGGTAAAACGTATATCGCATCCCATATTTTTCCTTCGCGTCCGCAAAGACCCGCTCGATCGTCTCCTTGCGTTTGCGGCACAACTCCGCGTAGTACGGCGTGTGTCCCGCGTCCTCCGCGAGCTCCTCGTACTGCTTCCAAAGATGCACCGTCACCGTCTTGACGCAGTTCGCGCTGTGCGTGCAAAGTTCCCGCGTCGGACAGTTTCTGCAGATCTCCGAGTTGCTCCGGTACTCCCGGTACCCCTCGCGGTTGGTCGTGCTGTACTGCAAAACCCGGTTCTCCGGGCAAAGGACGCAATCAAAGTATTCATCATAGACGTACTTCCACCACGGGTGTCCGCCCTTCATCATCATCGGGCGCTTGTATGCCGTGCTCAGGATCCTGCTGTCCTCAAAAACCCGCTTGCAGATATGCGGCATCTTGTATGCGCTGTCCGCCACGACTGCGTTCACTTCGGGAAACCGCTCCGTGACTTCCACGGTTTCGGCCCGTTTTCGTCCTCGCCGAAGGGTGCTTTGCCGTGTTTCTCCCGGTCCGCATTGACCTCCCGCATGAGTTCCTTCGCGTACTGTTTCGCTTCGACCGGCACCTCCGCCTCGACGGTCTTGTTCCTGTTTGCGCTGGCTTTGATGTGTATTCCGTCGATGAAGACCGCGTCCGTGGACAGGTACCCCGCCTTCGCAATCTCCGTCAGCACCCATGTGAAAACCCGTTCCGCCGTGTCTTTTCTGAATCGGTGGCGGAAATTGTAGCTGACCGTGGAGAAGTGCGGCGTTTCGTCGCTCAGGCTGTAGCCGAGGAACCAGCGGTAGGCGATGTGACCTCGACTTCTGCGGCGGTCCGGGGAAGCGACGGCAGGTCGTACAGATGCTGAAGCAGTACCATTTTGAACAGGACGCCGGGTCGATGTTCGGTCTGCCCATGTCCTCGCTGTAGCCGTCGTCGACCAAGTCGTAGAGATGGTCGAAGTCCACCGCCGCGTCGATCTGGCGCAGGAGGTGGTCTTGCGGCACGATCATATCGATCCCCACGATCTCGGTTGCGTTCCTTTGCAGCACTTGTCCCCGTTTCAGCATACGTCTTTTCCTTCCTTTTGCTTTCCTTTACCCTATTTTACCATATTTTGTGGAGAAAAGCAATCCGTTTGGAGGCCTTTTTCGACAGTATTTTCGACAGGCTGGAATTATACTATGTATATTTACTTGCTTATTCGATTTAAAGGCGAAATATTATTGCTGTACCAATTATATCTTGAATTACGCCGAGGATCTATCTTCAAAAAACGTAGTTTTTCAACGGTTTTTGACTTTCATAGGATTCAGGATTAAATTGGGGGAGCAATAATTGGTTATATGGGATAATCGCTTTTTTAGGGGAAAAGCGATACACTTCACTTGTGCATCATATCGCATATCCCTTTTTTGAAAGTGATTATCCCAAATTTTTCAATATGAAGAATCAGTTGATATAATCAAGTATGAGCGTATATACAAGTATTTGTCACAAATATTTTGTGCCTTTCTAATCAAACAACTCCGTTCTTTACGATTAGCTATCGCAATGCGGCGGGGCTTGAAGATTACTATACATACCATAATCAAAGCATGGACAGTGTTACGGGATTAATAAACGATTATACAGGGAATCTTGTCGTTGTACAGGATCTCGGGCTTGAAATAGAAAACTTCCCGTTTGACCTTGCATATATTTTTAACGATTGCTATTGCAGCAGGACTTTGACTTCCGGAGCAGGATACGGGATGAATTTCGTCTTCGGATGGCATTTCAGCGCCGTTTCTGTATTAGAGGTATTATGATCAGGTTTGTTGGCAGGTTCTTGAATGCGGATGAACCGTTATGTCTTGGCTTTCTGATTATGTTGCCATGGTATAATATTTGCAGAAAGCCTTGCAAGCAAATCTTTGGCGACTTCGTCGCCGCTCGCGCTACTCGCCTGCATTATTGACGGCTTCGCAAAAATGCCCTTGCAAGCAAGCATTTTTGCTTCATGGTATAATACACATGTCAGACAGAAGATGACATTGAACCATTTGGCACATCGATATCGAAAAACATAGGGGGGTACTACTATCAACAACACTGAGGAAAAATATACCATTCAAACGCTCGAATGGCTTAATAATCAAAAAAACGATTCTATAAAAACGGCAATTGAAATGTGGTCTGACGATTACAAGTTCATAGCAGAATCTGCACTTTGGTTTGAACAGATAATAGATTCGATTATTGCCAATCCTCCAAAAGGCAATGTAAAACGAGTTATTGTGAGTGAAAACTTGCTTGGAAATGTGATTGGAGTAGAATATGAGTACTACCAAAAAGACGATCCCGCTATAGGAAAAATTGCTTTCCGAATTACAACAGTATCTGATTAGGTACTAAATTCGAGCAAATTACAGCGCTTATCCCAGATTTTCACTTATCTGTCCCAAAATCAGTAATTCCATGTTTTCTGCAGTATAATGAGTATAATACTAAAGCATACTTAATTTATTACAAAAAAGCAGGAAGTTATGGAACATTTAATGGCGTGCTCATTTGCAAATTATTTATGCAAACGACATATCATCAGGCCGGATTATTACGAAGTCTATGTATATGGCACAGAGCTTGTGCTGTCATTCATAATAACGACTGCATTGGTTTTGATTGCCGGGCTTGTTATAGGAGAAGTCATGAACAGTATGATCTTTCTGGCAGTTTTTATATTGCTCAGAAGATTCACCGGTGGATATCATGCAAACACTTATCTCAAATGCAAAATAATCTCGATTTCAACATTTTTTATTGCGCAGTTTTCTTCACATGCAATAAGTGTAAGGTGGTGGATGTATGCAGTCCTATTAGTCGGCGGAAACATTGTAATACACCTTCTTGCACCTGTAGAACACCCAAACAAGCCTTTAAGCGATGCTGAGAAAAGGAAGTTTAGACGGTTTTCACATGTAGCTTTCTCTTTGATAACCATTTCCGGCTTATCAGCACGGCTCTTGACCCAACTGTCGTTCGATATCTTGTTTTTCTCTCTGCTGTCAGTAATAATTCTTATGACAGTACCTAAGTCTATGAAAGGAGTAGTGAGTGATGAAAAATAATCTTGCCAAAAAAATGGCTGAGGTCGTTCTTAAAGCGGCGAAGTCTGCGGCGGGTTCGGCTTCCGATTGGTGTGCTTACCAGCCCAAGGAACCCAAAATGCTCAAAAAGATGATGAGCAAATGAAAGTCAAACAGGTAGATCAATACATATACATTCGGCAGATCGGTTTTTGATCTGCCTGTTTGTCTTTTCATAAACAGAATGCGATATTGACAAATTGGTTTCCAAAATGTATACTATTAAATGGAGATGATTAAAATGATTCAGATTGCTATTTGTGACGATCAACCGATACACATGAGAAGGCTCGCGCAAATGATAAGAGATATCTGCGCGCGTAAAATCCCGGATGAATTCGATTGCCAAACATATGAAGGATTTTATTCTGCAGAAGATATTATTAAATATTTGAAGAAGAATATGATCAATATCCTTTTCCTGGATATCGAGTTGGACGGGATGAACGGATTCGAACTCGCAGCGCTTTTGAACAGAGAATTCCCTGAAATACTCATCATTTTCGTATCAGCTTATGAAAACTATGTCTACAGTGCTTTCGAATATGCTCCATTTCGCTTTTTAAGAAAATCGCATCTTAACGAAGAACTGGAGTCTGCGCTTGTTGCCGCCGTTTCAAGCATGATGTCAAAGAACAAAACAATCGTATTGAATACTGCCGACGGGAAATTTGAAACGCGGCTTGCCGACATAATATACTTCGAAAGCGATAAAAACTATCTTATTGCGCATCTTGTAGGCAACATGACATATAGGTTTCGCAATACAGTGTCAGCTATATCCGATCAGTTGAAGAATGATGACTTCTATAAGATCCATCAGGCGTTTGTGATCAACCTTGCGAATATCAAACGTATTTCCGGCTATTCAGATGTCATCATGTGTAACGGAGAGACATTGCCAATCAGCTCCCGCAATGCTTCGGGCTTCAAAAAAGCGTATATGGACTTTACGAACAGGAGATTCACGAAATAATGGCAACTGTATTAGAGTATTTTACATCACTGATTGATTCCATGGTTTGTATATGGTTTATTACTGCATTCATTAACGCAAAAAAACATAAGTTCACAGCGCTGATATCTATTGTCATATATTATGGGATAACATTGTTATATGATAATTTTCTTCAGAACTTTAATATGCTCGGGACAAGCATTCTTTTTGTAGCTTCGCTGATTTATGCCCTCATAATATGCCAAAAGGACTACATTAAAGCTGTTCTGGCATGTGCCATATATAAAGCAGTTTTAATTCTATCCAGCTCAATGCTATTCACAGTCATCTCTTCTGTAATAAATGATTTCGGTGTATTGATGCAAGGCTCCGGAAGTACGATCCGCCTGGTTTATATTTCCATACATAAAGTAATAATTGTTTCCGTTTTTACACTTATACTCGTCGTATTCAAAAACGCAAGCATAACAGACCTATTGACCGGTATTGTGTTTTTTGGAGTTTCTGTTCTTACTATACTCGGTATGGGCGCGACAATGGTCGCGGTGACTTCGGGGCTGTATAGAACAAATCCTATATCGTGTTACCTTTTACTGGTCACCTATATACTCATTAATATCTGCGTATACTTGCTGATAAATCAGGTAAAGAAATTGGAAAAGCAAAAATACGAACTTAAGCGGCTCAGCGACCGTTATGGATATCAGCAGGAAAAGTATATGGAGGCTGTGGGTGTTTGGAACAGCATCCGCAAGGTGCAGCATGATATCAAGAATCATCTTATCGCTATCAAAGGCGAGCTTGATGCGGACAATGTCGAAGAGTGCAAACAATATGTTTCCTCACTTATTCCGCAGACCGAGCAAATGGGCAAATTGATTAAATCTGACAACAACATTCTTGATTATTTGATTAATTCCAAGTTATGCGATCTCAAGAACACGCAAGTGATAGTTTCCGGCGTAGTCGGAGACCTTTCCGATATTTCCGATAGGGATCTTGTCTCGATTTTTGGAAATATAATAGACAATGCTGTTGAAGCTATATCCGGATTGGAGGAAAAACGCATAGAGCTGCTTTTCAACCGACACGAAGATAACAGGTTAATTGTCTGCAAGAATACCATAGGCAAATCTGTGCTGGAAAGCAACAGTGAACTGAAAACGACAAAATCGGACATATCCTCTCACGGCCTGGGACATATAATAGTTGAAGAAACTGTTTCGAAACTGGGAGGAATGATTGAGTATACCGAGGATAGCGATATGTTTATTGTGCAGATTATATTGCCGGTAAATACATAATTGTCGATTCGAGCAATGAGGAAACAAAAACTCAATAAAACGAGCGTGTGACAAACGCTGAGTAAAAGGGATAAGCGCTGCATTGAAAAGGGTGAAGCAGCACCTATCCCTTTTTATTATTTGTATATCCCAGTTTTCGGTTTTTGCGGATTTCTTTGATATACTTGTGTACAGATAACATATAACGCAGAAGGAGAAGTTACCGATGAAAACACTTGGTAATGCAGAAGGAGCGAAAAAAACAACCAGACAAGAGATGGGAGGCTGTATTAAAAATGCGATATAAACAATCAAAGTACAATTATATGGCGCGTGAAGGACAGGAATTACTAATTGTAAATTTCAAAAAAGGCTTGTCGTCATTTAGTGTAATTACAGAGGATGATATATCAACAATTGAATACTATTTGAGCTTAGAAAATATTGACATCACGGAGCCCGATTCGATTCAGGACATGCTTATCAAAAATGGCTTTTGGATACCAGAAGATCAGGATGAAAGCCGTGAAATAGAGCTATTACAGGCGGATTATATTTACAATACCAAACTGCAATTGATTATTCATGTCACAAAAAATTGTAACTTCAGATGCAAGTATTGCTTTATAGATTTTGAGAACAAGAAGATGGAACCACTTGTTCAAGAGCAGGTGGTGAGTTTTGTCAGAAATAATATCAATAAATACTCCGGTGTATATGTGAGCTGGTTTGGCGGCGAACCTTTGATGGGCATGGATGTTATTCGTAATATGTCCGAAAAGATAATCAATATATGCAAAAAAACTAAGAAACCATATTTGGCCGGCATTACCACTAATGGGTTCCTACTAACACCTGATACGATTAGAGAGCTTATCAAAAATAAAGTTTATAGTTATTGTATCACCTTGGATGGCTTAAAAGATTCGCATGACAATCAACGAGTTTTAGCGAATGGCAATCCGACTTTTGACAGAATTGTCGATAATTTGAGGTATATCAAAAACGCAATTCCCTTCAAATACTTGAGCATATGTATCCGTACTAATTTCACGAAAACAACATTGGCTAGAATTGACGAATATATATCGTTCTTTCGCAACGAATTTGGCGACGATAAACGGTTCTCACTATTAGTAAAGCTGGCGAGCGATTGGGGCGGAGATCGAATCGAATCTATTCGAAATACACTGTTAAATCCGTCCGCCACGAAGCAAATTTACGAGCATATAATATCGCATAATAATCCCTTGGCAATAGATAATGTAACAAGTTTGTATTTTGGCGGAATGACATGTAATGCAGTACGAAGGAACAAATACACAATCAGCTCAGATGGAGTAATTTCAAAATGTGATACTCCATGTGAGGAAACAATGGTAGGCCACATTGACGAAAACGGATGGCATATAGATAGCGCCAAAGAAGCGCAATGGCTAATGGCTTACAAAGAACATTCAACATCCGAATGCACTTCATGCTTGTTTAAATGTATGTGCTTTCAAGGAGCGTGCCCCAAGAAGAAATTGAACGGAATGGGAAGAACATCTTGCCCCAAGCCAGTGTTTGCTTCTCAATTAATACAAATATACAAAAAAATGGCAGAAAGCCATATGGGAGAATTGTTATGAGTGAAGATAAAGTAAAAACAGCGGTTATTGAAGAACTTGACAATTTAGGCATCATTGTTGACGAAAAGACGGAAGATGTAGGACTACTCTCAATGGAAATTGACTCTATAACATTTATTTCATTTATAATTGCAATAGAAGACAGATTTGCGATTCAATTCCCTGATGATGCGTTGAATATTGAGGTTTTGAATTCATTAAATGGCTTTACATCCTTGATCTGTGAATTATTATAATAAACGAGAAGAAAAGTATACCGCTATTTTCAGAAAGGATTACAACATGAAACTTAAAAAACCTTTGAACAAGACCGAAAAGTACAATCGGTGTAAAATGCACATTGTTAATTTGCATGCTGTTTATGGCGAATGCACCGGATCTTACCTTAATTGTGGTGGAAATAGCACATATGTCAATTGCACCGGAAATTACACAAAATGCTAAACGCGTAAAGATGGTTTGCCCTCGTGGTAAATCGGTGTCAAATCGCATTCGACTGTTTTCGATAAACCTCTTATCTGTATATGGTGAATGCGGTGGGACTTTTGAAAGTTGCTCGCACGATTACGATGTTTGCAACGATGATAAAAAGAAATGCTAAATAACTAAAAAATGGCGGTATACTTTTTGATATTGGAGAAAGCTCAATGACTAGAACACAATACGATGTGGTGATAATCGATTCCGGAATCTCGGATCTCAGCGAAGAAGGAGTCAGATTATCATTTGATAATAACGGTATTCTTTGTGTCGAGAACGATTTATCGGATGAACTTGGCCACGGAACTGCCGTCTACAATATAATAAAGAAGCACAATCCCAATACTAAATGCTATATTATTAAAATATTTGATGCAAAAAACGAAGTAGTAGATGAAGATTTGCTTCTGCAAACGCTAAAATATGTATACGACAATATTAATTGCAAATTAATTAATATGAGCCTCGGGGTCGCTGTATCAACGCGTAAATGCGAAATGTATGATATTTGCGAAAAACTGAAATCCAAAGGAATCATTATGATAGCTGCATTTGATAATTTGGAGTCAGTATCATACCCAGCAGCATTTGACAATGTAATCGGAGTGGTCTCAAGCCCGGAATGTAAGCAAACAACCGATGTTCAAATCGTATATAACAATACAGTTAATGTATGCGCAAAAGGAGATCTTCAAAGGGTTAAATGGCTGAAACCTGCCTATATCTTTACTCGTGGAAATAGCTATGCCTGCGCTCACATCACTGGAATTCTCTCCGCTCAGTATTGTGAGAATATAAAGGAAGCACTTCGCTATTTGGGAACAATTGCTATTAACAGTCTTGACTATTCACAAAAGAATGAACCTATCATAAAGCCACATTTTCCCCAAGGGCATAGGGCTATCATTTTTCCGTTTAACAAGGAAATGCACAGCTTATTGCGGTTCTCTCATTTGACATGTTTGAACATAGTAGATGTATACGATGTTAGGCAATCCGCTAGGGTAGGTGCTTCGACCAGCAGACTGCTTGATTCCATTTTGCCTGAGTTTATCATTAAAAACATTGAAAATATCAATTGGGATTCGTTTGATGTTTTAGTGCTTGGACACACCGGTGAATTAGGTCGGACACTAGGTAGAGATGAATTGATTGTTGATCTGATTATACAGGCTAACAAACGGAAAAAATATATTTATACCTATGATGATATTTCTGAGATTGTTAAAAATAACGGGCTTTCTCCGGAGCTGATATACTATCCTTATATCAAAGTTGAAAACATTCAACATATACCGTTTGGGATGCTTTATAGGCCGTGGGTTCCCATGCTAGGAGTATATGGGACAACATCCAAGCAAGGCAAATTCACTCTGCAATTGACTCTTAGAGATATGTTTACTAAAAACGGCTATAAGGTTGGTCAAATTGGCACAGAGCCATCAGCATATTTATTCAATATGGACCTATGCTTCCATTTTGGATATGCCTCAAAGCCCTGTATAAATCGTTATAATACGATCAGCCTACTTAATTCAGAGATCGACAGTATTTCAAAAAAAGGAGTAGATATCATTATTTCCGGTTGTCAATCCGGAACGGTGACATATGACTATGGTAATGCGAAATACTATACGATCCCACAGACGGAATTTCTATTAGGAACATTGCCAGACGCGGTTTTATTATGTGTTAATTCATATGATGAGCCTGAATACATTGAACGTACAATAAGATACATAGAATCATGTGTAGATTGTAAGGTAATAGCTTTGGTGATTTTTCCAATGGGATACGATGACAATCTGGGAAGGAGCCGACTGGTTCGTTTACCAGGCGAAAAATTGGTGGAGTTTAAAACAAAGTTTGCTGAGGTTTTTAATCGGCCAATCTACATTTTAGGCGATGAAACTGACACAAAAATGCTTTATGAAAATGTAGTTTCATTCTTTTCATCGGAAGGAAAGGCGGAAAAAGATGACAAATAATCATATTCTTCCTAATGTTCATTATGCACTGAAAAACATTTGGAAATGGGATAAAAAGTTTTATTGGTTTTTTATTCCGACTATTCCTTTTGCAGTAATTTTGCCGCTTGCGGCAGCGTATTTCCCAAAAGTCCTTATTGATTCAGTTGGATCTGATAAAAGTCTGCAAAGTATTATTTTGATCGTCGGTATCTACTTTGCGGCTCTTTTGATGGTGACATTGATGGATCAGTACTGCACAAGCAGGCTGTCGATGCGCCAGTATAATATTACATTGCACTATCAGAATGCGATCAGCGAAAAGCATATGCGTACCGATTTCTCGAACACCGACAACCCCGACGCGATAAACAAATATGAATACGCTATGAGCGACGCCTGCTCTGGGCAGTGTGCGCCGGAATTCGTTTTGCAGTCGCTGAGCCGCTTGCTGATCAGTCTGCTTGGGATATTCACATACGGCGCCGCCATTTCTATCGTGTCGCCGTGGATACTGATTGCGCTGTTTGTTTCGGCGCTTGTCACATATCTTATTGCCCGCTGGCAGAGAAATTATGTAGAGAAAAACAAGGAAAAGTGGGTAGAGATCGACAGAAAGATCGGATATCTTCAAGGATTTTCGCAAAAATTCGATTATGCAAAGGATATTCGTATATACGGAATGTTCGACTGGCTTTCCGAAATGCTTTTAAGGTTTCAAAACGATAGGTTCGCGTGGAACAAAAAGGTCAGTGCGCGCGGTCTTATTGGTACTATCATCAACGCATTGCTTGCGCTTTTGCGCAATGGGCTTGCGTATGCAATACTCATAGTCATGGTACTTAATGATGAGATCGGCGCCGGAGATTTTGTTTTTTACTTCGGAATGATCACAGGTTTTTCGGCGTGGCTCAACGGCATAGGCAATACCGCAAACGATATTGCTCATAAGAGCGTCAAGATAGGGTACTACCGTGATTATTTCAATATAGAGGAAAAATTCAATCACGGAAAAGGCTGCGCATTGCCGAAGCAAGAGGACCTACCCGTGAGCGTGGAACTGAAGTGCGTTTCGTTCTCTTATCCGTCCGAAGACGGCGAGAAGTACGCCGTAAAATCTGTTGATCTCAAAATCAAAAAAGGCGAAAAACTTGCGATCGTAGGCGAGAACGGCGCCGGTAAAACTACTTTGGTCAAGCTCATGTGCGGTTTTTATTACCCGTCAGAAGGTGAAATCAAGCTCAACGGACACGCGGTGACGGATTACAACATCGAGGAGTATTATTCATTGTTTTCCGCCGTGTTTCAGGACATCTATCTTTTGCCTGTTTCAATCGCTGAATTCGTGTCCTCGTCAGATGCGGAAATAGATAGGTATAAAGTATTGAAATGTATCGGGCAGGCTGGACTCGGAGAAAAGATCGCGTCGCTTGAAAGAGGAATCGATTCACGCCTTATGAAGGGTGTATTCGACGATTCCATCGACATGTCGGGCGGAGAAAAGCAGAAACTGATGCTTGCACGTGCGCTATACAAAGATGCTCCGGTCATCATACTTGACGAACCGACAGCCGCTCTCGATCCAATAGCGGAAAACGAACTTTATCTCAAATACAACGAATTGACCGCGCACAAGACATCTGTATATATTTCACACCGTCTTGCATCTACACGTTTTTGCGACAGAATAGTATTCCTTGAAAACGGCGAGATCGCAGAGATCGGCAGTCATGACGAACTGATGGCGCTCGGAGGGAAATATGCAAAAATGTATGAACTGCAAAGCCATTATTATAAGGAGGAAGCAAAAGATGCATAAAGACAATCCAAACATCCGTGCTCTCAAACTGCTGCATTCCTTGTGCCCGTCATATTTTCCGTTGATGGCCGCAAAATCGTTTTTCGACAAGCTTTCTCCGTATTTCAATTTGTATCTATCGGCAGAGCTGGTTAATGAAATTGCAGGGGCAAAGGATAAAACCAAGCTTTTGACCCTTGTGCTGATAACGGTTTTAGGCAACTTTGTCATCGCTGTTCTCGGCGGGTTGCTGAACCGCATTTTCGCACATAAAGAAATTCGGCTTTATCAACGCGAGGCGGCTTTCAACAACAAAAAAACGCTTACGCTCGATTATTCGGATCTCGAAAACCCGGAGATTCGCCAGTTAAGAAGACAAATAACCGAATCGGCAAGGATAGACTACCACGGTCAACAGCTTCTGCTGATGTCCGTAGGACGTTTGATTAATATCACCATAAGCGCCATTCTTGCGCTGTTCCTCGGCGTCGAGATGTTTGTGCTTATGTTCTCTTCGGGATTCAGTTGGTTTATTATCGTGCTCGCTGTTGCGCTTGCCGCGTTGGTTTCATTCAACGTTTGGTATTCTTTCAAATCAAAAGATAAGATCGGAAGAGTCTCCCGTAATGTTTCGCAGACAATGATTGACGAGAACCGTATCGATGAAGCGATAGACTGCTACAACATGGGCAAAGATGTTCGCCTTTACCGACAGGATAAGCTGATCATGAATATCAAGAACTACGCATTCGATCTTCATAAAAAGGCTTTCCGTACCATGGGGTCAAAAAGGTTTGTTATAGGTATACCTCTTACGATAACCGAGATGGTCCTGAAGGCGATAATATATGTTTTTGTCTGCGCATACTCGCTCGTCGGGGCATTCGGCGTCGGCAGTATTATAAAGTATGTAGGATTCATAGAAACGCTTACAGGGTGTATCACAAGCTATTTTTCGGTGTTTGCAGATATAAAATACAACACGCCGTTTGTTAAGGATTATCTTGCATACTTTGATATTCCGCAAAAAATGTATCAGGGATCCTCAAGAGTGGAAAAATGTCTGGATAACGAATATTATATTGAGTTCAAAAATGTTTCGTTCAAATATCCAGGATCA
This sequence comes from uncultured Clostridia bacterium, assembly GCA_947628855.1. GTDB lineage: Bacteria > Bacillota > Clostridia > Christensenellales > CAG-917 > CAG-475. The sequence continues at coordinate 1,125 of CANRBM010000047.1, read as the reverse complement.
GATTCCTACGCGCTCGAACATGTGAATTTCAAGTTCAAAATCGGCGAACGCCTTGCGATAGTTGGTATGAACGGCTCCGGGAAAACGACTTTTATAAAACTCCTTTGCAGGCTGTATGATCCGACAGAGGGCGAGATATTGCTTAACGGTGTGAATATCAAAAAGTATGATTACAATGAGTATCTTGCGGTATTCTCGGTAGTATTTCAGGATTACAAACTCTTTTCCTTCTCGATCGCAGAAAATGTAGCCGCAGGTTCGCGTCCGGACAAAGGAAATGTAATAGAAGCGCTTGAAAAATCTGGGTTCACGCAGAGGCTTTCGGAAATGCCGGAAGGTATCAGCACCTGCCTGTATAAAGATTTTGATTGCAGCGGCGTTGAAATCTCCGGCGGAGAAGCGCAAAAAATAGCGATCGCGCGGGCGCTGTATAAGGATTCTCCTTTTATTATACTCGATGAACCGACTGCGGCTCTTGATCCCATTGCCGAGTACGAGATCTATTCAAGATTCAACGATATAGTGGGCGACAAGAACGCGATATATATCAGCCACAGGCTTGCGTCGTGCAGATTCTGCGACAGGATCGCCGTGTTTGATCACGGACGGGTTATACAAACGGGTTCGCATAACGAGCTTGTTGCCGATAAAAGCGGAAAATACTTTGAGCTATGGCACGCTCAGGCACAATATTACAATAATTAAGGCTGTCCACATGGAGGATTGAAAATGAACAGTTTTGAGAAATCCGTAAAGATCAGTTTGCTCGAGAAAGTTCTTGCGGAAGCAAGAGCCAGTTTGGAGCTCGATGCTTCGATTTCAAATCTCAAAAAGGCAAACAATCCAGCCGTCAATGGGGCGATTTGTGATGTTGAATATGATGAAGTGGCGATCTTGTTTTCGCTACTTGAGTTTATAATCCATTTGGATATAGGCACGGATAGTTTGGTTTCTGCATCATCTTCAACAGGCTTATACGCAAGAGTATCTCCGGCAAATGAGATTCTTGACATTGAATTTGTTTCAGATAAAAACAATGATACTTGTTATCAGGTAAAACTTGTATTCGAATAAAAATGCGTGTATTAACGTTTATACATGACATGGAATAAGAAGTCATCGTTT
>CANRBM010000046.1 GCA_947628855.1 uncultured Clostridia bacterium | reverse complement strand
GGCTACACCTGGTGGTCTCACGACATAGGCGGACACCTTTTGGGGCACGGCGACAACGAGTTGTATTTGAGATGGCTGCAATTTGGCGTATTTTCACCCATAAACCGCCTGCACTCCAACAACAAGGGCAGGAGCAAGGAGCCGTGGCTGTACGAAAAAGTCACCGACCTCGCCGAGGAGTATATGCGCCTCAGGCACCGCCTCCTTCCATATCTGTATACGGCGAATGTGCGCACTCACACCGAGGGCGTACCGCTCATATCGCCCATGTACTACTATGACGACGACCCGCGCTCAAGCGGCAAGCAGTATCGCGACCAGTATTATTTTGGGGAGCAAATGCTCGTCTGTCCCGTCACGAAGAAGGGCAGGGGCGGCGTGACGCATATGCGCGTATGGCTGCCAAAGGGCAAGTGGACGAATTTCTTCACGGGAGAGCGTTTCGAGGGCGGGCGCGAGTACGACATAGATTGCAAGCTCAAAGACTTTCCCGTGTTCGTGAAGGACGGCTCCGTCGTGCCTATGCTGCCAAAGCGTAAGGGCAACGGCATGTCTTTTGACAGCATAGAGGCGCGTATATTCGAGGGCGAGGGCGCCTATACGCTGTACGGAGAGACGGGCAGCCTCTCCTTCGAGATGAAAAAGACGGAAGGCGGATACCGTTTGAGCGTATCGCCGAGCGAGGATTGCCCCGTCAAGGAGCTTACGCTCAAGCTCGAGCGCGGGACCTTCGAGGAAGGAAGCAAGCAGCTGACGCTCACATCTCTCGATGCGAACGTCAATATCTTGTGTCGCGACTGACTTTTTGCCACAACGCGCGAAAATAAGGCGGAAAAAAAGCAAAATCTGCGTTAAATCGCTTGACTTATCGCGATAATTCTTATATTATTATCAAGCATATTTTCGTAGTGGCAAAAATTTGGGAACTAGCCCCTCTCAAATCACAAGTCACGGCGGAGATCAAATCAAACGGAGGTTTGCATTATGGCTGAAAATTTGTCATCAATGGCAAAAAACAACAAGTCCTACATGGCAAAGCCCGGTGAAGTTGAGAGCAAGTGGTACATCGTTGACGCGACGGATATGGTTTTGGGACGTTTGGCGTCTCAAGTCGCGGCGATCCTCAAAGGCAAAAACAAGCCCGAGTACACTCCCAACGTAGACTGCGGCGACCATGTCATCATAATCAACTGCGAAAAAGTTATCCTCACCGGCAACAAGCTCGAGGACAAATATTATCGCTATCACACAGGCTACATCGGCGGGCTCAAAGAGATCCAATACAAGAAGCTCATGACCGAAAAGCCCGACTTTGCGGTGTACAAGGCGGTCAAGGGCATGCTCCCCAAGAACAGCCTCGGCGCAAAGATGCTGAAAAAGCTGCGCGTCTATGTCGGCAGCGAGCACGACCATGCGGCTCAAAAGCCCGTGGAGCTCAAACTCAACTGAGTGAGGTGAATTATGGCTACTAAAAAGGCAAAGAAAGTTCAATATCTCGGCACCGGCAGAAGAAAGACAGCTATCGCAAGAGTGCGTCTCATCCCCGGCGAGGGCAACATCACCATCAACAAACGTACGCTTGAGGAGTATTTCCCTCAAGACACTATGAAACTCATCGTCAATCAACCCCTTGTCGCGACGGACACCAAGGACAAGTATGACGTATTCGTCAACGTCAAGGGCGGTGGCTATACTGGACAGGCGGGCGCTATCCGTCACGGCATAGCCCGCGCGCTTTGCGTCGCCGACGCCGAGGCATATCGCGCCACCCTCAAAAAGGAAGGCTACCTCACCCGCGACCCGAGAGCAAAAGAGCGCAAGAAATACGGTCTCCACAAAGCCCGTAAAGCTCCTCAATTCTCCAAGCGTTAAAAAACCGCGTGTAAACGCCAATTACGGCGCGAAAATCAAAAAAGGCGACAAGTCACGTACGCATAGGTACGCTAGGCTTGCCGCCTTTTTGATTTTCGCTTGTCCTTGACGCGTGCACGCCGTTTTTCAAATGTAACGCTGGTTTGAGCAATATCGGGGACCCAATAAAGGGGCTCCCATAAAATTGCGTAGCGATTTTATGGGATAAAGGTATGTAGTCTATGTACCTTAGGCGGTTCGGCGGGACGCCTCTTTCGCGTTGTACATCAAAATATCGCGTTTTTTTGATCAAGTCTGATTGAGTTTTCTTTTGCCGGGATCGATTTCGTTCCCTTAAATCCTTTTCAACACTTTTGCGGGGATGCCCGCGACGACGGTGTTTGCGGGGACGTCTCTTGTGACGACCGCTCCCGCCGCCACGACTGCGCCGTCGCCTATCGTGACTCCCGCAAGTATCGTAGCGTGCGCGCCTATCCACACTTTATTGCCTATCTTCACGGGAGACGGGCGCATACTTCCGCGCTTGTCGGGGTCAAGATCGTGGTCGAGAGTCGCGATCACCACCTGCTGCCCGATGAGCACGTCGTTGCCTATCTCTATGCCGCCCTGGTCTTGAAAACAGCAACCCGAATTGATGAATACGCGCTTGCCGAGCGTGATGTTCATGCCATAGTCCGTGGAAAAGGGCGGAAACAGCCCAAACGTATCGTCTACTTCCTGCCCGATAAGCTCGAAAAACAGCCGCCTCAGCTCTTCGGGCGCGTGGTATTTGCCGTTGATCTCCGCCGTGTAGCGTAGCGCCCTCTGCGACATCTCGTGCATATGCAAGTGCGCCTCCGACCCCGCAACGATATATTTTCTCTCTTTCATCATCTCAACAAATTCATCTCTATCCATATCCTGCCTCACATTTACACCGATATAATAATTGTAAATGTCGAATATGTCAAACGCTTGTACCGCTCTTCGCCGAAACATCTCAATTTTTTTCTGCACTATTCACTTTTTGCGGTAATCATTTTGAAAGCGCTTATGCCAAAATCGTGCAAACGTCGTGAGTTTTGGGCGCAAAACGATGACAAAAGCGGCGAGGGAAAATCCCTGCCGCTTTTTGACTTGAATTATTTGAATTCAATGTTGTTCCCACTCCGCGTAGTGAGCGTAAATGTCGCAGCGAAGAGTGTTTATCACTTGTTCTCCCACTTTGCGCAGTTGGCGTAAATGCTGCCGCGGGGCGGGGTTACCACTTGTTTTCCACGTACTCGCAGAAGGCGTACATGTCCTTGATCTCAAGCTTGGTGCCGTCGTCGAGGACTACGGTGCCGTTCCACATGCCGTGGACTTGATGGGAGTGCATACGCACTATGTTGAGGCCGTTCATATCCGAGTGGTGGTCGAAGAACGGGGTCATGACCATATCGAATCTGCCGTCGGCGGAGATGAAGTGCCACGGCTGCATATACTTGTCGGGTTTGGGGAAAACTTCGACGTCCACGGGGCCTATTTTGTGCGCCTTGCCGTCATAGAAGAGGCAGGTCTCGGTGGCGTTCGACTCGTCGCCTATCGCCCACGTGATCTCAAAGCCGAAGATATGATCCTTGCCCTCGGCGTCCTTGATGTGCTGCGCGCCGTTGCCCCAATACCACACATTGTTGTACGGCCATATGCCTCTGCCCCAGTCGAGCACCGCGAAGGTGTCCTTCTTGTCGAATTTGACTTCCTTGTCGCCGACCTTGTAGTAGCCGCTTGCGGGCATGCAATTCTGTTTCATCGTCATGAAGAAACGGGTGGGCTTGTACTGACCCTTTTTGTTTTTGAAAGGCGTGACAATGGTGATGTTCTCGTGATTTTCAAAGAGGTCCATCTCAAAACGAGATTCCACCATTTCGCCCTTGTAGGGGCCCTTGAACTCAACTATGCGCTTCCTGTCCGTCGTCTCGGCACGGAAAAGGAAGTCTCCGTGCTTGTACTCCACGGTGTTTGGGTGCCCCTGGTCGCAATTTTCGGGCATAACATGCTTGTTTTTGCCGCCGACCCATATCGCCATGCTTGAGATGACCTTGTTTTTGTGCTCCGCGTCCCTGATGTCCACCAAATTCGCGGACGCATAGCCACCGATGGAGATGTTCGCCATGGAGATCTGCACCATATAGCGACCGTCCGAGAACTGATAGAAGTCCCACTCCTTGCCGCGCCACTGCGGTCTTGCGACGGTGCGGTCGTACTCAAACAGGTTGTGTCTCGCCCACGCGCCCTTGACGAGCAAATTGCCCTTTTCATCAAGCAGCTTGGTAGGAGCAGTCACTTCGACTTGCCTACGTTCGCCCTTGAACTCTTTGAAACCTACATAGGTTTTCTTGCTTTCTGTTGCCATAATTTTCCCTCCGAAAAAGCACGTCTTGTGCCAAAGCGCTTTTGTGCGCCAAAAACACGTTTCTGTGCCACATAAATATAATTTTAACGTATAAATATACAAATTTCAATAGCAAATCTCAAAAATCAAATACTTCTTGCGCTCCGCCCTTCAAAAAACGGCGATTGTCAACCCATTTTTCAGTTTAAGTTGACAATTGCGCAACCGACAATTTTTTCGGCGTCATAATTTCGTTTTAAAATGAATCGATTTTTTTTTAACATTTCCTCAATTGTCAACCGAAATATCAAATTTGGTTGACAATTTCCCGGGCGTAATTTTTGAAACGTTTTATATAAAAATTGTGTCGATATCGAAAGACTAGCCGACGAGAGAGTATAGGGGGCTCGGACAGAGGGGGCGTTAAGACAATCCCCTCAGTTCGCGTTGCAAATTTGCAACGCGAACAGCTCCCCTTGCTAAGGGGAGCCTTGAGTGGGGGCACTGTTATACAACGTAACATTAGATAAAGTATTACGGGGTCCCAACAAATTTACGTGGTGATTTTGTGGGATGAGGACTTGGGGATTCCTCGACGCTTTATCCCAAAAAATCACTGCGTAATTATTTTGGGGACCCCAATTTTACCCCACAAAAACACTACGTATTTTTGCGGGGAACCCTTATTGCTCGGAATGACAATATATATAACGTGTCATGCTGAGTTAAGTCGAAGCATCCCCCAGTTTTATAATAAAAACCCTCGGACCATGTGTCCGTCCGTGAACAGGCACTCTCGGACAAGCGTTGCGTTAAGCTCGAGCAAAGTGCCCATCAATATCAAGCTCTCACGCAGGAGTTTTGGACATTGCATAACAATCAAAAAACGCGAGCGACGGCAAGTATTTGCCTAGCTCGCGTTTTTAGCTTGGGACCCAAAGGGCAAAGCGCTCTTAGCCGGGGTGTGGGGCGGCGCCCCACATAGGGGGTGCGGGGCGATGAACCCTGCGTAGACGCGCAGCCCATGTATATAATAAGTCAGACGTAGAGATCGAGGTCGTGGGTGGTGGAAGAGAGGTGCAAGAATGCGATGATGTCATTGTCAAGGGAGAGGATGGGCGTAGGTTCGGGGCTGTTCGCTTCGAGTTCGGCAACGATCTCAAGGACAAATTCGACGCCGTAGCGCTCCGAAATGCGTTTGATTTCGCTCTCCTTGCCGAAGAAGGGGGCGAGGGTGACGCGCAACATATTGTTGACGTCAACGTTGTATTGAGTGTTGACTTTGGTGTGATAAGCGTGATTGTCCTTGAACCAGTGGCAGTCGAAAGTGCGGCTGAGCTCCTCAAAAAGTCCCGCGGGTTCATTGTCAAAGCACGCTCTGAGATAGGTCCTAAGCTCGTGCCTCTGCCTCATAGCCAGTCTCCTTTGAGCTTTTCGGTGAGAGCAAAATTCGCCTTTTCAAAGGTGAGCATGGTTTTGTGGATCTTGAATTGCGCGAGGAAAACTGCAATAAACACGAGCAGACAGCCCGTGAGTTGTACCATAGAGTGATGCTCCTTCAAAATGAGCGTGCCCGCCAGAATGCCGACAATGGATTCGAGGCTCATAATGAGGGTGGCTATGGCGGGGTCGGTGTACTTCTGACCTATTGTTTGTAGGGTGAAACCTATGCCCGCGGACGCGACGCCGAGGTAGAGCAGCGGGAAGATGGTGTTGTGTATCTCGGCGGGAGTGGGAAAACCGAATATCGCCATGGCGGGGATGCCGAGCGTGGCGCACACGAAAAATTGTACGCAAGTGAGTTTGATGGGGTCCGTCTCGGGACAATAGAGGTCTATGAAGCAGATGTGAACGGCGAGCAACAGCGCGCATATCAAGATTATCGCGTCGCCTAAGCCTACGGACATGTTGCCGTCGTTGCACATGAGGAAGAAACCGACTATGGCGAGCAGTATCGCATAGCAGCACATGAGCGTCGGTTTTTTGCCCATGAGCAAGCCGAGCAGCGGCACAAAGACTATGTACATAGCGGTGATGAAGCTCGCTTTGCCGACCGTCGTCATGGGTAGGCCGTACTGCTGAAGGTTTGTCGCAAGGAAGAGCACTACTCCCGCGAGCGTGCCGCCTATGAAGGTGCTCTTGTTCCAACCGACGACGGGTCTTGAGAGTTTTTTGGAGACGAAATGTTGGACTATGAGTATGATCGCAGTGACTCCGAAGGCTTGAGCGAATCTGAGCGCATTGAACGCGACAAATCCTATCGTGCCCGCGGCTTGGCTCTGGGGCACAAATGCGAAACCCCAGATGAGCGCGCAGACAAACAGGATACCGCTGCCGAAAATTGAGTTTTTGCGATCTTCAAGCATTGCCTATTTTACTCTCTGTTTTTTTGTTTTTTAAACGTCTGTCCCGCATCGAGTCTACCCGAGCGGGACAGACGGACATAGGTTTATAAAAGTTATGCCCCGAATACCGCGAGCAGGAAACCCGCCGCTACAGCGGAGCCGATGACGCCCGCGACGTTGGGACCCATAGCGTGCATGAGCAGATAGTTGCCCTTGTTGTACTGAAGTCCCACAGTGTTGCTGACGCGCGCCGCCATAGGCACAGCGGATACGCCCGCCGAACCGATGAGGGGATTGATCTTGCCCTTGGAGATGACGTACAGCAGTTTGCCGATGAGCAGTCCGCATATCGTGGCGAGCACGAATCCCGCAAGCCCGAGCACGATTATGAGCAGCGTCTTTGTCGTGAGGAAAGTCGCGCCAACGGCGGTCGCGCCAACGGAGATGCCGAGGAAGAGCGTGACTATGTTCATCAGCGCGTTTTGCGCCGTGTCCGAAAGTCTCTCGGTAACGCCGCACTCTTTTAGCAGGTTGCCAAACATCAAGCAGCCGAGCAGAGGCGCGACGGAGGGCAGGAGCAGGGAAACGACTATGGTGACAAGTATGGGGAAGATGATCTTTTCCTTCTTGCTGACCTTACGCGTCGCGGTCATGACGGTCATGCGCTCCTTCTTTGTGGTGAGCATCTTCATAAACGGGGGTTGCAAAAGCGGGATGAGCGCCATATAGCTGTACGCCGCTACCGCGATAGGAGCGAGCAGTTGTGGGGCAAGCGTCTTTGTGAGAAAGATAGCCGTGGGGCCGTCCGCGCCCGCTATGATGGATATGGACGCCGCCTCGCCGCCTGTGAACGCGCCCGTCGCCGCCGCAAGTATAAACACGAGATAGATGCCGCCCTGCGCCGCCGCGCCGAGTATCAATGAGCTCGGACGAGAGAGCATGGGACCGAAGTCCGTCATAGCGCCTACGCCCATGAAGATGAGGCAGGGGTACACGCCCGTTTTGACGCCTATATACAGTATATCCAAAAGTCCGCCATGCTGTAAAACGTCCAGATAATTCACGCCCCCCGCCACAGCGTCTGCACCCGTCCACATATCGGGGTGATACATCTCGCCGCCCGGAAGGTTGGTGAGTAGCATACCGAACGCAATGCCTACGAGCAGAAGAGGCTCGAACTTCTTTTTGATGCCGAGATAGAGGAAGAACAGCGCGATGATGATCATCAGGAGCGATTTCCAACCGTCGCCTACGCCGAAGAGGTTGTATCCGCTGTCATTCCACAAATTTTTGAGAATTTCGCCGATGTTCATACTCTACCTCACAGAACTTCGATAAGCGGCGTACCCGTCTCGACGGTAGCGCCTTTTTGCACAAAGATCTGACCTATTTTGCCGTCCTTGGGAGCGACGATCTCGTTTTCCATCTTCATTGCCTCGAGTATGATGAGCACCTCTCCCTTCTTGACCGCCTGTCCGCTTGTGACCTTGACCGCGTTGATGTTGCCGGGCATGGGCGCGTTTATAGCCGCCGCGCTGCCCGCCGCCGCGGGAGCGGCTTGAGGAGCCGCCGCTTGAGGAGCAACGGGAGCCGCCGCCTGCGCTTGAGGCGCGGGCGCCGCGTTTGCTTGAGGCTGAGCCGCGTCAAATTCCGCCTGGATGACCGCCTCGCCCTTTTCGACTTCTACTTCATATATTTTGCCGTTCAGGCTTACTCTGTACAACATATTTTATTCCTCCACTCTCTTTATGGACTTGAAACGCAGCTCGTTGAGAGGCGTATTCAAGCTGTCAGCGACTATCGCCATTATCATCGCCGCGTCGCGCTCCTCGCAATTGATGAGCGTAAGCTCGCCGCAAGTGCCCTTTGCAAGCTCCTTGGGAGCCTCCTCGACGGGAGCCGCCTCCTCGGGCTTTTCCTTCTTCCAAAACATGAGTTTGGCTTTGCAGGAGGCTATCTTTTCCCCCCACTCGGGGTGCTCCTTTTGAAGTTTCTCGCTGCCGTCGAAGATCTTTCCGACGAGAGACACGAGGAGCATGAGCGCGATGAGCACAATGAACACTATGACTATGCCGATAATCGCGAGCAGCAGCGCGTCCACCACGCCGAGCTTCGCCTCTTTATCGAGCGCACAAAGTATAAATCCGCTCATAGCTTATTCCTCCACGGGAGTTATCGTATACTTGACTATCTTCTCTTCCTTTGCCTTGCGCGCGGCGAAGTACTTCTCCGTCACCTGCGGGAAGAGGATATAGCTCAAGACGTCCTCGTCGGACTTTGCTGTGCCCGCAAGCTCCGCCTTCGTCTTTTCAAAGACGGGCTCGAGCGTGTCGGCATATCTGCCCTCGATGGGCTTTTCGTCGCCGAGCGCCTTCTTGAGCACTTCGGGATCTATGGGCGCGGGGGCGGTGCCATATTCGCCGCGGCAGTACGCCTTGACCTCTTTGGAGATGTTCTTGTATCTCTCGCCCGCAAGCACGTTGCTTGTCGCCTGTACGCCGACCATCTGGCTCATGGGAGTGACGAGAGGGGGATAGCCGAGGTCCTTGCGCACCTTGGGGGTCTCTATGAGCACTTCCTCAAAACGATCCATAGCGTTTTGCGCCTTGAGCTGGCTCACGAGGTTGGAGAGCATGCCGCCCGGCACCTTGTAGTTGAGCGCGTCCGTGTCCGTCGCCATCATCTTGGGATTGAGGGCGCCGTCCTTGATGTATGCGTCTCTTATGGGTTTGAAGAAATCGTTGACCTGCTTGAGCACGGCGTCGTCGAGGCCCGTCTCATAGCCGAATTGTTTGAGCGCGTAGTTGAGCGTCTCTGTCGCGGGTTGGCTCGTGCCACCCGAGAAACAGGATGTCGCGGTGTCGATGATGTCAACGCCCGCCTCTATCGCCTTCATATAGGTGAGATACGCCATGCCCGTCGTGCAGTGCGTGTGCAATACCACGGGGATCTTGACCTCCGCCTTTATCGCGCTTATGAGGTCGTACGCCTCCTTGGGGGTCATGACGCCCGCCATATCCTTGACGCATATCGTCGCGACGCCCATGTCCTCCATTTCCTTCGCCTGCTTTGCAAACTTTTCAAGCGTATGTACGGGGGATTGAGTGTAGCTCAAAGTGCCGCTCACCGTCGCGCCCGCTTTTATCGCCGCGGTCGTCGCGACCTCGATGTTGCGAAGGTCGTTGAGCGCGTCGAATATGCGGATGATGTCGATGCCGTTCTCGACGGATTTTTGCACGAACATCTTGACGATCTCGTCCGGATAGTGCTTGTAGCCAAGCAAATTCTGCCCGCGGAGCAGCATCTGCAACTTCGTGTGAGGCAGGTTCTTTCTGAGGTCGCGCAGCCTCTGCCACGGGTCTTCGTCGAGATACCTCAAGCATACGTCGAATACCGCGCCGCCCCAGCACTCCACGGAGTAATACCCCGCCTTGTCCATCGTCGGCAGGATGTCCTTGAACTCGGAATACTTCAGACGCGTCGCGATCAAAGACTGATTTGCGTCACGCAGTACAGTCTCGGTAAACAAAACCTTTTTGGGATCTGCATTTGTCTTTGCCATATTGATGATCTATTCCTCCAAAAAATTTATTCGATTTGAAGTCATTATAACATTTTTCGCGGACGGCGACAACATCTTGAACAATATTGATAAAAATTTATTTTTATACATAACTGTGATATTATATGGATATTTTTAGGCAAAGGGTGCTGTCAAACACGAACTTTGCCTTGTCCGAGCGATGTCGCTCGCGCCGCGTAGGCGCTAGGACAAGGCGTCCGTCCGTATATAAGGGCGCACGGATGGAGGGTACTAGAGTTCAAGCACGTCAAGCGTTAGTATCTCAGACAAACTTATTGAAATGACCCACCCTCGCCTCACGGCGTTCCCCGTGTCCTTACCCCACGAAATCACTGCGTAATTTCGTGGGGACCCCGGTTCGCTCGGAATTACAGGGAAAACAAGCAGCGCTCGGACAGGGCGGGAAAAAAAAGTTTATTTAAGGTTTTTTGAGTTTGGTTTTGTTGCCGTGCTCGTCTACTATGTAGGTGTTGTCGAGTTGGGCGCGGAGGCCGCCTGTTACGCTGTCGATATATTCTCGGCGGAGTTTCGCTTGTTCCTGCTTTTCGGCGGGAGTCAGCCCTTCCTCTTTTGCTTTTCTTGCAAGCTCGTTTATGCGTTTTATGTCAACTGCCATTTTATCTCCTTTTAAAATCGCACCCCATGTCATCATTTTTTTGGGGGCAAAGCGATTATATCGCTGTTTTTTGAAGGTGTGTATTCGGTTGCGTTTTTATTTCACGCTTTCAAGCGTGGCGCGCAGTGGATAGGGGGCGGTTGGCGTTCCGCGGCGCCATTTGGCGTATCGTCCATGGCTCGGCGAGGGATGAGGCGCCTTATTTCGTGCTCCAATCAATGGGTTCCATGCCGTTTTTTTGAAGGAAGGCGTTGCACTTCGAGAAGTGCCTGCATCCGAAAAAGCCGCTGTATGCGCTGAGTGGCGACGGGTGAGGGCACTCCAAAATGAGGTGCCGCGGGTTTGTGATGAGCGCCTTTTTGGAGCGCGCGTTTCCGCCCCACAGCAAAAATACGATGGGGACTTCGCGGGCGTTCAGCTTTGAAATTATGCTGTCCGTGAGGACTTCCCAGCCGCGACCCTTGTGCGAGTTGGGCTGTCCCTCGCGTACGGTGAGGACGGTGTTGAGCAGCAGTACGCCTTGCTCCGCCCACTTGACGAGGTAGGGCGAGGTGTTGAGGACGCCTACGTCGTCGTATATCTCCTTGTATATGTTGAGCATCGACGGCGGCGCGGGCACCCCGGGCTTGACGGAAAAGCACATGCCGTGCGCCTGTCCCGCCCCGTGATAGGGATCCTGCCCAAGCAATACCACCTTGACCTTCTCGTACGGCGTCGCCTTCAGGGCGTTGAAGATGTCGTGCATGTCGGGATATACGGTGTGGGTGCGGTACTCCTCGGCGAGAAAGCGGCGAAGAGCAAGATAGCTCTCGCTTGCAAAGTCCTCCTTCAGGATATCGTCCCAGCTGTTGCCGATGTTGACCATAGCTCCTCCTTTTTGCACGTCCAAGGCGCACACAAAATATTATACCATAATTTTCTCGCCGCGCAAGGTATGAAAGCATACATTTTGAGCCATACTATCCTCAAAAGGCGAAAGCCTCAAAAAAAAGGAGAATAAACATGGCAAAATCAGTTTCCACAAGCAAACAAGCCACAAAGAAGCAGCCCAGCGACTGCCACTGCACCGAGACAAAGCAGAAAGAGACAAAGTCCAAGAGCTCCAAGAGCGCAAAGGACTGCACGGACTGCAAGTAAACGAGACTAAAACAAAAAGGCGGGCAACCCCCGCTTTTTTGTTTGTGCAACACATATTCGCTTTGAAAATATCCTTTTTATGCAACGCCAATAAAAAACTCGTTTTTTGTAACACAGGTAGCAAAATATATTACGTTTTTATTGTACACCACAGTGGGAAGTTGCGCGTTTCACACACAACTCATGAAGAAATCGCACATGCCCTTGTTGGCGGCTTCGGCTTCCTCCCAATTCCAATAGAGGATGTTGAATACGTGCTCGAGCTTGTGCTCCGCGTTCATGGGTTCGTCGAGGAAGAAGAGCTCGCACTTCGTGCCCTGCGCTTTGAGGGCCTCATAGGTCGCTTTCGCGCTGTTTTTGAGGAAGTCGCCATAGCAGGAGATGACATAGCAGGGGCAGATGTCCTTTTGCAGGGTGCTCGTGAAGGACGCCTTTTCCACGGCGCCGTTTTTGAGAAAGCCTTTGCCGAGCAGCGGATTATAATAGAACTTCATCATACCCTTCGGCACGGGGAAGAGAGCGAGAGGATCGGACGCGGGGCAGGTGAGGCATACGGCTTTTATATCCGCGCTGGGCGTGACGCCGTAATACTCCTGCAAATCCTTGCTCTTGACGATGTTCGCGACAAGTCCCGCTATGTGGCCGCCCGCGCTGTCGCCCGTCACGAAAAATTTGTCCATATCCAGGCCGAACTCGTCCGCGTGGGCGCTCACGTACGCCATAGCCGCAAAAGTATCCTGCATCATGCCCTTGAGGTCTGCCTCGGGCGCGAGTCGGTAGCTTATGTCCACCACCGCGAAACCGTAGCGCACAAGCGAGCGGCAATAGTAGGAGTTGAGCTCCTTATCGCCATAGTACCAGCCGCCTCCGTGGATGTCGAAGATGGTGGGCAGCTTGCCCTCGGCGCCTATGGGGCGGTATACGTTGAGCGTGTGCATGGGGTTGCCGTCGCCGACGTAGTCGATATTGAGCTTCGCCTCGTCGAACTTCGGCTCCTCGAGCGTCGCGATGCGCGCGTCGTCTTTCTTTTTGGTGCTGTTCCAAAACGCTTTGATAAGTATGTTCTCTTTCATAAATCGATCCCCGCTTATTATTTACTTAAATAAATATAAACCCAAACAGGGCAAAAGGTCAATAGGAAAGAATGTCGCGGATCTGTTTTTCAAACGGCGTTTCAAAATTTAAATTGCAAAACAAGCGGTTTATAATGTCGTTTTTATGATTTAAACATTCGATATGCGCAAAATAAATGCTATTTTCAAAAATGCCGCGGGTAAAAAATTTTTGAGAAAATTTTTACAATAGTGCGCGTCCCCCTTGATTTTGCGAATAATATGGTATATAATTGCGAGGCTGAAGGGCGTTTGCGTCCCGCGCTCCTATGGGGGTGTTTCGGATTCGACAATCGTTTTGAGGCGGTATAAGCACGTCGTAGGCTCGGCTACGTTAAAACGGAACGTTAAAATTAAACGCAAACAAAACCCAAAAGAGTGCTCCGGCACTCGCCCTTGCTGCGTAATTTAGTCAGCACGTCGCCCCGAGGTTTTCTGTTCCCTCGGCAAGCGGCGTCAGAAAAACAGACAACACGATCCGATCGCCCGCTAGGACCGCTGTCACTCAGGGCTTATCAACCCAAGGCTTGTCGTTGAGCCGAGGCGCGAAACATCTGATCAGCGACTAAACGTGTAGAAAGTGCCGAGGATGGGCGGTTGGACCGGGGTTCAAATCCCCGCATCTCCACCAAATCAAAATAATCCGAACTCAACAAGGGTAGTCGTAGCCCGCGATTGGTTCGGATTTATTTTATATCTCGGGAATGAGAACGCATAAGCCAAGCTGCCGAGGGATTTATCCCCTCGGCGGGCTTTATCATGAAATCTTTTGCGGAAATATCCGCCCGCTTGACTTTCCGTCAGTTTTATGGTATAGTCATAATGTATTTGTGCTTTTAAGGAGAATAGAATGATAGGTATATTCTATTTCAGTTCGACGGGTAACAGCCTATATATTTCTAAAATAATCCGCGAAAAAATGGGCGGAAAAATCATTTTTATCCCTACATATACGGGGGACGGTAGCGAGTTTGACAAAATCATTGTCGTATCGCCTATTTATTCCTCTGGTCTGCCTGTTCACGTTTATGATTTTTTGCCTCGCCTTGACAATGAGAGAGAGTTGTTTATTGTCCTCAACTATGGCGGTATGGTCGGCGGCGCGGATTATTTCGTGTATGCGTATTCCCGTCAAAAAGGACTGAACGTGAAAGGCATTTTTGCGTTAAAAATGCCCGAAAATTATACGCTCACATTTACCGTGCCGAAATTTTACTTAAAGCGTGTACTTAATAGTGCCGATAAACGTATTGATAGGGTCATTTCAAAAATCACTTGCGACGAACCTACACTTCCGAGAAAGAAAAAGACAAAAGAAAAGATTTATTACAAGAACAAGGCAAATTGGCATTTGATCGGGGAACGGTTTTCGGTCTCGGAAGATTGTATCGGGTGTGGGAAATGCGTCGGGCTATGCCCTACGCAGAATATTTCTATGGAGAAAGGGAAAATCACATTCGGCAATGTTTGCGTCGCGTGCCTCGGTTGCTATCATCGGTGTCCCCAAAAGGCAATCAGGTATCTCCATAAAAAGAAAAAAGATAGATATATCAATCCCCGCATTGACGAAAAGTTGATAGGCAAAAATATTGATTAAATAAAGAATAGCAAAAAACCGCCGACGGAGCGTAATGCTCTGTCGGCGGTTGCCGTTTTTTAGGTTTATGACTTTCGGCTCAACCTCTTAAATCGTTTCTACGATTAACTTGAATTTATATACCGCCATACCTTGCGGTTTTACTTATTCCCGTGTCTTTCAACGGGTATCCCTATACACTTTAATGGGACTCTTTATTTGGATTTTTATTATTCAGTTGTCGTTGTTGCCGTTCGGCTTGCCACTTGGCAAATTCTTCTTTCCCTTCCTCGGTGTCGAAGTATTCCCGAATGGCGGGTAGTAATGCTCTTGCAAGGGAGTCGATCTCGAAATCGGGGATCCCCGTGGTGTTCTTTTTCCGTCTGGACATTTATCTTTAAGCGTTTTCCTCCTTGTAATCGGTTATTAAGTTGTCAGAGCAGGGACAGGATGATGACGATTGTCTGCACGAGCAGAAGCGCGGGGGTAGCCCAAAAGAG
>CANRBM010000045.1 GCA_947628855.1 uncultured Clostridia bacterium | reverse complement strand
AGGACAGCAGATAACCCGCGAGCGGGATATCCTGCCGCGGATTGTCTATGACGCGGAGCATGACGATAAGCTCCTTTTCGACGTCGGACGCCTCGCCGCCCACATTCGTCTCGTCGAGGGGGATACCCGCCTCTCTCAGCACTTTGAGCACGTGGCGGAGTTTGGAGCTGCTTGCCGCGTTGTATCTTGAAAGTATCGCGATGTCTCCGTATGACAACTTTCTGCCGTCGTTTGAGTCCTCTCTCATGGCGTGCCCCACAAGACTGTTTATCTCGTTGAGTATAAATGTGGCGAGGCGGTCGGACTTTGACAGCTCGGACTCTCCGCCGTCGTCGCTCTCGGCGGAAGTGACGTCATACAGCCCCTTCGGCGCGGATGGCTTTTCGTCGTCCTCGCCCTTTTCGGGGGAGATGTACGGCACAAAGCAAAGTCTGACGTGTTTTTGCGCGCTTTTGCTATCTTCTGCGGCGCCCGAGTCATTTTCTTTACTCATCTCATCCGCTTTCGGGACGCTGAACGCGCCGTCGTTTTTGTAGTCCACGTCCGCGCTGTCGAGCGTCATGACCGCGCCGAACACCTCGTTCACAAAGTTCAAAATATCTCTGTTGCTTCTGAAATTGCTTGTGAAATCTATCGCCTTGCCCTCGCCCGCCTCGTACGCCGCGCGCCTGCTCAGAAGTATGGTGGGGTCCGCAAGCCTGAATCCGTAGATGCTCTGCTTTACGTCGCCGACCATAAAACACTCGTCCTTTATGAGTCTTGCAAAGATCGCCTCTTGCAATGGATCCACGTCTTGATACTCGTCCACGAATATCATCTTGTATTCCTCGCCTATGTCGTCGTTTTCGGAGAGCAGTCGCTTCGCAAGCAACAGCAAATCGTTGTAGCCGAGCACGTTCTTTTCGGATTTCAGCGCGTCAAGCGCCTCTAGCGTCCTCTCGGCAAGCTCTACGAGCTTTTTGACATACGCCACGTTTTGCGCGTGATAGCGCCTTAGATCGTCCCACTTTTCGTAGACGTCTTGCAGCGTGGCTTTGACATCCTTCATATCGTTTACACAACGTTTCGCAAGATAGAAGAGGTCTATCTCCTCGCCGCTCATTCCGTCGTTTTTGCTTCTGTTTTTGTGTGTCGCAAACGGAGGCGCCCCCGCCGCAAACTCGCACATAGCCATAAAACTTTCCGCTCGCTCTATGCCCTCGGCAAGTTCAACCGCTTGATCCATGGGTACGTCGATGAGTTTTTTGCACACCGCCTCGGACATCTTCACGTTGTCGCGCACTGGGCGCAATATCTCGAGCGCGCTTCTCATCCTGCGCTTGAAGAGGGCGGCAAGCTCGCCGTGCAGGGGGCTATTATCGAAGTCGGCGCATATGCGACGTTTGAGATCTTCTCTGTCCTCTTGCAATATCATTCGCTCGCAAAGTTTGAGCACGGTATTTACAAGCCCGTTTTCGTTTCTGTTTTCGGAAAATATCTCTATAAGCGTGAAGAGCTCCTCGTCTCCTCTGCCCGCGAACTCGTCTATGACGCTTTCCGCCGCCGCCAACGAAAGCTCGTTCATCTCCGCGTCGTCCGCAATGTCGAAGGTGGGCGATATACCGAGCTTTTCAAAATTCTCCCTAATGAGCGAGGAGCAAAAGGCGTGTATGGTGCTTATGCGGCAAAACGGCAGGTCGTCCACGGCTTTAAGCAACCTCTGTCTGCGTACGCCGTCCGTCTCGCGCATCGCGGCGTCAATGAAACTCGCGCTGAGCCTCTGTTTCAGCTCCGCCTGCGCGCTGTCGTTGTACACGCACACGAGCATATCTTTGAGAGTTGCCGTGCCTTCCGCTATGGTGATGAGTATGCGCTTCACAAGCGTGGACGTCTTGCCTGAGCCCGCCGCCGCTGACACCAAAAGCCTGCCCCGCTCGAGCACCGCGCTCGCTTGCATTTTTGTAAGCGCGAGATTGCCGTTGCCGTCTCGCAAAATGTCTAGGCGCGGGTCCTTCAAAATATCATCGCTTGTCTTATCGTATTTTGTATCAAAGCTCATCTTTTCCCTCCGCGCAGCCTTCTGAACCGCTATCGCCCTCGACCTTAAAACTCTCGAGGCTTACCTTGCCCGTTTTCCTCTGCTCGCAAATATCCTCGTACGGGCAAATATCTTTAAAACAGCAATATGGGCTGCATTTCACGTTTGAAGGTTTGATGTAACCCTCGGCTATCTGCGCCGCGCCCAGCCCCGCAAGTCTGAAGGCGTATTCGCCCATACGCTCTATCGCCGCCTCGTCCATATACGCGTTTTTGTCGAGCTCTCCCGTTCTTTTGCTCCTCGCAAGCGTGATGACGGAGCCTTCGCACCCCGCCGCGCCGTCTATGTGCGTCAGCAGCTCCTCGTCGTTTGAGGCGTGTCCCTTGTACACGAGTTTTGTCTCGGAGTCCGTATAGCCGTCATAGATTGGCAGATAAAATACGCCCGCGGGTCTAAGCCCCAAACCCTTCTCGACCGCATACATATAGATGTACAACTGCAACTTTTTCCCAAAATAGACGTCGTCCAAAGACAGGTCGGCGGACTTGAAAGACTTGTAATCTATGATGATAAATCTGTCGCCGTAGACGTCTACCCTGTCTATCTTGCCCTCGAGCACGCAAGCTCTCTCGCCGAAACTCACCTCTATCTTGGCGAAATCTTCAATGCGCCCCTCAATAAGCAAAGGCTTGAAGTCGGAGCGCGAATATATCTCGAAAAGCTTTGTGCAAATGCGCGCGCCTTCCTCTTTTACTCGTGCGAATTGTCTGGCTATCTTCGGCTTGGCGGCGAGCTCTTCAAACCCGTATTTTTTGAGCTCCTCGTCGAAATATATCCCCGCCATACGCGCCGCCTCTTCCGCGTCCGCTATGCGACCCGCTTTCAAATCTTTAAACAGTCGCTCCAGCACGCCGTGCAGAAGTATGCCGTTTTCCGTGCCCATAAGCTCGCCTTCCTTGCGCGGCTTGAGCGCAAGTATGTATGTGACAAAATGGCTGTATGGGCATGCAAAGAATGTCTCCAGCCTGCTCACGCTCGTAGACGACGGCAACACGCCTTCGGGGAGAGTTACGCGCTCGGGCAGGCTCTTAGGCGCCATGTGCGCCCTGTCCTCGTCCCGCATGCACTCGTATGCCGTGCCCAGCACATCGTCTGAGCCCGCCCTTCCGAAATAGGATATCGCCGCATAGCCCGCGCCACGTTCGGTCAGCAAAAGGCTTATGCTGTCCTCTTCGGACAACGCGGCGGGACTTGAAAAGTCTATTCTCTCAATTGCAAGCGGTTTGCCGTCCTCCGACAGCATACCCATAAGTTCGTCAATGACAGACGAACGACGCATAAGACTTGTGCCTCCCGACTCGGGATAGCTCAGCACGATGCCCTTACGCGGCTTCTTGATGAGGTCGAGGATCTTGAACATCTCCGCATACGCCTTTTCGGAGCAGTCGGGGATGATCGGCGCAGAGAGCGCCTTCATCATCTCCTCGTCGCGCATATTCAGCACCGCGCCCCCGCCAGTTATACACGGAAAAGCGTCGTTTGTCGCGCCGAGGACGTATATCTTCCCGTCGCCCATAAAGCGGCTGTCGCCGTCGCCTATGAACACGCAATCGAGATAGGTCGGGACGAGAGATATCTTCAATGTTTTGAGCATGCTGTTTAGCACTCCCTCGAATCCTTGCAGATCTGTCTCGAGCTCCAGCACATCCTCGATCTCGTCGAGGACGGAAGAGAGCTTGCTGTCCACCTGCTCCGCGCATTTGACATAGTAAGAACTGAGCTTTGCAAGTTGCTCCACATGCGTTTCAGACGCATCGTCCGCATCATTCAAAATTTGCCTCGCCGCGCTCACGAGAGAGGACATATCCGCCTTCTTGCCCCCGCTCACGCCCGCTACGCCGATAAGCGGAGAGAGCGTCTCGAAAAGCTTTTTTCTCACTACTTCGGGCGGATACGTTTTCAAATTCAGCGCTTTATCATCACATTTTGCATGTTTAAACCGCTGTTTTGTGTCAATATCCTCAAAAACTTCGTTTCCGGGACATCTTTCGAGCGCATGCTCAAGCATATAGTTTTCAAATTGGAAAACGCTCTCCCGTCCGTCCTCGAGCCCTTCCTCGAACAGCGGATTTTTCACGAAGTCCAGCGTCTCCCGCCTCGCGAACCCGCTCCTCACGCAGGCTATGGCGTCAAGCAGATATCTCGTCTTTGTCTGCTCGGTGAGCAGCGCGCGCTTGTCTATGAAAAAGGGTATGCCGTAGCGCGCGAATACGCTCTTCAGCTCTATCTCGTAGTCCGCGATATTCGGGATGTACACCTCGAAATCTTTGTATCTTCCGCCGCCGCGCACGTGATTTAAGATGTCGAGGGCAAGTCTGAGCGCCTCGTCCTCTCTGTCCTTCGCGCAACGTATGCGCACCTTTCCCTCCGCCTCGACGCGCTTCTCGGGAGGGCGATAGGAAAACAGCCTCGCGGATATCGCCTTGACCGCCTCGGGCATATCCTCGTCCTCGTATCTCTCTATGGATATCCTGTCGGGTATGCGCGCGCTCAGTCTTTTGAGTGCCCTGTGCGGATATATGCGCGCGTTTGGGGTTTCGGACTCGCTCTGTATGCCCAAGGTGAGCTGTCCCGCGCTCATCGCAAGTCCCTCGAGTATGTCATACTCAGGCTCCGAAAAATCGTTTATGTCCGTGCTGAAAAAATGTATGCCCTTAAACGCCGACGGGTTTTCCTTGATGTATTTCGCAAGCAAATTCAGCCGCGTCGTGGAATCGCTGTGCTTGCCCTCGAGCGCGGCAAGATAGCCCCTATAGATCGTCACGATGTCTTTTAGCTTGCGCTTGAGCGCGACGGAGCTTGCCGCGTTCGCTGTTTCCTCGAGCTTTTCCGTCGATATGCCGCTGTTTCTTATCGCCGTAAGCGCGGCGTACAGCTCGGACGCAAAGCCTTCCCTGCTCGCGGACTTGCCGTAATACGACAGCTGCCCCGCCTTGAGGCAGTCGTCTATGACTCGCGCGATGAGCATGACGCTGCCCTCGGGCGTGAGGCACTTTTTTATGTCGGAGCCTATGAATCTGTCCGCCATCCTCGTGAAGGACATGACCTCTATGTCAAAACTGCTCGCCTCGCCCAGCGTGAGCAAAAGCCCCCTCTCTACGGATGCGGTGAACCTGTCGGGCGCGATGACATATATCTTTTCGCCCGCCGCCCTCGCCGCTTTCATTTTTTCGAGCACTCTGAAATAGGCGTCGTGAGATGAATTTGAAATTACAATCTTCATGCTTTGATTATAGCAATTTGAATGTCCCATTTCAATCCCACAGGCGCTTTAACGAAAATTTTTTTTGATTTTGCGCGCATTTTCTGCATTAAAGGCTCCGCCTCAAAGGGCGGATATGTTTTTCAACGCGCAATATGTCGCCTGCCAAATTCACATATTTTTGTCAAGAGCGCGGCAATATGTTTATTTTGCTTGCGGGAAATAAATTTTATGTTATAATAACTATATTATGAAAAAGATATTACTTACCATATTTACATTGGCGATAATCCTGTGCCTCGGCGTAGGGCTTGCCGCGTGCAACAATGCGACGACGCAAGGACAGCTTGAAAATCCGCTCGGGTTCGACCATAAGAGCGAGGTGTTTGTCTATGACGCCCTCGACACGAAGAGCGGCGACCTCGGCACATACACCGTGCGCATAGTGGGTCATGACGCGGGCGAGACGATTTCGAATTTCGGCAATGCCGAGCTTACAAACGTCGAAAAAGGCATACTCGTCACGGGCAAGCTTGAAATGGGCGACGACGTCTCATCTACGGGATGCTACTTCAAACTTGTCGGCAGTTCGACGACGTATATGATCCCCGTCGCGTCCTACACCGTGCACACCGAGGGCGGCAATGAGACTTTCCGTCTGCAAGCGACTTACAGCGCAAAAACTTACGACTATGAGCGCACAGTAAACGGTCAAAAGGACAGCGGTAGCATAAAAATAAGCGGCACCTGCTTCGACAACAACGAATTTCATCAGATGTTGCGCACGGTCAGCACGTATTCGAGCGGACTTTCTCTCGCCTACAAAATGCCCCTCGTCACTCCCACCGAGGCGCTTTCCGTGAGCATCACCGCGACGATGTCCTCCACTCAAAAGGTGGCGACAAGCTTTACGGACACTCTCCTAAAAGAGGACAATACAAAGCTTTACCCCGAAGGTATGGACTGCTATGTCGTCAACATAAACCGCTCTACGGAAGTCGCGGGCACAAGCCAAAAACTGTACTACGCCGTGGACAATGTTGCAACCGATATTTCACACCCCAACGTGCGCTTTATGCAACATATACTCGTCAAGATAGTCGAGCCGTACAAAGTTGACGGCAAGACTACGTTCGTCGCGACCGACGCGGACGGCAAACAGGTCGAAAAGCCCATTCAAATGGAGTACACCCTGCGTCAAGCCTCTATCCCCGACCCCACGATGTAAAGACTTGCAAATATTAAACTTACGCAGCAAAAAGCACATCGCTTGGATGTGCTTTTTTTGTCCATATTTCTCCTTTTGATTGCCCGAATGTCGCTCACAAAATCTCGTCATTGCATCTTTTTGCACTTTTTTTGATCGCTTTAGAATAGGCATTGAAATCTACGCGTTTTACCGTTTCAAACTGCTTTGAAACTATCGCGAACGCGGGCACGTTGGCGAGTCTCCCGTCGGAGTTTATGGAAAGCGTAAAGAAGTCAGTCCCCTTTTCGGGGTCTATTTCCTCTCCGTTTATCCAAACGCATCCAAGTTCTTTTGCCCATTGCAAGAAAAGCCTGCCCTCATTCTCTTTGTCCGAGAGCGTAAACCAAACCACTTCTTCTCCTGCGCAAACGTCTTTGTAAGTCATAAAAACACCTCCTTTTGATATTCCACAAAGAGGTACGAAAAAAGCCCATCGCCACGATGAGCTTTACGTTTTATATAGCCCATCGTTCAGCCTTTAGCACCTTGCCCTATCGGTAGGTTGCTGTGCGGTCGCAGGGGCTGTCCCTCGCGCACTCTTTATGGTAGTTTCATTGTAACGATTTCCGGTCAAACGGTCAAGCGCTTTCGATATTCTCTCGAATTTTTTCTCAAAAAAATCCCTGCTAGCGCTATATCTTGCTTAGATTTTATATTTAAAAGGTTCGCAATCGGAGCAACGATTGCGCAAAATTGAGCATAGCGAAATTTTCACTCGGCGCAAAAAACAAACTAACGCAAGGTCTTTATGCGCAACATCAAACAAAAAATAAGCAGGACGACAGCATATACAACCACGCAAGTACTGTCTGAACAAACCCAAGCACAAAAAATAGCGAGCCATTTGCGCATCTTGGAGCGTCCTCTTGCGCCTTCTTGCATACGCAATAATGCGAAACGTATATTTTTTGCGCGCGGAGAAGCCAAAAAAAGCACGCGACCTAAACGCGCTTTTGCATAACAAAAGCACGTAAGGTCTTTACATGCTTTTTTTTGCTGTCTTTGTTTCACCAAATGACTGTCTGCGTTCTTCTCCGCCATACGTAACTCCATATTACAAAAAAACAAATCGCGCCGATAGGCACATATCTCTGTGAAGTGGGGGTTCCCGTCACTTCACAGCCCTTACGGGAGTGGTGGCGGCATAGCCGACAGCGGGACGCAACTCCCGCCGTGCAAGACTTCGCCGCAGGCGAATCGGCACACGGTTGCGCAAAATTGAGCGTAGCGAAATTTTCACTCGGCGCAAAAAACCCTCGCTACCGCGAGGGTTTTGGAGCTGCTGACGGGACTCGGACCCGTGACCTCGTCCTTACCAAGGACGTGCTCTACCTGCTGAGCCACAGCAGCATATTTGCGGACGATTTTGCATCCTGATCACCGCGTCCGCCTGACGGTGGGACATGTGCAAATCGGACATTGAATGCGTCCTGATCGCCGCGTCCGTCACGGCGGGACAATTGCGGACTTTTCAGACCTTTGCGCGCCGCGTCCGCACCTCGGCGAGGTCTTTGGCGGAAGCGAAGGGATTCGAACCCCTGTGGGCTTGCACCCAAACGGTTTTCAAGACCGCCTCGTTATGACCACTTCGATACGCTTCCGTAACGTGCTAAAACAGTATAGCAATACTTTTGCGCGCTGTCAAATGCTCCGCGGGATTTTGGCAAATAATTTTTTACGGCGTGACAGAAAGCGGCGCGTATGCAGAGCCGAAAAAGGCGTTTTCGGCAAATGTTAGGTTTGTAGTGTCGTCGCCATCGTATACATATTTACCGTCCGAAAGCGACAAGCTTACAGGGGCGTCGCCGACATATATACCCGCAAGTTTCCTCGTCCCCGCAAGCGCAAAATCCCCGACGGTGCAATTGCAGCCTGTCTCAAATACCACCCTTTTCAAGTTTACAAATCCTGCGAACGCGCTCGCGGATATGCTCGTCACCGTGTTCGGGATCCTCAGCTCCTCCACCATTTCTTTGAGCACAGCGTCGGAAAACACGCTGCCCGATATGCCAACGACGGTTTTTTCGTCAATGGAGCGCGGAATGATGAGGATGGGCGAATTAAAACCCGTTTCGATTTGCGCTCCGTTTTCCGTTTGCGTCTTGAACTTTGTGATAACTATGCCGCCGTCTACGGTCTCGTAATCGAAATATTTTGCCCACACAGTCCAATCGACGTCTACGGACGCGTCCAAAGCCTCTTTCCCTTCGTCCTCCGTCCATATGGCCGCCGTAACGCCTATGGCTCCGACAAGTCCCACGACGAGAAGGACGGACAACAATATTGCAAATATCTTGATCCGCTTTGTCATATTCCCTCCCGTCATGGCTGCGTAGGCGATGCCACCGTGCCCATATCGAGTTTGATGTGCAATACCAATTTTGCGCGCAGCAACTCGGGATCGCACTCCTCGTCTACCTTGTTGAAATATATCTCAAACTTGACAAAATACGTGACGTTTGATTTTGCTTGCACCGTAAGGACGTGTCCGAAGGGATTGTCCGCGGAGTATGAATTGTCATATTGCACGACCTCTTGCAAAACATCTCCCTCTCCGTCCTTGTTTTGTACCAACGACATCTTGACATTGAATTCGTTTTTGAAATTTCTGCCATTGCCGTCTGCGGTCTCATAGACCGAATATTCTCCGCTCCCGACCTTTGTCAGATCTTTTTCAAGATACGCGCCTGCGAGAATGAGTTTTACGGGCGCTATGTCGTCGCTGCCCTCGCCCTCGGAAGGAGCGCGCCTTATCGACAGTACAAATTGCACAGATGTGGCTTTTGTAGATATGCCTTCCGGCAGATCGTTCGACGGGTCTAGAGCGACTGCATCATTTATATTGAAAGTTTCGCCCTCCGCACATGTAAAATAATTGCCGGGATAATGTATCGCGTTGCCAAAATAGCCCGCTTTTGCGACTGCAGGTATCAATGACTGTCCCGCGATATCGCCGCTTGCAATGCTCACGCCCGTAGACGCGCTTGCCTCTCCCGCGCCTATCTCTAAATCGGCAATAGTCCTGCTGTTTACGCCTCCAAACCACGCCGCGGACGTACAAACGACCGCCATGATGAGGGTAAAACCTAAGATGAGCGATGAAATTATTATTGCCTTCTTGCCTTTCATGCCCACCTCACATCTTCTTTTCCCCATCTGTCACGGACAGCGTCGCGCTAAACGAAAATTCGGACGATTGATAGCTCTCATCCGAATAGTACATCCGATATTTCGGAGAGCTTTCATCAAAATACGCGCCTAGCATATCTTTAAGTTCATCGTTGTTATAGCTCGTGGCGGATATTTTACCGTCAGCGAAAAATTGACTCCAAAATACTCTTTCGGGCGCAAACACTATGTAAAGATCGAACTTAGCGCCGTCGCTCGCGACAAAATCCGCTATATCCTGCGCGGCGCTCGGCAGCGCTTGCGCTTGTTCGCCGTTCAAAGTTTGCACCTTATTTCCTTCGCCAAAAACCATGGCGCCAAACGGCGTATACCACGTCTCTCCGCTTGAGGACGTTAGCGGCCTCATTCCCTCCTTTCCGTCCACGAGCGTTTTGTTGGAAACGTCTTTGGTATGCGCTTTGAAAAACCATGTAAACGCAAGGTGTATGTCTGCGGTTTTGTGAAATTTTGTAGAACTATCCGCCGTGACGGTTTCCGTGTCAAACGCCTTATCATTTTGCCCGCTCTCATTGTAAACGTCGAGATAGCGCCCATCCTTAGAAATTTTTACGTTATCAAGCTGCAACTTGAGGTTTTTCTTTTCCCCTTGCGTGCTTATCTCGATAGTCGAGACAAAATAGTACGGCGCGTCCACGTCCGTCGAAACGTTCAAATTTTTATCCGAGTCGATCTCTATCGCTTGCTGTCCCATATACGGCATGTTGTCGCTGCTTATAGAGCCCATGTCAAAATCGAGGACAAACGATTTTTGCGTGGCAAAATCTATGATTTGCGCGGAGGCGGCACTTCCTGTCGAATGCCAAGCAAAAGATATGCCGACCACAACTGCCGTGATCGTCAAAACAAGCACGGGGACGATAAGTCCCGCCGCAAATCTTATTCGCTTTCCATTTGACTTGTTTTTCATATCCCTCGCTCTTATTCTTTCATTTTGCGCTCGTATATCTTTTGTTCGCATTTTCAATGCTTTTGCAATATGCGTTCTGTTTTTTTCGTCTTAGCAGCGCCGTCAGTACGCTTTGACGGGGAATTCTACGGTGCGGACATTCGTTGGCGTCAGCTCGAAGATATTCTCCCCTTCATAACCCTTGATGTAGATATGATAGCCGTCCTCAACATAGTCGTTTTCTCCCGTTTTGTTGTTGTAAATTTTGCCGAAGAATGCGCCCTGCCACGTTTCAAACTTGTACGAGGCGGGCAAATATACGTCCGCCGTCAGTTTGAAAGTCGCAAAACGCAGTTCCCTCAAGAGCGACACGCCCTGCTGATTGCAAATTATTATCGGGTCATCTTTTACATCTGCCCTACTTCCTACCTTATTCGTACCTTTTGCATTTCCAACAAGCCAACTTTTTTCCGATTTTTTGTAAACGTTGTAGGAGATGTCGCCGACTTGTACGCTATCCTCTTGCAAACTGTATTTCAGCAGATACACGTCTATGAGGTCGCAAAGCCTCATGCTCTCGCGCGGCGCGTCATCTGTTCCAATATTCTCGACCTTCCAATCGTCAAGCGCGTCATATAAGAGATGTTTATCCTGCGTTGACGAATAATAAAGATTGGCATCTTCATAACCGCTCTTTGAACCACAATATAAGACTGAATACTCTTGAGGCGTAATGTCGCTTGGTTCGGTGCTTAATTCTTTTTCCTTCCAAACTGAATTTTTGAGATAAACACAAGGACCAAGATTCTCTGTAGTGCCGCTTATACCTCCTGCTAAAGTCACGCTTTCGGACCAAATGTACATCATAGATACGACATTGTTTATGTGCCCGCCGAAATTATTCAAACCTACGGCGCCGCCGACAAATTTGTAACCGCTTGCATAGATAGTGCCCAGCGCTATCGCCTTCATAAGAGTAGGCTTGTTTCCGCTATTTCCAAGCGCGCCGACGATCCCGCCTATAGCTGTTTTGGGTCCGGTGATGGAACCGTTTTGATTTTTAACATTAAACATGCCGTGTACGCTGACGTTTTCTATATTCGATAGCGCTGTGCCTGCAAGTCCGCCTACGTTTGTCACTCCGTCGGCAACAACGTTGACGTTGCGCAGGTGCAGATTTTTGACGGTAGAGTCCTTCTCTATAGTGGCAAAGAAACCCGCGTTTTCCTTATGTGTTTCGTCAGTTCCGCCCATAAGGTTGAAAGTATTTATTACATAACCGTTGCCATCAAAAGTGCCCAAGAAATCGCCGAACAGGCTGTTTAATATCGTCAATGTGTCGCCCGCCTCGGCTTTGATCACGTTTTCAAGAGTGCCATTGCCTTCCGCGCTCTTTCCCCAACCGCTCGGAAACGCTGCGTTCAGCGCCGAAATATCTTGCGCCGTAAAAATGCCCGAAATATTGTTGACAAGTTTGAAGGACTTTTTGTTCTCATTTTGTACGCCTCCGATTTTACTGCTCAAAATATCGGCGACGCTCTTGTTTGAATTGTAAGCGTATGAGGCAATGAGCAAGCCCGCAAGTGACCCTATCTCTATCGTGCCGTCGTCTGAGACCGCAATGCTCTCCACGCTATAATTGCTCCCGGAGGCGCCGTCCGCCTCGGGCAGATCGGCTCCGGCCACGGACTCGGATACTTGCGCGGCGCCCACTTTTATATCTGCGAAAAATAAAAAGCCGAATGTCAAACCGAATACGATCGTAAACACAAGAAATACAGCGAGGACATTGCGCGCCGCCGGGGCGCCCGCGCTCACGACCCGCCACTCGACGCTTAACTTGCCGAGTCTCTCATGCTTGTCCGAATGCGACTTGCTCATTCGCCTATCCTCGTGCGCGCGTCTGCGCGCACAATAGTAGAACTTTGATTTATTTTACATTATATATACGAATTTTTCAACTGTTTTATCTGATTTTGAAAGATTTCTCACCATTTTGTACACTTTTGTCGCTATTTCAAGTATATTTTCCGCTCCATACCGCCTAAAATTCAGCATATAAAAAAGCCCCTTCAAAAAGAAGGGGCGGAATGCGATTGCTATAAATATATAGCCATTTTCAATCGGCGTCATCAAACAAAGCGTCCAAATCTCGTCTGGCGCTGACAATACGCACAATATGCACGGCTTGACTCTCTTCATCTAAGTGATAAACTATCATGTAGCTCGACGCTAAGACCCATCTTAAGGGTTGAGGCGTATAAAACTCTTCGAAAGTTCGCCCTATTTTGGGAAATTCGCTTATGTTTTGAATATTGTTGTAAATCTCCTTTGCCAAACGCTCCGCAGCGGACGCATTGTTAAGTTCCTCGGCAATATATCCTATGGTATCATTGAGATCGTTGCGCGCAATAGTAGTGAATATAACTTCGTATGCCATAATAATCTCCCTTGTCGCGCCTTGTTCACTTCAAATCAAAGCCATATTTTTTGCCCAATTCTTCAAACACAGTCTTTCCGTCAATCACTCTGCCCGCTTTGATGTCGTCCAGACCTTCCTTAATGGCGAGGGAAAGCATAAACTCTCCCATCACCTTTTGGAAATAGTCCATGTCCATCACTACAAGTTTGCCATAGCCGTTCTTTGTGACGTAAACATAGTCGTTTTCGGCGCACTTTTTTTCGAGCGCGACGGTATCTTTAAGGTCCTTCATAGGGATTATCGCAGTCATGGGAATTGCAAACATAAATTTTACCTCCACAAATATTATATCAAATTTGTATTCAAATTATACCCTAAATTATTACCATTTGTCAATACTCTGTGCAAAAAATCAGCAATGAAAATGCAGAAGGCACAGCCCTCCGCAATTTTTAATAGTTTTGACCATATGTCAGCTGTAATGTCTGTTTATCTGATGAAATTCGTCTTGGCGCCCGTCTCGTTTTTGGGGACGGGGACGCCGTTTTGCTTGCCGAGCTCTATGCACTTGAGCAGCCACGCCATATTGTGCGCGAGGTTGCGCACCGTCTGCATTCCTTCCTCATCCTCGAGCACCTGCGCGGGCGTGCTGCCGTGCACCATGGGCCAATAGGACGACGAGACAAGCGGCATCTCGGCAATCAGCGGATATTTGTTGAGCACGTCAAGGGACGCCGTCGTACCCGCCCTGCGCGCCGATACGATGACCGCCGCGGGTTTATGCTCGAACGCCTTTCTCCCCGCAAAGAACGCCCTGTCCAGCATGCACTGTATGCGTCCGTCGGGATGCGCAAAGTACACGGGCGAGCCGAATATGAAACCGTCCGCGTCATTCATCTTGTCTATGAGCGCGTTTACGCCGTCGTCGCCGAATACGCAATGTCCCTTGCCCGCGCAACCGCCGCATGCGATACAGTCGCGTATGGGCGATGTGCCAATCTGCACCAACTCGCACTCGACGCCCTCCGCCTCCAGCGCCTTTTTTGCCTCGCAAAGCGCGGTATATGTGCACCCCTGCGCCCTGCAACTGCCATTGAGCAATATCACTTTCATAATGACCTCCGATTTTAAAACAATATATTATTTACGCCATAATTATGAAACAAGTTTTGCCGCGGGTCAACAAAAATATTTGCATAGGCGCGCGAGAGGCAAAATTTTTAAATTTACTCATAAAAGGCATGATGACATATGCCCTACCTTTAAAACCGTGACCCTCAGAAAATATTTTGCAAATATCGAAAAAACATATTGACAAACGGCGGCAATCCAAATATAATATTCTTGAACAGTTGAAAAATCGTTCAAATGTTCAAGAGAGGGTATTATGTCAGAGGACAACATCAACACTATAGAGGACGTCAAAGGCAAACTTCCCGACGAGGACACATTGTACGGACTTGCGGAGCTTTTCAAAGTGTTCGGCGACCCGACCCGCGCGAAGATAATGAGCTGTCTCGCCGTCAAGGATCTTTACGTATATGAACTCGCGGACATTCTCAGCATGAGCGTATCTGCCGTCTCCCACCAACTCCGCGTGC
Organism: uncultured Clostridia bacterium; assembly: GCA_947628855.1. GTDB lineage: Bacteria > Bacillota > Clostridia > Christensenellales > CAG-917 > CAG-475. The sequence goes on along the minus strand of CANRBM010000045.1, from coordinate 856 downwards.
TCAGAAACGCGAAGCTCGTCAAAGGCAGCAAGCTCGGAAAAGAGGTCAAATACTGCCTTGACGACAATCACGTCATGCAGATTATGGAGTGCGGGCTGACCCACATCAACGAGGTGCGCTGAGCCCCTTCCCCGCATAGTATGTAAGGGCGGCAAAGTCCGCTCTAAAAAATAAAAAACGATTGAACACTTGTTCAACAAAATAAATAATCAACAACGAGGTGCTACAATGAAAAAGACATTCAGACTTGAAGATCTCGACTGCGCCAACTGCGCCGCAAAGATGCAAAACGCCATTGAAAAGCTGGACGGCGTAAAGAGCGTGACAATATCCTTTATGACCCAGCGCATGACGCTCGAGGCGGAAGACGCCGCTTTTGACAGCATACTTACAGCCGCTCAGAAGGTCATCAAAAAAATAGAGCCCGATTGCACAATCGTGAGATAAACATATCATTTTGCAGCTATGAAATACCGTTTGAGCAAAAAAGAGAAAAAAATAGGCCTGCGCATACTGCTCTCGCTTGCAGCGTTCATCGTGGTGTTTGCGGTGGACAAAGGCATAGATCTTGCCTCCTCCGTCGGGGGCAAGCTAGGCTGGCTTTTACCCTTCTTTTTGTACCTTGCAATATACATTGCGATAGGCTACGACGTGCTGTATCGCGCGGCGCGAAACATCGCCCACGGACAGGTTTTCGACGAGAATTTCCTCATGTGCGTGGCGACGCTCGGGGCATTTGCGCTTGCGATATTCCGCGGCGTTACGGGTCAAGAGATAGAGGGTTTTGACGAGGCATGCGCCGTGCTCCTGTTTTATCAAGTGGGCGAATTTTTCCAGCGCTATGCGACGGGCAAGT
>CANRBM010000044.1 GCA_947628855.1 uncultured Clostridia bacterium | reverse complement strand
GATTGTCTTTACGAACCCTCCGTCTGTGCGCTCTTATACTCGCCGTCTGCTGTGTCCAAGCGATTAACGCAACGCTTGTCCGAGCGACATCGGGGTTCCCATGAAATTGCGTTGCGATTTTATGGGGTATTAGATCTGGGTCCCCGCAAAAATATGAAATGGTTTTGCGGGGTGAATAAACGCCGTCTGCTGTGTCCAAGCAATATCGCGAAGCAAGCGAGATAGATAAAAAGTACGCATGATCGTGCGGGACGATTGTTGTTGTACGCGTTAGTTTGCCTATGGCGAAAAATGTAATTTTCATATATGGGGTCGAATTTTGAGTCGCCGCGGACATATGGCGCAGGAAGGAACATGTTTTTGCAATGCCTATTGACATTTGCTATCTTATAAAATACAATGTTGTCAAAGGATACAAACAAAGGAGACAAATATGGGTTGGTTTGACAATTATATTGTAAGGTTTGTGTTTACAGACTGGGCGCGTCGTCGTTATGGTTCGTCATCATGCTATGTTGCAGACGGGGATCCCTACGGCTACGACATGATAGGCACATTCAGGTGGACGACGGATATCGGGGACGCCATGTCTTTCAGCTCTAAGGACGACGCAAAATACTTTGTGAAACAGCTGGTGAAAGCTTATCGCGCGAATGGTATGGACCTTTATGACATCGTCGATACGGTAGACTATATCCCCGTCAAGGAATAACAATTTCTTTTAGGTGACTTTCTTCAAAGCAAAAGCACATACGCACAAGAGTCGCAACGGCGTCTATTTTTGCGTATTGAAGAGCAGGTGCTTGGACAGAGGTATATAGAACTCCTGCACGAAAAGCGTTAGTATCTCAGACAAAGTTATTGAAATGACCAACCCTCGCCTTCCGGCGTTCCCCGTGTCCTTACCCCACGAAATTACGAAGTGATTTTGTGGGGTAAGGACACGCCCTCACTGCGTACGTGAGTATATCCCGCTCGCTCCGCGGGGTCGCTCAGACAAGGCAAAGTCCGCGTATAGGTGCGCTCGGACGGAGGGTTGCGTTAATCGCTTGGACACAGCAGACGGCGAGTATAAGAGCGCACAGACGGAGGGTTCGTAAAGACAATCCCCTCAGTCCGCTCACAATGGCGGACAGCTCCCCTTATAATCACCCCACGAAAATACTTTTCGCGGGGACCCCGAAGGGGTGCCTTGAGCTTAGACTATACGTGACATAAATATCAAGCTCACGCGCAGGAGTTTTGGCTCTTGCAAACAATCCAAAAACGCGAGCGACGGCAAGTATTTGCCTAGCTCGCGTTTTTAGCTTGGGGTGCAGGGGACGAAGTCCCTTGCCGGGTTTTGGGGTGGAACCCCACGTATAATATTTAAGCGCGGATTTTGTGGGGTTTTTCCTTGCGGAGGCGGATGTCGAGTTTCTCAAAGAGCTCTTCGGTCTTATCGCCGAACCGTTTTTTGATGATGACGCAACCGAATATCATCGCCAGATAGACGGGCAACAGTATGGCACAAATGGTGAGGATGGCTTTGCCCATATCCCATGTGAGGTCGGTGGTGAGGTTGAAGAGGTTGATGAAGAAGTCGCCGGGCAGGGGCACGACGTACACGCCCACGAAAATGACTATCATCAGCACATATGTCGCGAAGTGGAGCCAGGTGAAGGGCAGGCTCACTTTTGCGAGGAGCATAAAGCCGACGAAGGTGATGCATATCATAAACATAGTCGTCTCCTGTTTGGCGTCTAGCGCAGTGAGGAAACGGTTGTTGCAGATTATCACCGCTATCGCCGCGAGTAGGACGGTAAGTCCCGCGGGGACGGCGTTTAAAAGTACCTTCGGCAGGAAGTGCCCCTGTACCCTGTCCGTATTGGGTTCGAGCGCGAGCACTATGGAGGGCATGCCTATGGTGACTCCGCCGATAAGCGTGAGATTGGACGGCGCGAAAGGCAGCTCGTTGGGAACGCACAGGAAGAGCAGCGCAAGCAGGATATTGTAGATGGTTTTCATGACGTACAACGCCGCGCTGCGTTCAAGATTGTTTATGGAGCGTCTGCCTTCTGCAACGACTTTCGGCATAGAGGCGAAATTGCTGTCGAGAAGTACGAGCGAGCTGACGTTTTTCGCCGCGTCAGAGCCCGACGCCATAGCGATAGAGCAGTCCGCCGCTTTGAGCGCCAGCACGTCGTTGACGCCGTCTCCCGTCATGGCTACGGTATGTCCCGCCGCTTTGAGCGCGTTTACAAGCAGCAACTTCTGATCGGGGAGCACGCGCCCGAATATGGTGTATTTTGTCGCCGCTTCTATGACTTCCTCGTCCGTCTTTAGCGTGGACATATCCACGATATTGTCGCAGTCCTCAAGCCCCGCGCGCATGGCTACGGCGCGCACTGTTGCGGGATCGTCGCCCGATATTATTTTGACGTCTACGCCCTCTTCCTTGAAGAAACGCAGCGTGTCGGGAGCTTCCTTTCTTATTGTATCGGTGATGAGGATGAAACTTATCGGTTCAAGCGAGGCGGGAAGGGCGTTACCTTCAAAATCCGCACTTGATGACGCCAAAAGCATAACTCTAAACCCTTTTTGCGCCATTTCGGTGGTCTGTGCTTTGATGTCATCGGAAATGTTTTTAAGCACAAATTCGGGCGCGCCGAGCACATAGCTTACGCCGTCTATGCGCGCGCCGCTCCACTTGCGCTGAGAGGAGAAGGGCACTTTGAATGTCGCCACGCCGCTTGCCTCAAGCTCGCTCACATGCGCCCTAAGCGCATTCGCGGTCGCGTTGTCGTCGTCGAGCGCGCTCATAAGGTTTTTGATCGTCTGCTTTATCTCGTCCTCCGTCCTGTCGCCGATGGGACGTATATCGTTGACATCCATGGTGCCCTCGGTGATAGTGCCCGTCTTGTCGAGGCAAAGCACGTCCACGCGCGCGAGAGTCTCAACGCAATAGAGGTCTTGCGCAAGCGTTTTGCGCTTTGAGAGGCGAATAACGCTCACGCAAAATACAGTTGAGGCAAGCGCGACAAGTCCGCTCGGTATCATGCCTACGACGGCGCCTACCGTTGTGACGACATAGCTCTGCGGGGAGAGCCCGTCGGGATTTTGCAGGAAGTATTTGACGAGGAATAGGGCAAGCCCCAAGGGGACGATGATTATCGCCATGACCTTTACGATGAACATGAGCGAACGCCATATCTCCGAATTGGGTTTTTTGAAATATTTTGCGCCGGCGCTTATCTTTGTTGCGAAGTTGTCAATGCCTATGTGCTCCACCTGCGCCTTCGCTCTGCCCGATACGACGAAACTGCCCGACATTATCCTGTCCCCGGGCTGTTTGAGTATGGCGTCCGGCTCGCCCGTGATGAGGCTTTCGTTGACCTCTATGGAGCCGTCGCGCACGACCGCGTCCGCGCATATCTGACTGCCGGGAGAGAGCTGCATCATGTCGTCAAGTACGATGTCCTTTATCATGATGTCCTCTTCCTTGCCGTCGCGTATGACCGTAGCTTTGGGCGCGGAGATGAGGGAGAGCTTGTCTATCGTGCGCTTTGCGCGCATTTCTTGAAATATACCTATCGCCGTGTTGAAAAAAATGAGCATCATAAAGCCGAACTGTCCGAGGGCGTTTATTATGTTGCCCTTCCAATCCACGCAGAAACAAAGAAGCACGGCAAGCGTTATAAATACAAAATTGAAAAACGTGAAGATGTTTTCACGCAATATTTGGGAGACGCTCTTTGTCTTGACGTCCAGATCGCCGTTGATCTTCCCCTCGGCAACGCGAGAGGAGACCTCTTCGGACGAGAGACCCTTTTCTACGTCCGTAACATAGGACGGGAGCGCGTCGTTTTCGGACCACTGCTCCGCCTCCGCGGAGAGGGACGCTATTTCATCCGGGATGACTTCGCGGATATCTTCATGCATTTGAGGATCATTTTCTTTGTCCATATTTTTTCCTCGTAAATTGTAGACCCTTATAACACTATATTATAGCGCTTTTAAATTTTATCATATGTAAACAAAATTTGCAATGCTTTGTACAAATGTTCTATTTTGGACGTAGGGCGAATAAAATTGGCATATGAAAAAGAAAATATCTCTGATTTTTGCAATTTCGGTCATTATAGCGTGTATGCTCCTGCTTGCAGCCTGCAACGGAGACAAAAAAGATCAGCCCGCCTCGGACATATCGCGCGTCACGACAAGCTATCTCGCGGGGGAGAGCGAACTTTTTGCGGTCAGCCTCGAGAGCGGTATGAGGGAGAAAGCTTTCATCGCGGACGGAAAGGTCACGGATGTAGCGCCTTTTGTCGAACTTAAGATCACTCCTCTCAAGGCGGCGGACGCGGAAGGGGTGGATTTTGTCCTCGCCTCAAGCGACGCTACGCTCAGCGGCAAGATAGACAAGGGCACAAACGGCGAATTCAAGACCGCGCTCGACCTCACTTTCGTCCCAGACAAGATCACCGTCACGATGGGCGAACAGAGCTCGGAAATAGACCTTTGCAATGTGCTGGAGGGCGCTATATCCGCAGACCAAGCCATAAGCATTGCGCGGGAAACTTTCAAGGATAAGCTCGAGAGCGAGGCGGCGGAGGGCAAAACGCGCGAAGTCTACCTCAAACTCATCACAGGAGATCGCGAAAACTATTATTATTACGTCTCTTTCATCGGCGACGGCGTAAACTACCTCGCCACACTCATATCCCTCGACGGTAACGTCGTCTCCAAGAGAGGATGATTCAGCCGTGGGCTACTCGCTCGCACGCTCCAGATGGGGCTGCGAGCCCTGCACCTCGGCAAATGTCGAAACTTCCGCGTGAGAGTTTGATATTGACGAAATCATTGTCCGAGCGTACTTATGCACGGACATCAGCCTTGTCCGAGCGACTCCGCGGAGCAAGCGGTTTTACACTAAGTACGCAGTGATTTTGCGGGGTAAGCAAGTCACAAAAAATTTTTTAGGGCGAGGGAGAGGACGATTATCGCTATGACGCAAAGGGCGGAGATCGTGACGGTAACTATGGTGTTTTTTATCGAGTTTTTCTTTTGTGCTTTTTGTAAGATCTCATCCAATTCTTGAATATCGGCGTCTCCATCGTCATTCTGTAGCAGAACCGTCCACTCAAAGGAGGAAGATGAGTCGTCTGCTTCGAAATTGCGCACGATCTCAACTACGCGCCAGCCCGCGTCGGAGTAGCATGCAAGCGCGTCGCTCGGATCGCCGTCGGAGGATGTGATCTTGACAATTTTTTGCATATTTTCTCCTTTTTTGTCAATGGTAGTATTTTATCCTACTTTATAGGATAAGTCAAGAATTTATATGATTTTTGATATACTACATACGAGGTGACTTATGAGGCCGTTGAAGGAGAAGATAAGCATAACCATTGATTCCGATCTGCTCAAGGAGTTGAAACGCGAGGCGGAGCAGGACGACCGTTCGCTGTCGCAGTATATAAATTTGCTTTTGCGAAAGAGCGTAAAGCCTCAAAAGGAGAATTGAATTTGTCGCCTTCCCGCCCGAGGAGGCGTGTTTTTTTAAAGCGCACTAAATTTCGTGGGAGTTTAGGGGACATTATTTTGATGATTTAAAAGCAAATGTTTTTTGGGTATTTTTTTTGCCTATTCGTCCCAAATGTTGCATTTGAAAAAGCGCTGTGATATAATGAGTAAAAATAATTCCGAGGTGAATTTATGGCAAGAAAACCCATTATTGCAGGCAACTGGAAGATGAACAACACCCTCGCCGAGACGAGGACGTTGGTAGAGGGGCTCATTCCCCTTGTCAAGGACGCAAAGTGCGACGTCGTCATCTGCACTCCGTACACAGATCTTGCTCTCGCGGTAGAACTTACGAGGGGCACAAACATCCATGTGGGTGCGGAAAATGTGCATTGGGCTGAAAAAGGCGCGTTCACGGGCGAGATATCCGCAAAGATGCTTGTCGAGCTCGGCGTCGAGTACGTCATCATCGGGCACTCCGAGCGCCGTCAGTATTTCGGCGAGACCGACGAGACCGTCAACAAGAGAGTCAAGGCGGCTCTCGCGGCGGGGCTCAAACCCATCATCTGCGTAGGCGAGACCCTCGATGAGAGAGAGGCGGGCAAGGTCGAAGAGGTGCTCGTCAGACAGACAAAGGCGGCATTCGACGGCATAGACAAGGAAGAGCTTGACAATATCGTCATCGCATACGAGCCTGTTTGGGCAATCGGCACCGGCAAGACGGCTACGGCTCAAGTCGCGGACGAGACCATTGCCATCATCCGCAACACCATGGCTGAGCTGTATTGCCCCAAGTGCGCGGAGAACCGTGTTCGCATCCAGTACGGCGGTAGCATGAACCCCAAGAATGCGGCGGAGCTTATGGCTATGCCTCAAATAGACGGCGGGCTCATCGGCGGCGCGTCCCTGAAGGCGGAGGATTTCTCCAAAGTCGTCAATTATTGAGATAAATTTTGCGTTTGCGCGCCGTGAAAGCAGGCGCGCAAATGTCATAACAAGCAGTTTAGCTCAGCGATATTGACATATAAAAGTCCTTATCGCGCAGTTTACGCGCGCTCCGAGGGGGCGCAAATATTTGTGACTTAATATGAAAAATCTTGTACTTGTTGTTATGGACGGCGTCGGAAAGTCAAAGACAGGGCTTGGCGACGCGGTCACAATGGCGCACACTCCTACTCTCGATATGCTCCTCAAAGAATGTCCGCACACCTACATCAAGGCGCACGGCACCGCGGTCGGGCTGCCCTCCGATGAGGATATGGGCAACAGCGAGGTAGGGCACAACGCTCTCGGCTGCGGGCAGGTCTACTCGCAGGGCGCAAAGCTCGTAGAAGAGGCGATAGAGAGCGGGCTTATCTTCAAATCGTCCGCGTGGCGTGAGCTCACCGCATATTGCAAGGACGGCGGCACGATGCACTTCATCGGTTTGCTTTCGGACGGCAATGTGCACAGCAACATCTCGCACCTGCTCGCGCTCATACGTCAAGCTAAGGCGGAGGGTATAATGCGTGTGCGCGTACACACACTCCTCGACGGCAGGGACGTCCCCGCGACATCCGCGCTCACCTACGTCGGCACTCTGGAAGAGGCGATGAAACAGCTGAACGACGCGACTTTCGACGCGCGTATCGCCTCGGGTGGCGGCAGAATGAAGATCACTATGGACAGATATTTCGCAAATTGGGACATGGTGAAAGAGGGTTTCTATACGCACGTATACGGCGAGGGCAGGCAGTTTACAAGCGCTACGGAGGCTATCGAGACCTATCGTAAGGAAAACGAGGGCGTGATAGACCAGGATCTGCCCGCATTCGTCATCGCCGAAAACGGGACGCCCGTAGGCGCTATGAATGACGGCGACAGCGTAATTCTGTACAACTTCCGCGGAGACAGGGCGATAGAGATATCTATGGCGTTCGACAACGACGATTTCAATTGTTTCGAGCGCGGTCCCATGCCAAAATTCAAGTACGCAGGCATGCTGCAATACGACGGCGACCTCAAACTGCCGAAGCGTTTCCTCGTCGAGCCGCCTCAAATCAAGTATACCTTGAGCGAACAGCTTGTCAAACAGGGAATAAAGTCGTACGCCGTGTCCGAAACGCAAAAATATGGACATGTCACCTATTTTTGGAACGGCAACCGCTCCGAAAAGTTTGACGACGAGCTGGAGACATGGGAGGAAGTGCCCTCGGATAAGGTGTCCTTTGACGAGCGTCCGTGGATGAAAGCTGCCGAAGTCACGGATAAGGTCATCGAGGCGATAGAGAGCGACAAATATCAATTCATCCGCTGCAACTATCCAAACGGCGATATGGTAGGGCATACGGGCAACCTTGACGCGACGATAATCGGCGTAGAAGCCGTTGACCTCGGGCTTGCAAGATTGCTCCCCGTCGTCAAGAAGCACGACTATACCCTCATCGTCACCGCCGACCACGGCAATGCCGATGAGATGTTGGAGAAAAACAAGAAAGGGCAGATCACCGTGCGTACCGCGCACAGCCTCAACGTCGTGCCTTTCATTGTCTACAACGCCGACTGCGAAATAGCAGACGGCAACTTCGGACTGTCCAACGTCGCCGCCACCGTCACAAAACTTATGGGCGTCAAAGGCGACCCCCATTGGGACGACCCGATCGTGAAGTGATATATCTGTGGAGCGCTGCCCCACACTCCGGCAAGGGGTTTCACCCCCTGCACCCAAAGCTAAAGGCGCGAGCTAGGCAATTTTTGCCGTCGCTCGCGTTTTTTGACTGTTTTGCAATGTTCAAGATCCTGCGTGACAGCTTAAGGTTGACGTTGACTTTGTCACGGTTTCCTATGCTTTTTGTTTGGAATATCCATACGCTCTGTGTCCGATGTCGCGTTGGAAATACGACGAAAAATATTTTTTTATCCGCGTTTGATTGTTGAAAACGGTTTGGCGTTGTGTTATAATGCTATAAGTATGTGGGCAAATGCAGACATACCGCATAAAATGTCAAAAAAATTTTGTATAAGGAGATCTCTTATGGCAAAGAAAACTATCCGCGACGTAGACGTCAAGGGCAAAAAATGTTTGGTCCGCGTGGACTTCAACGTCCCCATGGTGGACGGCGTCATCACCGATGAAAACCGTATCAACGGTGCTCTTCCCACCATCAAGTACCTCGTCGAGCATGGGGCGAAAGTGATCCTCTGCTCGCATATGGGCAAGCCTCACAACATTTTTACGGAGGGTTTCTCCCTCAACAAGAAGGAAAAGAAGGCGCTTGAGGCTCTTCCCGAGAGCGAGCAAGCCGCGGCAAAGGCGGAGTACATCGCGAAGGCGCTCAAAAACGACCCGAAGAAGTTTACGCTCGCGCCCGTCGCAAAGAAACTCGAGGAGCATTTCCCCGGCAAGGTGACGTTCGCTACGGACCTCGTGGGCGAGGACGCGCATAAGAAAGTCGCCTCTCTCAAGGACGGCGAGATCGTACTGCTTGAAAACACTCGTTTCGAGGCGGGAGAGGAGAAAAACAGCGAGGAGCTTTGCGCAAAACTCGCGGAGTTCTGCGACATCTATGTCAACGACGCATTCGGCACGGCGCACCGCGCGCATGCGACAACTGCGGGCATTGTGCAATACGGCTTTGCAAAGACGGCTGTAAGCGGTTTCCTCATCGAAAAGGAGCTCAAATTCCTCGGCAACGCCGTCGAAAATCCCGTGCGTCCCTTCGTAGCGATCTTGGGTGGCGCAAAAGTCGCGGATAAGCTCAACGTCATAGACAACCTGCTCGGCAAATGCGACACGCTCATCATAGGCGGCGGCATGGCGTACACCTTCATCAAGGCGCAGGGCGGCTCAATCGGTACCTCCCTCGTAGATGACGAAAAGCTTGAGTATTGCAAGAACATGCTCGAGAAAGCGGAGAAACTCGGCAAGAAGATATATCTGCCCGTGGATACCGCCGTCGCGAGCGCGTTCCCCGATCCCATCGACAAGCCTATCGAGGTCGAGTATGTGGACAGCTACTCTATACCCGCGGACAAGATGGGGCTCGACATCGGTCCCAAGACGCAAAAGCTATTCGCGGACGCCGTCAGAAGCGCAAAGACCGTCGTATGGAACGGACCTATGGGCGTGTTTGAAAATCCCACGTGCGCAGAGGGTACCGTCGCGGTCGCAAAGGCTATGGCGGAGACGGACGCTACGACTATAATCGGCGGCGGAGACAGCGCAGCGGCAGTCGCGCAACTCGGCTTTGCGGACAAGATGACGCACATCTCTACAGGCGGCGGAGCGTCGCTCGAATTTTTGGAGGGGAAGGTACTGCCCGGCATCGCCTGCCTCAACGACTAAAACCGGCCCACGCGGGGGCAACTCGCCCCGCGTGCTCCAGGTGGGGCGCTGCCCCACGCCCCGGCAAGGGACTTCGTCCCCTGCACCCCAAGCTAAAAAGCGCGAATGTGGCTCTTTCATCGCAACATTCGCGCTTTTTGGATTGTGTGTATGGTACTAACTCCCGCATGAGAGCTTGATATTGACGTTAGCATTGTCCTATCTTAACGCAACGCTTGTCCGAGTGTTCTAATACCCGCCGTCCGCCTTGTCCGAGCGTAGGCATCTCCCTTCGACAACGCGGTATAGAAACGATATCGGGATCCCCGCAAAATTACGTAATGATTTTGTGGGGGTAAGTAAGCGGAGTGGCGCAGCAGCTTGCGGTGTGCCTTTATGCCCTTACTCCTGGGTGGGCGCGGGCACTGAGCAAATGCAAGCGGGTGGTGGGGGTCACCTGCTTCGCACTAGGAGACTCCTCGACTGCGCTTTGCTACGCTCGGAGTGACACCTAATATTCCCGTCATGTTGAGTTTGTCGAAACATCCCCTTGTCTCTCACTGTCATTTCGAGCGAAGTCGAGAAATCCCCTTGTCCGAGCGTTTAACGTTCCCTCTGTCTAAGCGTACCTATTAACGACGTATTCTTGCACTATCGCGCCGCGCTCGAGAGCTATAAAACTTTGACATGGGATACGTTTTTTATAGTTTACGAATAAAAAAAACGGGGCGAGGTCGATCGCTCCCGAGTATGGATATGCTGTTTAAGCGTAAGAATCTTTACGAATGGGAAATCAATAATTGCGTCTGCCGATGAGGTAGTCTACGGACACTTCAAAAAGTATGCTGAGCTCTATGAGGATATCGTAGTCGGGCTGATTGCGCCCGACCTCCCAACCCGAGACCGTGGACTTGGAGACCTTGAGAAGTTTCGCAAGATCCTGCTGAAGTAGGTGCTTATCTTGTCTAAGCTGCTTCAGTCTTTGAGGAAAACAGTTGTGTAGCATATTACGACTCCCGAAATTTGCTCTTATAATGATTTTAGTATACAATTCGTGTTTTGTCAACGGTGGAAAGCGGTTTTTGCAAAATTTTCCTCTAAAGGGTCAAAACAGGGAAAATTTTAAATGCAAATGAAGAAAAATGGCGCATAGGCGCGCCATTGTTGGTTTTGCGTTCAAAATTCGTTTGGCACAAGTTTTTTGCGCTTAGCTTTTTCTTTTTCAGATCATTTAAAGTTGAAGGTTGTCGTAGACGATATGCGCAAACAGGGCGGCGCCTTGCTCGTTGGGATGCACGCCGTCCGAAAATAGGTCGGGCCTGTTTTCAAACGCGCCATAAATGTCGATAAAGTGTACGCCGAGCTGCTCGGCGACTTCGCAGATCGCGGGATCCAGCTCGTCTTTGATGACTTTGCCCGATATATGATACATGATGTCGTCGCCGTTTTTGCACCATACGCCGGGAGGCGCGATAAGGTAGACTTCAGGGGCGGTTTCCAGCTCGAGATAGCTATTGACAAAATCGATATATTCCGCCTTAAACGCGTCGGCGCCTTGCCAATTGAAGTGTTTTGTGTCGTTTGAGCCAAGCATGATGATGACGATATCCGGGGCAAAGTCAAGGCTTTTGCCGTACAATTTTGTTTTGGTATAGGGCTCATTCGCGTCTTTGAACAGGCATTTTGCGGAATATCCATAGTTGTTTACGCAATATTCGTCGCCGAGCAGCTGTTGCAGGACGGAAGGATAGTTGTGCTTTTGGAATTGCCAAATGCCGTGGCCGTAGGTGATGCTGTCCCCGACGCACGCGACGCGTATCTGCCCGTCTTTTGCCGATTTTAGCGGATGTACGGTCGGGAGCATGCCGTTTGTATAAATGATAGGCAACGCTACCGCCAAAACGACGACTATAAACGCAAGTATGCTTGCCGACACGATTATGATTTTTTTCTTAATTTTCGACATAATTTCCTCTTTGATATCATACTTTACTATACTATCTTTGTCAACTTTTGTAGCAAATGAGCGAGAGTATTAAGCATAATTTTAACATTTAGAGGGGAAGCACTTGCCACTTTTATAGAGAGGGGAAGCGTTTGCCTTAACGTGAGAAAGCAGGTTGAAAGTCCGCAAGGGGGAAAATAAGCCCCACAAAACAGTAACGTTTTATGTGCGCGATTTAATTGAAAAAGACGCGCCGCTCTACACGTGCGTATTTGCTTTAATTAAAAGCGACGCGCCAAAAAAACGAACAGGTCGTTTTATGCGTCGGGCGGTCTTGATTTATGCGGAGCGTTGAATTATAATAAAGTATAATATAAATGTGAAATATAAAGAGGCGTAAATGCGGGATATGAATATAACGATCGAGAAAGTGGGTGATGTCGACAAGGATAAGCCCGCAACAGATGCCGCAGAGAAGGCGATATATGTCGAGAATGACAATAGCAAAGCCGTCTATTGCATAACGTTATGCGGCGCATACTCGCGCAAGTATTATTTTGTCACGGAATTGTCCGTTATCAATACGGAGCGTGTGCTGTTGGATGGGGTCGTGCTGATAGTTTGTCTATGGTCGGATATCGTCATAATAGACTTGCCGACGGACAAAATACGCAAAGCGATCAACGTAACGTCGGAGCTTGATATGTTCGGGATCTATAAGTTTAAGAGCGGCTACTTCGTTCACGGAGAGATGACCAATCGCTATTTTGACAGCGAGTTCAATATGCTGTGGGACGCGGGCGGGCGCGACATTTTTTATTGTCCCGAAAGAGAAAACAGCATTGAGATACACGAGGATCATATCGACGTTTGGGACTTTTTGGGATACAAATATTCCTACAATGAATTCGGCGAGATAACATACGTATGGGTGCGAAAATTGGACAAATATGCGCAAAAAAGGAGGGAGAAAAATGACAAAGATGAAAGATAGGTTGCATACGGGCGAGCTCTATTTGCCGGGCGACGAGGAGATCATGACAGAGCAAACAAAATGTTTGGAGCGACTTTACGACTTCAACATGACTCGCCCCTCGGAAGGCGAGAGGCGCGCCGCTATGCTGAAAGAAATGCTTGCCGAAGTCGGCGAGGGCTGCTATGTCGAGCCGCCGTTTCATGCAAATTTCGGCGGCGCTCATGTGCATTTCGGAAAAGGCGTGTATGCAAATTACAATTTTACTGTGGTGGACGATACGCACATCTATGTGGGCGATCACACAATGTTCGGCCCGAATGTGACGCTTGCCACAGCGGGACACCCGATTTTGCCCGAGTTGCGCGAGCAGGGCTATCAATACAATATGCCAATACATATCGGCAAAAACTGCTGGCTGGGCGCGGGCGTCATCGTATTGCCCGGTATCACCATCGGCGACAACAGCGTCATCGGAGCGGGGAGCGTCGTCACAAAGGATATCCCCGCAAACGTCGTGGCGGTCGGCAACCCGTGCCGCGTTTTACGCGAAATAAACGAGCGCGACAGGCAGTATTATTTCAAAGATAATAAAATCGACTATGATTCCATCGTCTGAAACCCAGCAACAAAATTACGAGCACATCTTTGTCAAGGTGCCATTTGACAAACCTCACGAGTGCGGGCGTTAGGCAAAAAGCAGTAGACTATTGAGAGCTTTCCGTCAACGAGCCGAAAGCCTGCTATATTATTTCTTCGTTTAAGGCTTTTAAATAAGTTCTGACGGGCTGTTTGACAACATCACGGAGAGGAGAGAGCTCCTCGCTAGGAAGGGAAAAAGTTTTTGGCGAAAAATGTCGGCGGGCGCTTAGTAGCTACGTCAATGCGCTTGACATTTTTTGAAAATTATAATACATTAAAGTAGAACAAATTAAAGGAGGAAAACGCTGTGAAAGTTCGAAGTAACGAGCAGGATACGGGATATCGATCGGAAACGGCGTTTTTCGTTTTCTGATAATTTTTCCGCGTCCTCGCACTTCAATTTTGCGCAAGAGTGAGAAATGGACGAGAATATCAAGGAGTTTCTAGCCAATAAGGACTATGAAAGCGTTGCGGCTACCGTCAAAAAGGCGGAGGACGCGGCGGAGTTGCTGGCGCAGCTGGATGAGGAACACATCCTGCCATTTTGTCGCGCTTTGGACAGCGATTTCCTTGCCGAAGTGCTGGTGTTGCTGGACGCATCGTTGCAAAAGACCATACTTGCCGGACTTCACGACGACGAGTTGGAAGAGGTCATGGACGACGTGTCCGTGGATGACACGGTGGAGATCATCAAGGAGGTGCCCGAAGAGGTCGCGCGACGTATCGCCGAGGACGACGAGATCCTCGCATTGCTCAAGGAACGCAAATATTCGGTGCTAAAGCCGTTGCTGTCCTCTATGAACGAAACTGACCTTGCCTCCGTGTTTGAAAGTGCCGAGGATGACGAGTTGCCCATCCTTTTCCGCATACTGCCAAAGGACCTCGCGGCGGACGTGTTTGTGGAGATAGACAGCGATACGCAGGAGAAACTGTTGCGCAAACTGACGGATAAGGAAGTCAAGGAAGTCATGGACGAGCTCTTCCTCGACGACACCGTGGACCTCGTTGAGGAGATGCCCTCGAGCGTGGTGAAACGTCTGCTTGCGCTCTCCGACAGTGAAACACGCGCCTATATCAACGAACTGCTAAAGTACCCAAAGGACAGCGCGGGCAGCATAATGACCATTGAGTTCGTGCGCTTTTTGCCCGACATGACCGTCAAGGACGCCTTTGATCATATCCGCGAACAAGCCATAAACAAGGAAACCATCTACACCTGCTACGTCACGGACTCCGCCAACCAACTCATCGGAATGGTATCCGCAAAAGATCTCATGCTCAACAAGACCGACGCCAGAATAGGGGATATTATGGAGGACAACGTGATATACGTGCACACCGCCGACGACAAGGAGGACGTAGCCCGTACGATCGCAAATTACGGATTCCTCGCAATACCCGTTGTGGACGAGGAAAGACGACTTGTGGGCATCGTCACCGTAGACGACGCTATGGACGTCATCAAGGAGGAGAATACCGAGGACGTCGAGGCTATGGCAGGTATGTTGCACGAGAACAAACCCTACCTCAAAACAGGCGTTTTCTCCATATGGAAAAATCGAGTACCATGGTTGTTGATATTGATGGTCAGCGCCACATTTACGGGTTTGATACTCAACACCTTCGAGTCGCGACTCAACGCCATCAGCCCCGTGCTGTTCGCCTGCGTACCTATGCTTATGGACACAGGCGGAAACGCAGGCTCGCAAGCCTCCGTCACTGTCATCCGCTCGCTGGCGCTCGGCGAATTGTCAACAAAGGATACGGGCAAAGTCCTGTGGCGAGAGATACGGGTCTCCATATTGCTCGCGCTAACGCTTGCCGTCGCTTGCTTTGCCAAATTGATGCTCATCGACAATTTGATATTCGGATATCATGACTATACGCCCGTGCGTAGCGCCATAGTCGCTCTGGCAATGTTCTGCACGATCGTCATCGCCAAGGTCGTAGGATGCCTACTACCGTTGCTCGTCAAGAAGTGTCGCCTCGACCCTGCCGCCGTCGCGTCTCCGTTCATCACAACTATAGTGGACGCTCTGTCGCTGATCATCTTTTGCGGTCTGTCTGTAGCATTGTTGGGGTGACATTTTGCGCCGTAAGTAGCAAATAATATCACAAATTTATCAATAAAAAATAATCTGATGATCCTTATTAGG
>CANRBM010000043.1 GCA_947628855.1 uncultured Clostridia bacterium | reverse complement strand
CCTTGGAAGGATATGCCCGAGGATTTCTGGGATAACTTCGATTGGGAGAATATCCCCGAGGACTTTGATTTCAGCAAACTGCCTTTTGACGAATTGCCCAAAGATTTCTGGGATAACTTTGATTGGAGCAAACTACCCGAAGATTTCGACTACAGCAGCATACCTTGGAAGGATATGCCCGAGGATTTCTGGGATAACTTCGATTGGGAGAATATCCCCGAGGACTTTGATTTCAGCAAGCTGCCGTACGACGAACTACCAAAAGAGTTTTGGGATAACCTGGACTGGAGTAAACTGCCCGCTGACTTTGACTACAGCAAAATACCATGGGACAGCATGCCCGAGGGGTTCTGGGACGACTTTGATTGGAACAACATCCCCGATGACTTTGATTTCAGCAAGCTACCGTACGATGAGCTACCCAAAGAGTTTTGGGATAACTTTGATTGGAGCAAACTACCCGAAGATTTCGACTACAGTAGCATACCTTGGGACAATATGCCGGAAGGATTTTGGAAAGACTTTGATTGGAGCAATTTGCCGAATGACTTCCCATACGAGGATCTGCCTTTTGACAAGATGCCCGACGAGTTTTGGAGCAACTTCGATTGGACAAGCTTGCCCGAAGATTTCCCGTACGAAAAGATACCGTGGGGCAACATGCCCGAGGGATTCTGGGATAATTTCAAATGGGAGAACATGCCAAGTGACTTCCCGTACGAAAGCATACCTTGGCAGGATATGCCGCCCGAATTTTGGCGGAATTTCCGTTGGACCGACCTGCCTGATGACTTCCCATACGCAAGTATTCCGTGGCAGGATATGCCGCCGGCGTTCTGGAAAAACTTCGATTGGCATTCTATCCCGCCGCAAATGTATCCGTTTTTGGCTATACCGTGGTTTGCCATAGATCCCAGCCTCGTGCCGAGCGACGTTTTGCAGGGGTTCTATCCGTGGTCTCACGAGCACGAGTTTGACGAGAGCGTGGAGTGGATAGAGAGGAAGGCTCCAACATGCGGGGCAAAGGGCGTCGAATACAACATCTGCACCATCTGTCACAAGGAGATCGAGCGCGATATCCGGCCTACGGGCAAGCATACTTTCGGCGGCGACGGCATTTGCGAAGTTTGCAACATACATCGCATAATCTTGAAGAGCGCCGACTCGGAGCAGGAGTACAACGGCAAGCCGATACAATGTAAAGAGCTGACGTTGGCGACAGAGGCGGGCTCTGCGGGACTTTTGAGCGGACACAAGATAAATACAGAAGCGGCGGACTTCGACGATTGGTTCCAATTCGGCTCTCGGGCAAATACTTTCAGTTTCGGCGATGGCGTCGCGGTCATTGTGGACGGAAACGGCAATGATGTGACTGCGCAATATTATATCGACAAGGACGCTTTCATATTCGGCACCCTCACAATGACGGAGCGCTCGCTTACAATCACTACAGAAAGCGCGGAAGCAGTGTACGACCCGGACGATCCGGATAAGGTGCTTAAATGCGAAGAATTTGAATGCGATGGACTGCTTACGGGTCACAAGATCGTTGACGTCCGATTTGACGAAGGACAATCGGGACCGGGCTCGCGACCGAACGAGATATTGACTTACAGAATAGTGGACGAAAATGGCGACGACGTCACCAGACTTTACAAGGTAGAGCTTGCATTCGGCACACTGACGATCAAATGGAAATAGGGATATATGCTGTATCAGGAGTATAAGGAAAAACTTTATAAGCGCAAAAAGATCTACGACGGCTTGTGGAAATTTCGTTTCCTAATTCTGGCGGTCACTCTTTTCGCGTTTGCTTTGAGTGGCACTTTGATGGGGATAAAGGGCGTCGCTTATGATTTTTCCATACCCTCCGAAATGGGTTACGGCGAGCAATTTTTGCCTGAGGCAGAGTGCATTTTCGGCGACGTGTCATTTGAATATCGCGCCGAGGGCGCCCTCGAATGGTCGAGGGAGCGCCCGATGTATGCGGGCAATTATGAATGCCGCACGGTGACTGCGTCCGTATTCGGCACGACGCGAGTCGGCAAGCCGCATGCATTTGAGATACTTCCCAAAAAAGTGGAGGTCAAGGTCTTCGGCGACTCTCACCGCATCGGCGACGACGTTGTGTTTTGGGCGGACCTGCTTTATAAAGACGCGCTGCAAGTGCGCGACTATGACGTCAGCCGAGCGGACGGCAATTTTGTAGTGACTTTCCGCGCGGAGGATATCGCCGTGTTCAGCGAGGACGGCAAGGATGTGACCTCTTCATACGAATTTTTGCCCGAGGACAAGACTTTGAGCGTGGTCAAACGTCCCGTGACGGTCACTATGCCCTCAGCAGAGATAGAATATGACGGCGAGGAGCACTCGTTTGCGGACGCGCAAGCGGACGACGGGCTGCTGCCTATGCATACCTTTGAAGTGACGGCGGACTCCTTTAAAGAGGCGGGGACGCACATAAACTCCGCCGCCGATTGCAGGATATTCGACGAGGAAGGGGAGGATATTACCGATATCTACGACGTTAAGCTTGTCGCGGGCAATGTGGACATAATGCGCCGCAAGCTGAGCGTGGGCGCGGCGCCAAAGGACATAGTTTACGACGGACAGGAGCATGTTTACGACAGCCGAGAGCTTCTTGACGGCACAACTCTCGCGGGCGGGCATACGCTTATGATCACAGACTGCATATCGGGGAAAAATGTCGGAAACTATCAAAATACCGCGAATATCGCCATTTACGACGGCGAAAACGACGTCACGAAAAACTATGATATCACAACAAATTTCGCGCCCATGAAGATAGTGCAAAGGCCCGTCACTGTCACGACAGAGGATATTTTTGTCGAATACAGCGGAGAGGAGCGCACATTCGGCGAGGTGCGGGCATCCGAAAGTACTCCTCTCGTCGAGGGACACGAACTCAAGGTCACGTCGCCTTGCAAGGCGCTATACGCCGATGTGTATCAATATGCTCCGTCCTTTGAGATAGTTGACGAAGAGGGCGCCGATATCACTCAAAATTATGCCGTGACTCGCGACTTTGGCGAAATCACCGTGACTAAGCGCAAGATAGAGGTAAAGACCTGCTCTTACGAGCGGTGGTACAGCGGCGCGCCGAATATTCCATCTGAGGACGAGGCGATAATAAGTGCCGAGAACTTGCTTGTGGGACGGGACAGATTTGAGATAGCCTACGGCGAGCAAACTATGATTCAAGCGAACGAGGACGGCTATGAAAACGCGCCCGACATAAAGATCGTGGACGCGGACGGAAAAGACGTTTCCGACAACTATGACGCGACTTATTCGTTTGGCAAGATCAAAGTGAAACGCCGCAAGTTGCATATAGTGACGCAGGACGCGACGTTTCCCTACGACGGAGAGGAACATTTTTCGGAGCAGTACGCCGTCTCAGCCGCGGACAGCGATGGAAACGGACTTGCCGAGGGCGAAGGGACCGTCATTAAAACCCGTACGGCAATAAAGAACGTATCGGAAAGCGGAGCTGAAAATCGCGTTACGGTCACCGTTATGCGCGGGAGCGTTGACGTCACTAAAAACTATATACAGGTCGACGAATTCAATACTTACGGCAAGCTGTCAGTCACGCCGAGACCACTTGCGCTTAGCACTGCAAGCGGTACGCATATATATGACGGGCAGGACTTCTCTCTTGCGGTAGTCAGCGCGGAAGGGCTGATCGCGCGGCACGTTATTTCGGCGACGGACATAAGCGACGTAACGACTCTCAATGGCGCTTGCGCTCCCACAAAAAACGTTTTCAAATTCAAGGCGGTGGTTTTGTACGGCGGCGAAGATGTGACTCAAAACTATGACATAGACTATGAAAATGTAAATTACGGCACCCTCGAAGTCACCAAGCGCGCCATCAACCTCGCTACACAGGGCTACAGTATGGTCTACGACGGCAAGGGACACGTCTTTGACGAGGTGAGCGGGGAGCTGGTGAGCGGGCATAAGGTGCAGGCGACATTCCCGACGTTCAATGCGGTCGTCACATCTCAAAATAAGCCCGAGGAAGGCTGGAAGATAGTTGACGGCGGCGGCGAGGATATGAGCGGCAACTACGACGTGACTTGGGACTATCGGACCGTCGAGATATCGTTGCGCCCAATTAAAGTGCGGACGGGCTCAAGCGAAGTCATATATGACGGAGCGGCGCAACAGGCAAATTCATACGAGCTTGTTTTGACGGACGGCAATATGCCCCTCGCCGACGGACAGCAACTAAACATCGAGTATCAAGGATTCACAGACGTAGGCTCGCACACGAACGAGCCGGCAAAGAGTTGGAGTATAACCGCGGACGGCGAGACTGTCACGTCAAACTATACCGTTGCGTGGGAGTACGGCACGCTCAACATAGCGCGCCGCCCGATAAGGATAGACACGCGCTCTAACGTCGCAGTCTACAACGGCAAAGCGCAAAACGGAGCGGAAGACTACGATATAGTGGAGGAAAGCGGGCGCCTTAAACTCGCAAACGGGCAAAGCTTGTCGCTGACATACGACGCGTGGAAGGATGTCGGCGAATACAAAAACGAGCCGTTGACGAAGTCCGTGAAAACGGAGGGAGGCCTCGACGTGACAGAAAACTATGACATTTTGGTCGTGCCGGGGACAGTGAAAATTGCTTTGCGACCTCTCTTCCTTTCCACTTCCGACAGTACGCAAGAGTATAAAGGAGAGAATTACACTTTTGACAGAAGCGCCGTTTCGATAATTTCAGATACTTCGCTCGCAGACGGACACACGCTCAAAGTCGCGAAACCGTTTGAGGCTATCGACGTGGACATTTATGAGATAAAGTTTGATTTTGAGGTGGATGACGAGGACGGCGCCGACGTAACAAGAAATTATCAAATATCTTATCAAAGCGGCACTTTTACGGTGACTCCGCGTCATATTTCCGTGCGGACAAAGGATGCGACCGTCTTTTACAGCGGCAAAAACAACGCGCCGAGAACAAGTGAGGCTGCCATATCCAATCTCGAGGGGTTGCTTGTCGGGGGCGACGAGTTTGAGCTGACGTATGAGGACATGACCGCGGCAAACGAGGACGGATATAAAAACGCGCCCGAAATCAAAATAATGGCGATGAGAGACGGAGTGCTTACCGACGTGACCAAATTGGACTATGACGTCACCACGACATGGGGCACGATAATCGTCAAAAAGCGCATCTTGAATGTGACGATAACAAAGGACAAATCGCTTGTCTACAACGGAAAGAAGCAGGGCGCGGGTACGCTTGATGGCGAATATTATTCGTGTTCCGAGCAGAGCGACGGCGAGGGGTACGGGCTTGCAGACGGCGAGAGCTTGTCTGTTGAAAACAGCGCGGCGCTCAACAGAGTCGGCGACAAAGCGTTTGAACTCCAATATAAAGTTTCCAAGAACGGCGGCAAAGATGATACGACAAACAACTATAAGATTGCGGCACAGAATAACGGCAAATTGATAATAGAGCAAAGACCCGTCACGCTTACGACCGCGACAAGATCCAGAAAATACGACGGCACGCCGCTTTCGGATTACACCGTGATCCCGCTTGAAGGCGACGAAAACGAGGGACTCGTCGAGGGACAGGAGCTTGAATGCGTACATACTACCGACATAGATGTGTTGATCGACTGCGGCTCGGTGAACAATGATTTCAAATATACCATAAAAATAACGGCGGGCGCAGACGAAGTGACGGATTGCTACAGCATATCGCAGATATGCGGCACATTGACCGTGACGCAGCGGGAGCTGACTCTCTCGACCGCCAATACGTCCGTCATGTACGACGCCACGCCGCACGGATTTGACATTAAAGACGTTTCCTATGGCGGAGACGGCCTCGCGAAAGGCGAGGAACTGAAAATAACGTTCAAAAAATTCACGAATGTCGCCGATGTCGCCGAAAATACCGACGTGTATGACAAAAATGAGGGCTACAAGATATATGCGCCCTCGAGAGAAGGCAAGGACGTCACGGGCAATTACAATATAACCGTGAAATTCGGCACATATGAGATAACGAGGCGCACGGTCACGCTCACGACGGGCAGCGACGACATTGTCTATGACGGGCAGACTCATTCAAAAGAAGAATATAATGTCAGCGGCGAAATAGATTTTGTGGACGGGCACAGCGTCGTAAAATCGGGGACGGAGAGTTTCTATCCTTCCTTCGAGGACGTCAAGGAGGACGGCGGCGCATATCCAAACACGCCCATAGATGGCAATTGGATAGTCGCGAACGGGGACGTAGACGTCTCAAATAATTACGAGATAACGTGGGACGCAGGGGCTATTTTGATAAAACCTCGCGATATGGTCATACAAATAGGCTCCTTTGAGACGCTTTATGACGCTAGCTATAAGTTTTCCAACGAGTATACAGATCTGTCACAAACAAAATTTGCAGACCTTGCACAAACGTTGACTATAAAATGTCAACAGTTTTACTCGGCGGGCACCTATGATAATGTCCTTTCAAATGACGTAGATAATTATACCATCAAGAAAAATGCGGACGGCAGCAAAGTGTACAAACGCAACTATAATATCGAGTGGCTCAACGGCAAGGCTGTCATAAATCCGCGTAAAGTAGAGATAGGTCTAAAAGCAGGCGCGCGTTGGGAGTGGATATATGACGGCAAATGTCACACAGTAAACGAAGGGGCAGTGGCAAACGCCTACGGCGAGTACAAATTGGAAGATACCGATTTCGAAATCAAACTAAGCGGAGACGGAATGTTGTCTTTCCACTCGATCCTCGTTAAAAATTTCGACAATGTGACGCAAGCGGGCGAATACATGGCTATGTCGGGTGCTTTCCAATATGAATTTGTCGTGAGAAACGCTTTCGGATTGGGTGACGACGTTTCTATTGATTATGACATCACCGACAATGTCGCGGGGACGCCGCTTACGATAGCAAAGCGCAAGGTTTCCGCGACGTCGGGGGATAATACTTGGGTGTACACCGAGGGCGGGAAATATTTCGAACATAGCGCCACCGCCAAAACGCGCTCCGGCGAAGAGGGCTTGCTTGAAGGGCACAGTCTCACCGTTCTTTCGTCAACAGAGGTGTCCGAAATAACGGACGTTTGGGACAATGTGCAGAAAAAATATACCAATGTAGGGACGCGCAAAAACGAAGTGACCGAGTATATTGTCGTCGATGAACAGGGCATTGACCGCACAAGCAATTATGAAGTGGAGTGGACGCCGGGCGAGCTGAGAGTCAAATCGCCGATACAGGTGATGGTCTCCACCTATTCAAAGAGATACGACGGCAAGGAGGCGACGCTCAAAGATAATTGCGAAAGTTTTATCATGGTGCTGCCGCCCGATGTGAAAGCACAAGACGTAGATATAGCTCTTGTGGGTAGCTTGACCGAGCCCGGGGAACTCCCCGTCTACGAAATCGCCGACGAGAGTGTTAAAGCGTCACATATCCCCGAAGGAAACAGGCTGGACTTTGTAGGGACAAAAAGCGTCATCATAATAACGCCGCGCTTGCTCACCATAAAGACCGCAACAGTCTCCGTCCGTAAAAGCGGAAGCCCCATATACGGCAGGGATCACGGCAAAGCCACGATAACAGGGCTCCTTTCCGGTCACGAATTGTCCTATGAGCTGAACGCTGTGCTGGATGACTCGCAGGATAGCGTGCTTAACACCGTCGATAGGAGTACAGTCAAGATCGTTGACGAAAACGGCAAAGATGTCACGCGGTACTATGAAATCCGCTACAACGAGGGCACTCTCAGCTGGCTCACTTGACCATCGCGCTCGCCGCGCACCATCTGTACGCCGACAACGTCGACATAAAATGCAAAGGGATTTTCCTTTGCATTTTATACTAAAATTTACAGCGCTGTCTCAGACACGAGTTCTCGCATTTTGTTGACAGGGCGGCGGGGATATTTTATAATTTGGGCGATAAAGATTTTTGCAAAAACGGCAGGGAAGGAGTATGCGGATAAGCGTGGAGGAGCTGTCTCGGCGAGAGGCGGACAAATACATCGTGATTGACGTGCGCGACGAGGACGCGTTTGAGTGCGGGCATATCCCGGGCGCTGTCAACGTGCCCGCGCAGCGGCTTACGGAGGCGGATCTGCCGCGGGATAAGGAAATATTTGTGTGCTGCGCCAAGGGGCTTATCAGCGAGGACATCGCCGAGGAGCTGTGCGCGCAGGGGTATGCGGCGTACAACATCGAGGGCGGCTACGCAGAGTGGCTCAGGCTGCACATAAGCGACATGCTGTCGGATACGGCGGCACAGGTGGAGGCGGGGTTGCGCAGCGGAGCGTTCGCGCGCAAACTTTTCAGCAAATTCGGCAAGGCTATCGCCACATACGAGCTCGTTCAGCCCGGGGACAAAATTGCGGTGTGCATTTCGGGAGGCAAGGACTCCATGCTTATGGCGAAGCTGTTTCAGGAGCTCAAACGGCGCAATAAATTTCCTTTCGAGCTTGTGTTTTTGGTCATGGACCCCGGCTACAGCAAGGAAAATCGCGAGATAATAGAGCGCAACGCCCGCGTGCTAAATATCCCCATCACGATATTCGAGTCGGACATTTTCGAGAATGTCTACAACATCGACAAGTCGCCGTGCTACGTGTGCGCGCGCATGCGCAGGGGATACCTGTACAGCAAGGCGAAGGAGCTGGGCTGCAACAAAATCGCCCTCGGACACCACTACGACGACGTAATCGAGACCACGCTTATGGGCATGCTGTTCGGCGGGCAGATGCAGACTATGATGCCAAAGCTCCGCAGTCAAAACTTCGAGGGCATGGAGCTCATCCGCCCCATGTACTTGATACGCGAGGACGACATCAAGGCGTGGCGCGATTTTTACCACCTCGGATTTATCCAATGCGCTTGCCGTTTCACCGACACCTGCACCTCGGAGGCGTGCAAGACGTCAAATACTGGCTCCAAAAGGCGGCAGACAAAGGAGCTCATCCGCGCGCTCAAAAAGACGGACTCGCAGGTCGAGCAGAACATCTTCAGCAGCGCGGAAAACGTCCACCTCGCCACCATCCTCGCCTACAAGGACCGCCACGGCGTCAAACACACCTTCCTCGACGAGTATTGATTCTCCGTGGAGCTCCTTGCCGCAGTGTGTGCGAGCAGCCCACATTTTTAACGAAATGTTTGTCCGAGCGATACGGGGTCCCCGCAAAATTACGAAGTGATTTTGCGGGGTGATTAAACCGCGATGCCAAAGTAGTCGCACAGGCCGTAGCAGAGCACGCCGAGCGCGGCGCAGATGATTATGAAAAATATCGGATTCAACTTTTTGCCTTTTATCTTGATGAAGGAAAGGGGGCAGACTGCCGCGAATATGGCTATGCCTATCCAATCGGGGGACACGCTGTCTGAGGACAGGACGTCGTTCACGCCGAGCAGGACGCTGAGGAGCAGGGTACAAAATACGGAGAGCAAGAGCCCCGTCACCGCGCTGCGTACGCCCGAGAATACGTCCTCGACAGCCCTCCTTTTCATAAAGCCCGTGAGCAGTTTTGCGACGATCAAAATTATGATGAGCGAGGGCAGAACAACTCCCGCCGTAGCCGCAAGCGCGCCCACGACGCCCGACATCTTCATGCCTACGTATGTCGCAATGTTGACGGCAAAGGGCCCCGGGGTGCTCTCCGCTATGGCGATGAAGTTGAGCACCTCTTCAAGCGAGACAGCGCCGATATCCACGAGATCCGTTGTTATCATGGGGATCATAGCCTGTCCGCCGCCTATCGTGAAAAGCCCTATCTTGAAAAACGTCCAAAACAGAAGGAGGTTGCTCATTTTTGACCTCCTTCGCCGCTGTCATCGGCAGACGCGTCCGAAATATTTTCGTCCGAGGCATTGTTGGGCGTATCGGGGATATTCGTTGCGGTTTGATTTTTTTGTTGCGGATCTATGCCGTCATCATTCGCAATTTCGGCCTCGCCGTTTTCGCTGTTTAAAGAGCGGAGGGCGGGGGCGCCGTCGCAAGTTCGAGAGGAGGGCGACTTTATTCTGACATAGCCGCTGTCCACGGCTTTTTTGGAATAATACTCGTCCTTTTCAAGCGCCTTGCCGCTGCGCGCGGAGTAGTATTCGGGAGTGCCGAGCACAAAATATTTGCGCTTTGTATACACTGTCGAAAACGCTACTACAACGGAGCATACCGCTATCGTGCCGAGTATGACGTAGATGACGTCCGCTTTGACAAAAAATACGAGCACGAACGCTATCGCCATAAGCGCAAAGGAAAACAGCGTCTTTTTCATGCTCTTGAAAAAGGACAGTACTGCCTTCAAAATGAGGACGAGCACGCCTATTCGTATGCCGCGGAAGAGGAAATCCACCCACTTGTTGTCTATCACGAGGTCGAGAATGACGCTTATCACGGCGATTATCGCGAACGCGGGAGTGATGACCCCGAGCGTCGCCACTATGCCGCCGATAATTCCCGCGCGCTTTGTACCTATGAAGGTCGCGGTGTTGACGGATATGGGCCCCGGAGTGCTCTCGGCAATGGCAAAAATGTCGCCGAGCTCCTCTTTTGAGATCCACTTCTTTTTTTCAATGAGTTCCGTTTCGAGCAGGGAGAGCATGGCGTATCCGCCGCCAAACAAAAACGCCCCTATCTTGAAAAAGATAAAAAATAGGGTGGCAAGCTCCTTTAGATATTCGCGCGCCGTGCGCTTGTTGTGCGTATATTCGCTCATATTCCCGTATAGCGTCCGTTATTTCATCGCTCAGTAGTCGAAACCTCTGAAACCTATATGCCCGACTTTGCCCTCGAAGGCTTTGGCAAGCTCGCCCACTTCCGCCTTGTCAAAGGCGTGATAGCCGTGCGATATACACCCCTCGCTGTCCACGTAGTGCTGAAAATAGAAGTTTTTCGCGCCCTTTATCCACTCCGCTATTGCAAGCATGTCCTCGTAGGTGTGAAATTCCTTTATCACTGTGGTGCGAAATTCATAGTCTTTCGCCTTGCGCATTATTATATGCACGCTCTCGCTCACCGCGTCAAGATCCACGCTCTCCAGCCCGCAGGTCATGGAGTATTTGGCGGGGGAGTTTTTTATGTCCATTGCCATATAGTCCACAAGTCCCGCGTCAAGCAGACTTTCTATCACCTTGGGGCGCAGTCCGTTTGAGTCCACTTTTGTGATGTAGCCGAGCGCGCGCACCCGCTCGAGAAAGCGGGCAAGGTCGGGTTGGAGCGTACTTTCGCCTCCCGTCACGCAAACCGCGTCCACAAGCCCCTTGCGCTTTGAGAGATAGTCTATTATCTCCTCCTCGTCCTCGCGCTGTGCCCCTATGTCGCCTATAACAAGCGCGCCGTTGTGGCAGAAGGGACAGCGTAAGTTGCAGCCGCCCGTGAATACCGTGCAGCTTATCTTGTCGCCGAAATCGACCATTGAAAACTTTTCATATCCGCATACCAACATAGTGACAATATATTAGCATATAAAATGCAAAATTTCCAGACTAAATTTAAATAAATATTAAGTCGCGCAAAATAAAGGAGCGGGAGCATTCGGCTTTGGCATTAAAGAGGGGAAAATGCAAGCGATATCATTACGATAAAGCGACTTAAAAGTCGCGGCAAAACGAAAAATTTTTTTAAAAGGCTTGACAAAATAATTTGCGTACAATAATAATTTCAGTACGGCGACATTTAGTAGGTAGGCTCTCAACAGCCGAGAGCAAAATCGGAGGATATTTATGACGCATTTTGAATTTAGGACGCAGGACACCTGCGCGCAGCTCATCACGCTTGACATCGATGGCGACAAAGTGCACAACGTCGTCTTTTACGGCGGGTGCAACGGCAATTTGAAAGCTATCCCTATTTTGGTGGAGGGCATGAGCGTGGACGAGATTGTTTCAAAACTTTCGGGAGTGAGGTGCGGACGTCGACCCACATCCTGCGCGCATCAACTGACCAAAGCCGTGCTCGCGGCATATGAGCAAGAGAAGAAAAATCAGGGCTGAAAAGTACGCTTCGCGACAAATTTGGAAAAAGGCAAATTTTATGGATATGACAGAATATGGGTTTGATCCGCTCAAATTGAGCAATCAACTGTGTTTTCCGCTGTATGTGTGCTCAAAAGAGATAATCAAAAAATATCGTCCGTTGCTTGAGGAGCTCGACCTCACCTACACGCAATACATCACGATGATGGCGCTGTGGGAAGAGGACAGCCTCAGCGTAAAGGAGCTCGGCGACAAGCTGTATCTGGACAGCGGGACGCTTACGCCCTTGCTCAAAAGCCTTGAGACGAAGGGCTATGTCACGCGCACTCGCCTCGAAAGCGACGAGCGTGTGCTTGCCGTTTCGCTTACGGAAGAGGGCAAGGCGCTGAGGGCAAAAGCGTTGCCCATACCTGCCGCAGTCGCCGCTTGCACAAGTCTGAGCGCCGAGGACGCGCGGACTCTTTATGATCTGCTGTACAAGTTCATAGGCAATTTGCGCGGATAGCATTGCACAAAAAAATATTTCGAAACGGGATTTGAATTTATTGGTTTTTGTGACTGTTTGCAGTTTTACGCCGCTTGAGACCCGCTAAAGTACGCATCCTTTTTGTCGGTACCACAAAGATCAAAAAATGAGCCGCATATCGTGGCTTTTATTTTTATTTTATATTGAAAAATCCGTTTTTGTTTTGTATAATGATTATATCTTATCTAAGGGAGACTTGTATGGGAAAACTTCAATCGCTTATTGACAACAAGAAAGACAGCGCAAAGTATATGTGCGACGAGATAGCGCATATCTGCGGCACTATGCCAAAGCGCTCGCCCGGCAGCGAGGGCGAAAAGATGGCTTGCGAATATATGGCGCAAGTCGCAAAGGAGCAGTGCGGGGCGGAGCGCGCAGACGTCGAGGAGTTCAAGGAAAACCCGAACGCGTTTTTCGGATTTTTGTATTTCACCGTCACGTTCGCGCTTCTCGGCATGGTATGTTTCTTCCGCCTGCCTATTTTGGGCGTAATTTTCATAGCGCTGGGACTTGCGATACTCTTCATTCAATTCGGCTTTTACAAGAAGTTGGTGGACCCCTTCTTCCCCTCCGCTACGGGGCATAACGTGACCATAGTCAAAAAGTGCAGCGGCGAGGTCAAGGGCAGGGTGTTCTTCAACGGGCATCCCGACGCGGTCTGGTGCTGGCCATATCACTATCGTTTCGGCAGTCAATTTCATACGTCGATACAGGTCCTCGGCATAGTCGGCGCGATCATTTGGCTCGTGCTCAACATCATAGCGTCTGTCAAGTCGCACTGCGCCCCCGTCACGGGCACTATATACACTATGATGGACCTCTACGGCAAGCCTATGCTCATCACGGGCTTTGTTGCGCTTATTTTCGCCGTCCCGCTCGTCATGCTCTACTTCATGTGGGACGAACGCCGTATAGTTGACGGCGCAAACGACAACCTCACGGGTTGCTATATGGGGCTTTCCATTCTCAAAGCGCTCAAGGATCAAGGTATCGAGCTTGAGCATACCGAGGTCGGCGTCATAATCTCCGGCAGTGAGGAGGCGGGTCTTCGCGGCGCGCTCGCGTGGGCTCAAAAGCATAAGGACGACTTCAAGGACGTCCCCACATGGATCTACTCCTTCGATACAATACACGAGAGCGAGTACCTTGGCGTGAACTACCGCGACCTCAACGGCACCGTCAAGTCTGACCCCGAAGTCTGCGACAGCTTCATGAACGCGGCAAAAGAGCTGAATATCCACTGCATCAAGACCTGGGTCCCGCCCCTCGGCGGAGCAACGGACAACGCCGCTTTCAATAAGTACGGCTTCAAATCCGCGGGCATAACCGCTATGAACCACGTCTTGCAATCCTATTACCACACCATGTACGACACCGCGGACAACCTCAACCCCGAGTGCCTCGCGGATTGCTTCGCCGTCTCCGTCAAAGCCCTCGAAAACTTCGACGCCCAATTCGACAAGTAAGTTTTATGTGGGGTTCCACCCCACACCTCGGCAAGGGACTTCGTCCCCTGCACCCCAAGCTAAAAACGCGCGAACGTCGTGACTTTCGTCACTAGTTCGCGCGTTTTTTGATTGTGTGTATGGTATGAACTCCTGCGTAAGAGCTTGATATTGGCGGACGTTTTGTGTGAGCGATTAACTTTACCTTTGTCTGAGCGACATTGGGGTATAACAGGGGGATTCCTCGACTTCGCTACGCTCCGCTCGGAATGACACTTTATATTACCCGTCATGTTGAGCTTGTCGAAACATCCCCTAGTCTTAGCATCATTATTCCAGCCGTTCGCTGTGTCGTAGCTTAACGCTATCCCTGTTCTAGTAGGGGATTTTGCCAAAAATTACAGCCCGTCAAATTTTGACGGGCTGTAACAGTTAATTTTTTGTGAACCGACGCGCTTAAATTACGCAAGCTCCGAGAAGTACTTGATGGTGCGGACCATTTGAGAGGTATAGCTGTTCTCATTGTCGTACCAGCTGACGACTTGCACTTGATATGTCGTGTCGTCGATCTTGGAGACCATTGTTTGAGTTGCGTCAAAGATGGAGCCAAAGCGGCTGCCGATGATGTCGCTGGAGACGATCTCGTCCTCATTGTATCCGAAGGACTCCGTTGCGGCGGCTTTCATTGCGGCGTTGATGCCTTCCTTGGTGACGTTCTCGCCCTTGACGACTGCGATGAGGATCGTCGTGGAGCCCGTTGCTGTGGGAACGCGCTGTGCGGAGCCGATGAGCTTGCCTGCGAGCTCGGGAATGACAAGGCCGATAGCCTTTGCCGCGCCCGTGCTGTTGGGGACGATGTTGATCGCCGCGGCGCGGGATCTGCGCAGATCGCCCTTTCTTTGCGGTCCGTCAAGAGGCATTTGGTCGCCCGTGTAGGCGTGGACTGTCGTCATAATGCCGGAGAGGATGGGCGCATAGTCGTTGAGCGCCTTTGCCATGGGGGCGAGGCAGTTTGTAGTGCAGCTTGCCGCGGAGATGATGTTGTCCTCGGGCTTGAGCGTGGTGTGGTTGACGTTGTAGACGATTGTGGGAAGGTCGTTGCCCGCGGGAGCGGAGATGACGACCTTGCGGGCGCCTGCCGTGATGTGAGCTTGCGCCTTATCCTTTGAGGTGTAGAAACCTGTGCACTCAAGCACGACATCCACTTTCAGTTTCTTCCAAGGAAGATTTGCGGCGTCCTTCTCTGCATAGACGGTGATCTTCTTGCCGTCAACTACGATGTAGCCCGGCTCTGTCTCAGTCCCCTCGCCGAATGTGACGGTGTGGCTGTTGGCATAATTGCCTTGAGTCGAGTCATACTTCAAGAGGTGGGCGAGCATCTTGGGGCTGGTGAGGTCGTTGATAGCGACAATTTCATACCCCTCTGCGCCGAACATCTGTCTGAATGCGAGACGGCCGATACGACCGAAACCGTTGATAGCGACTTTTACGTTTGCCATAAATTATTCCTCCAAAAGGGTTTATTTTTATTTTCTTTCTCGGGCTTATTTCAGCCTACAATATTATAGGAGTTTTGACGTAAATATGCAAGCATAAATTTGTAAAATTTATTTTTCTCGCGCGTTTTGCGCGCGCAAGGGCAGGGTGGGGTTGAATACGCGCCTAAAAAGTGTGTAAAACCGCGTCCCAATGCGGAGTCGCCGGGGGACAAGGCGGACGGCGGGTATGAGGACGCTCGGACAGAGGTTGCGTTAAGACGATCCCCTCAGTCCGCTCCGAGGAGCGGACAGCTCCCCTTATAATCACCCCACGAAAATACTTTTCGCGGGGACCCCGAATCAATACCCCACAAAATCACTGCGTAATTTTGCGGGGACCCCGAAGGGGCGCCTTGTGCTCGGACAATACGTCCGTCCGTGTATAGGGGCGCTCGGACTTGGGGATTTCTCGACAAGCTCGAAATGACAACGGGTATGAGGATGCTCGGACAGGGGGTGTGTTAAAGCTCCTGCACGTCGGGCGTTAGTATCTCAGACATTGGAGTGAAAGACCCAACCTCTCCCTTCGTTACGTGCAGCGATGAGTTTGGGTATTAGTATGAA